>NZ_JBQEPD010000007.1:0-237301 GCF_052045675.1 Brucella sp. 22210
GTATTGGAACGTATCAATTTGTCGAAAGACGGACGATTAACAGTTATTCTTCAATAACTTAATCGTCCGCTCTTTCGAAACCAAGGCGCCCTCATCGGGCGCCTTTTTGTTTGGCGTCAGGCGACGCTCAAACGCACGTCGATATTGCCGCGCGTGGCATGCGAATAGGGGCAAACGATGTGAGCAGCCTGCACCAGCTCTTCCGCTTTTGCCTTTTCGACACCCGGAAGCGTCACTTCAAGCGCAACATCAAGGCCGAAACCAGTGCCATCTTCGCGCGGACCGATACCGACAGTGGCCGTGACCGTGCTGTCGGCTGCAATGGCAACCTTTTCCTTCGAAGCCACGAACTTCAACGCGCCAAGGAAGCATGCTGCATAACCAGATGCGAAAAGCTGCTCAGGATTGGTGCCCTCGCCGCCCTGACCGCCGAGCTCCTTCGGCGTATCGAGCACGACACTGAGGCGTCCATCTACGGTCTTGGCGCTGCCGGTGCGTCCGCCGGTTGCTGTCGACTGGGTGGTGTACAGAATAGGCATTCGGTTTCTCCTTCAGTTGAATTCATCTTCAAGCACAAGCTATCGAAAATTGAATTGCGCGCAATCTAATTTTGCGAAACCATTTCTCACAATTATGTGATGCACAATGCAATTGCGCATGACTTATGATAAGAAAGCTAAGCGCGAAAACGGCGTTTGAAGGAATTGGCGTATGACACAGGACTCATTTCTCAAACTCTCAAACATGGTCTGCTTTGCGATCTATTCGACCGCGAACGCCCTGACGCGCGCCTACCAGCCGATCCTGAGCAAACTGGACCTGACCTATCCGCAGTTTCTGGTGATGCTGGTGCTTTGGGAAAAGGACGATCAGACCGTTTCGGAAATTGGCGCGAAGCTCAATCTCGATTCCGGCACCCTGACGCCGCTTCTGAAAAGGCTGGAAACGGCAGGCCGCATCACGCGCCGCCGCGACCCACGGGATGAACGGCAAGTGCGCATCACACTCACCGAGGAAGGCCTCGCGTTGCACAAGGCGGCTGAGGCTGTGCCGGATCAGATCTTCTGTGCACTCGGTCAGCCGGTCGATGACCTGAAGGAGCTGCGCAGCCGCCTGCTCGACATTCGCAGCAATCTGGCCGACAGCGTGGAGCGCTAACACATCACCCTAAAAGAAAAGCGCCGGTATCCCGGCGCTTTCGCATTTCACAAGATAGCAGGGCTATCAGGCAGCAAGTGCCTTCGGCTTGATCAGGTCGCGAGCGACGAGCAGCTCTGCGATCTGGATCGTGTTGAGCGCTGCGCCCTTGCGCAGATTGTCCGAAACAATCCACATGGCCAGACCGTTTTCAACCGTGATGTCTTCACGGATACGGCTGATATAGGTCGCGTCTTCGCCAGCGGATTCATATGGCGTGATGTAGCCGCCGTCTTCGCGCTTATCGATAACCTGGCAACCCGGCGCTTCGCGCAGGATTTCACGGGCTTCTTCCGGCGAAAGCGGGTTTTCGAATTCGATGTTCACAGCTTCAGAATGACCAATGAAGACCGGAACGCGAACTGCGGTTGCCGTCAGCTTGATCTTCGGATCAAGCATCTTCTTGGTTTCGGCCACCATCTTCCATTCTTCCTTGGTGTAGCCGTCTTCCATGAAGACATCGATATGCGGGATCACGTTGAACGCGATACGCTTGGTGAACTTCTTCGCCGTGACAGGATCGGCCACGAAAACAGCGCGCGACTGTTCGAACAGTTCGTCCATGCCTTCCTTGCCCGCGCCAGAAACCGACTGGTAGGTCGAAACGACGACGCGCTTGATCTTGGCAGCGTCATGCAGCGGCTTCAGAGCAACGACGAGCTGCGCGGTCGAGCAGTTCGGGTTGGCAATGATGTTCTTCTTGGTGAAACCCGTGATGGCGTCCGGATTGACTTCCGGCACGATCAGCGGCACGTCCATGTCATAACGCCAGGCCGACGAATTATCGATGACGACGCAGCCCTGCTTGCCGATCTTTGGCGACCATTCCTGCGAAATCGTACCGCCAGCCGACATCAGGCAGATGTCCGTATCGGAGAAATCGTAAGTGTCGAGCGCGCGAACCTTCAGCGTCTTGTCGCCATAGGACACTTCCGTACCCTGACTGCGGCGCGATGCGAGCGCAACAACTTCATCAGCCGGGAAACCGCGTTCTTCGAGAATATTAAGCATTTCGCGCCCGACATTACCGGTGGCGCCGACAACTGCTACCTTGAAACCCATTTTTCGTCTCCTGTCCCTCTCCGCTTCCAGATCCGGAACCCCGCAGGCCACGCGGGTTATCCGTCCCCGGGCCAGACCCGGGGAGAGGGCGAGCAGGCCAAGGGAATCAGACCGTTTTCGTGGTCGTTTTAGTGATGGCCGTGAGTTTTTTGGTAATCGAAGGCATGCGCGCTGCCCCGGCAATGATGCCGGCAGTTCCAGACGAAACTGACGCTACGGTAACGCGATCCACGCGATTTCTCCTTCGTTCGGGATTGCTTTTACGCGCTTTATAAATGGAGTCAATTCTCCACCGCTCCCGCCCTGTATTTTTTTGCGCCGCAAGTAACCGTGACCGGCGTCAAGCTGTCGTTTTTGTCTCATACTAAAGACTACTGCCCGAATCTCCTTTTTAGGTTCATCATAATTTGGTGAGGAGAGCGCCCTCTTGTTGGGAGACAAGTTGGCGCATCAGACTGGTTCCATTTGCACGGCGAATGAAGCGCAGTCTTGCATTACCCATCATGGGCTCTGTTTGGGAGGACAGATTAATGGCAGTCTCGTCAAGTGCCGACGTCGGCACGCAGAAAATGACGGGCGAAGAACGCAAAGTCATCTTTGCATCGTCGCTTGGTACCGTTTTTGAATGGTACGACTTTTATCTTTACGGAACGCTCGCTTCCTTTATCGGCGCAGCCTTTTTCAACGAATATCCAGAAGCAACGCGCAATATCTTCGTTCTGCTGGCTTTTGCAGCGGGCTTTCTGGTGCGCCCGTTCGGTGCGCTTGTCTTCGGTCGCCTTGGCGATCTCGTCGGACGCAAATATACCTTCCTCGTGACCATCGTCATCATGGGCGCATCGACCTTTCTGGTCGGTCTTCTGCCCGGCTCGTCGACACTCGGCATTCTGGCCCCGATCATCCTGATCGCGCTGCGTATGCTTCAGGGTCTCGCGCTTGGCGGCGAATATGGCGGCGCGGCGACGTATGTCGCGGAACACGCGCCGAATAATCGTCGCGGCTTCTTCACCTCGTGGATTCAGACAACTGCAACGCTCGGTCTGTTCCTGTCGCTGCTGGTCATCCTCGGCATTCAGACGGTCATGAGCAAGGAAGCCTTCGCAGCCTGGGGCTGGCGTATTCCTTTCCTCGTCTCGATCCTTCTGCTCGGCATTTCCGTCTGGATCCGCATGCAGATGAGCGAGTCGCCTGCGTTCAAGCGCATGAAGGAAGAAGGCAAGACCTCGAAGGCGCCGCTTTCCGAAGCTTTCGGTCAGTGGAAGAATGCCAAGATCGCGCTTATCGCGCTGTTCGGCCTCACCGCCGGTCAGGCCGTGGTTTGGTATTGCGGCCAATTCTATGCGCTGTTCTTCCTTCAAAACGTATTGAAGGTGGAAAACCAGTCGGCCAATATCATGGTGGCCATCGCCCTTCTGCTCGGCACCGGCGGTTTCGTCTTCTTTGGCTGGCTGTCGGACAAGATCGGTCGCAAGCCGATCATCATGGCCGGTCTGCTTCTGGCTGCCGTGACCTACTTCCCGCTGTTCAAGGCTCTGACCAATGCCGCCAATCCGGCTCTGGCACAGGCTGAACAGACCATCAAGGCAACTGTCACTGCGGCACCTGGCGATTGTAACTTCCAGTTCAACGCCACGGGCACGTCCAAGTTCACCAGCTCCTGCGATGTCGCGACCAGCTTCCTCGCAAAAAGCTCGGTGCCTTATGAGGTCGTGCAGACCGCTGCGGCTGGCACGCCTGCAACCGTCACCATCGGCGATGCAACGATCACGTCCTTCGATGCTAACCAGGCTGGTGCTGGTGCAGCCGCCAAGCAGTCTGAACTGGCCCATGGCGTAAACCTCGCTCTCCAGAAGGCAGGCTTCCCACTGGTGCGCGATCCTGCAAAGGTGCCAGACAGCAAGCTTGACGCCTTCCTGACAGCCAATCCGGAACTCCAGCTCAATGCTGATGCCGTCCGCGCTGGCGACAAGGCAATGGTTCCTGCTGCCGATCTGGTGAAGCAGAAGCTCCTGACCCAGACTGAAGCCGAAGGCCTCGGCGTCAGCGCCGATCAGGCCGTCTACACCATCCCGAATGCAGGCGCATTCAAGATGGTGGCAGACCCCGCCAAGGTGAACTGGATCATGACAATTGCGATCCTGACCATCCTCGTCATCTATGTGACGATGGTCTACGGTCCGATTGCTGCAATCCTGGTGGAAATGTTCCCGACCCGCATCCGCTACACCGGCATGTCGCTGCCTTATCATATCGGCAACGGTTGGTTCGGCGGCCTGCTTCCGGCTGGCGTGTTCGCACTCAGCGCGGCCAAGGGCGACATTTACTATGGCCTCTGGTACCCGATCGTCATCGCTTCCATCACCTTCGTGATTGGCATGATCTTCGTCAAGGAAACCAAGGGCGTCGACCTGCACAAGCTCGACTAGTCCTGCGACAACAGCAATGCGAAACGCCGCCCCGAAAGGGCGGCGTTTTTGCGTCTGCATATAGAATTTCAGCGATATTGCGCTTCGATTTCAATCAGTTTCTGTTTGCGCCAGAGACCACCGCCATAACCGGTCAAAGAGCCATCGGCACCGATCACCCGATGACACGGGATGATAATGGCAATCTGGTTCGCCCCGTTGGCACGCGCAACCGCCCTGACGGCGAGCGGTTTGTCGATAGCCTGTGCAAGCTCGCTATAGCTGCGCGTTTCCCCTGCCCCAATCATCTGAAGTTCGCGCCACACGGCCTGTGTGAAAGCGCTGCCATGTAACACCATCGGCAAATCGAACGTCGGTGACTTGCCTTCAAAGAACGCGTTCAGCTGTCGCTCGACCAGATCATGCGTGCCGAAGCGGCCGATGCCGATATCGCCGCGGCAGGTGGCATAAAGTTTTTTCAACTCGGCGGAGAGCGCCTTACGGTCTGCAAATTCCAGCAGATGCAGATTTTTCGCATCGCAAATGGCGATCATCGTACCGAGCGGCGACTTGATCCAATCGGCGCGCAACAGGCCGTCACCGCGCAATTTTGCCGGTGGAAGACCGAGAATGCGGGCAAAGGCGCTACGAAACGCTTCCGGCGATTCAAAACCAGCATCGATCTGTGCGTCGATGACCCGGCCTCCGTCAGCCAAGGCCTGAAAGCCATGGCGCAGGCGTTCCTGCCGCGCCATTTCCAGAAATGTCATACCAAAGTGCCGTCGGAAGCTGCGCCGCACTGTGGAGAGGTCAAGCCCCATCCGCGCGACATCGTCCTCGCTCCAGCGGCGTTCGGGATCGTCCTCCAAAGCGTCGAGCAGCCTCTTGATGGAAGGCTCCGCTTCAGCTGCGGGTTGCAACGGATGACACCTTTTGCAGGCGCGAAAGCCATCCGCCATGCATTCAGCAACGGAAGCGAAAAAGCGGCAGTTTTCCCGGCGCGGTTTCCGCGCAGGGCAAGTCAGGCGGCAAAAAATGCCGGTCGAGACGACACCAACATAGGCCCTGCCCTCATAAGAGGCATCGCGGGCCAACAACGCATCGTAAAGTTTGTCTTGGTTTGGGAGCGTGAACAACATGACACGCATTCTTATCCGTCTATCCGGAAATTACAGCCTCAAATCGGGCATCTATTTCCGAAAAGAAAAGCCCGCCGGTATTGTCCAGCGGGCTTTCCAATTAGCATCTTATCGGCTGGTGATTAAGCCGAAAGCGCCTTGAACTTGGCGAGGATCGCATCACCCATTTCGGTGGTGCCAACCTTGGTCGTGCCTTCCGACCAGATGTCCGCCGTACGGATGCCATCGTCGAGAACACCGGCAATCGCAGCTTCCAGACGATCAGCTTCGGCCACCAGATTGAACGAATAACGCAGGCACATCGCAAGCGAAGCGATCATGGCGATCGGATTTGCAATGCCCTTGCCAGCGATATCCGGAGCCGAACCGTGGACCGGCTCGTAAAGCGCCTTGCGCTTGCCGGTCTTGGCATCAACTGCGCCGAGCGAAGCCGATGGCAGCATGCCGAGCGAACCGGTCAGCATGGCAGCAACGTCCGAGAGCATGTCGCCGAACAGGTTGTCGGTCACGATGACGTCGAACTGCTTCGGCCAGCGAACGAGCTGCATGCCGCCAGCATCGGCCAGCATATGCTCCAGTTCCACGTCGGAATGCTTTTCCTTGTGACGCGCGGTGACGACCTGATTCCAGAGCACGCCCGACTTCATCACATTGCGCTTTTCCATCGAGGTAACCTTGTTCCGGCGCGTGCGCGCCAGCTCGAAAGCCACATCGGTGATGCGTTCGATTTCGTAGGTATCATAAACCTGCGTGTCGATGCCGCGCTTCTGACCATTGCCAAGATCGATGATTTCCTTCGGCTCGCCAAAGTAAACACCACCGGTTAGTTCGCGCAGAATCAGAATGTCGAGGCCTTCGATCACTTCCGGCTTCAGCGAAGAGGAATGCGCGAGCGCCGGGTAGCAGATAGCCGGACGCAAGTTTGCGTAAAGCTGCATGTCCTTACGCAGGCGCAGAAGACCAGCTTCCGGGCGCACTTCATAAGGCACGCTATCCCACTTCGGGCCGCCAACAGCGCCAAACAGCGTGGCATCAGCAGCCAGCGCCTTCTCCATATCGGCATCCGAAATCGCCTGACCATGCGCGTCAAAAGCGCAGCCGCCAACCAGACCTTCCTCGGTTTCAAAGCCGAGCTTGAGGTCCGAATTGAGGTAAGCGATGATCTTGCGGACTTCCGCCATGGCCTCGGGACCGATGCCATCGCCGGGCAGGAGAAGAAGTTTTCTGGTTGCCATAATGCCAAGCCTCTGTTTTTCAATGCACAATCACGAAAAACCGGGCGTCTTCCGAAATTGTTTTTCAAAGTTCCGGGAGGGTTATAGAGCCCTGTTGCGTGGCAGGCAACAATCAGCAGGCATGAAACTTATGAAAAAGATCAGGGCCTGTGCAGAAATTAAATAACCAACGGGACGGTCAGTCCACCAGTGTCCGTGCTTCCGATGGCAGCATGATCGGAATGCCGCCACGCACCGGATAGGCAAGCTTTGCCTTGCGTGAAATCAGCTCGCTATGCTCTGCGTCATATTCCAGCGGCCCCTTGGTCAGCGGACAGACAAGCAGCTCAAGAAGGCGCACATCAATGCTGCCGGTATCGGTTGTTTCATTCACCATTTCATATCCTCCGGATCATTGCAGGCGCGATCCGTAATCGTCGTCTTTTACTCTCGCCAGCACCATTTCCGTAATGGCGATAAGCGTCGCAGCGCGTGTCTTGAGATCGGGCGCCTCCAGCAGCGCCTGTTTTTCCGCAGGGCCAAAGGGCGACATGATCGACAGCGCATTGACGAGTGTCTCGTTTCCGGCGCGGGCGATACTCTCCCAGTCGGCTTCCAGATTATGCGCTTCGAGATAATCCCGGAAGGCGCGCAGCAACGCTTCGCGATCAATATCCGCCGTATCGCGCACCTCTTCCAGATCGGTCAAAAACGGCATGATGCGGCACTGGCGATAAGGCTGGCGGCAATTGACCTCTTCCTTCACACGGAAACGACAGATGCCCTGCAATGTGATCAGCAATCTTCCATCGCCAGTCTCCGCATAGGTCGTTATGCGACCGAGGCAGCCAATACTGCTCAGAGGCGGGCGCAGGCTTTCATCCAGTTCGTTGACGGTCTCGTCGTCGTCTTCATCATCGATTTGCGGCTGGATCATACCGATGATCCGCTTGCCGGCGAGTGCGCTTTCAATCATCGCCAGATAACGCGGCTCGAATATGTTCAACGGAAGCTGGCCGCCGGGCAAAAGCAGTGCACCTTTCAGCGGAAATACCGGAACCAGATCCGGTATGTCGGAACCCGTTCTGTAACGGGCATTACCCACTTGCATTGCAACCTCCTTTGGAATGCTCCGCGCGATTGTTGCGCGCAGCATGCCGACAGTCCTGTTTCCCGCGGCTCGGCTCGCTTACGAAAACAGCAGCGAAGACAGTTTCCGGCGTGCCGAAAGCGTCGCCGGATCCGTATTGCCCCATGCTTCGAAGAACTGGAGCAGCTGCATGCGCGCACCGTCTTCGTTCCAGCTGCGATCAGCCTTCATGATGGTCAGCAATTCGTTGGCAGCATCTTCGCGACGGCCCTGCGCGTTGCGCACCTGCGCCAGATCAAAACGCGCCTGATAATCCTGAGGATCGGCCTGAAGGCGTTTTTCCAGTGCAACCGGATCACCAATCAGCTTGACCTGATCGGCAAGCGCCAGCTTGGCTTCAAGCGCGCGCACCGATGCCACATTCTGCTTGTCGGCGGGAATGGTTGCGAGAATTTCGCGTGCCTGCTCCGCATCGCCCGATTCCAGAACACAGGATGCCAGACCGACAATCGCATCAACATTGTCGGGTGCAGCCTGAAGGATCGAATTGAAAATGTCGCCGGCCTGCACGTAATCGCCAGATTCAAGCAGTTCCTGCGCGGCAGTAATCGCCTCGGCAATCGCGTTTTCCTGATCGCTCGGGCCGCCGATCTTGGCGATGAATTCCTTCACCTTCGATTCCGGCAATGCCCCCATGAAGCCATCGACCGGCTGGCCGTTGACGAAGGCGATGACCGCCGGAATGGACTGAATGCCGAGCTGGCCCGGAATGGACGGATGATCGTCAATGTTCATCTTGACCAGCTTGACCGCGCCGCCTGCTTCCTTGACGGCTTTTTCGATGACCGGCGTGAGCTGCTTGCAGGGTCCGCACCAAGGGGCCCAGAAATCGACCAGAACCGGCTGCTGGCGCGATTCGGCCAGAACGTCGGTCTGAAATGCGGCTGTCGTCGTATCCTTGATCAGGTCCGATCCGCCTGCTGGCGCGGACGCCGAACCGAAAGAAACATTTGCCGTCATCTGGCCGCCCGCATTGGCGTAAGGATTGTTCTGGCTGGTCATGGAATATTCCTCATATCTTCCGGCTCGTTCATGCACCCCGCATCACAGCCGGTGTCGATCTTTCAGTTCGTGCCAATCAATTTGTATCTGTTCCGGCGGATTTCAAGACGCGTAGTCTATACCGTTGCGTCTGCCTTCGCACCTTCTGATACTGCAAGGATACGCGGTTCGTGGCCGGTCGATTTCAGAAAAGTGATCAGGTCTTCACGGCGGATTGAGGTGGTCGCCTCATTGGTCAGCGGGTGTCCGTTGATGACATCATATTTCATCAGATCTGCATCGATAATAACCTGAACATTGTGATCGCGGTCATTGATTGCGCCAAAGACGGTCACCGATCCCGGAATGACGCCCAGATATTCCAGCAGCTTCTCCGGTTTACCGAACGAAACGCGGCTTGCAGCACCGATTACCTGATGGATCGATTTCAGATCGACCACGGCATCCTCTTCCACGGTCACGAGAAAGAAATTGTCCTTCTTGTCTTTCAGGAACAGGTTTTTCGTGTGTCCGCCGGGAATTTCGCCGCGCAACCCTTGGGAATCTGCAACCGTAAACAAAGGCGGGTGCTCAACGGTCGTCACCTCGATGCCGAGATTTTGCAGATGATCGAGAAGCTCCTTCGGCGACAAGGCCATGATTCCACCCATTTCTATTCAATATTCAAATTGTTCCGTACAGGCTTATAGACCAAGCGCCCGATAGCTGTAACCACCCGAACGGAACTTTGGACAATCTCCGAAAATAGACATTTTATTGTAATTTCCCTGTTGCATTCCGAAAAGCCTTAGTCCATATACCGCCTGCCTGACGGAAACGACTTTCTTCGGAAACGTTTTCAGGTCGAAACTGGCGCGAGCGGGTGTAGCTCAGGGGTAGAGCACAACCTTGCCAAGGTTGGGGTCGAGGGTTCGAATCCCTTCGCCCGCTCCAGTTTCCAGCAGGCATTTTCAAAATCCCGGCATCGTCCGGGATTTTTGCTTTTATGGACCTCTTTTTCAAACCGAGTTCAACAATTCGCCAGCGAAACTGAGCTTGCGCTCAGTTGCCGACAAATTCGAACTTGTCCACGTCGACCAGACCGCGATCCGTGATCTTCAGATGCGGAATCACCGGCAGCGCGACAAAAGCCAGTTGCAGGAACGGTTCTTCGAGAACAGAGCCCAGCTCTTCCGCCGCATGGCGCAGCTTCCGCAGTTCCTCGCGTACCACTTCGTAAGGCTGGTCGCTCATAAGCCCGGCAATCGGCAAAGGCAGCTCGGCCAGCACCTTGCCATCCCGCACGACAACGAAGCCGCCTTCGATTTCGCCAAGACGGTTAGCCGCGACGGCGATATCTTCGTCCGATGTGCCGACGACACAGATATTGTGGCTATCATGGCTGACAGTCGACGCAATGGCCCCTGCTTTCAGCCCGAAACCATGCACGAAACCGGTGGCGATATTGCCGTTCTTGCCGTGACGCTCGACCACCGCGATTTTCACGACATCCTGTTCCAGATCCTGCTCAACGCCCTTCGGCCCGACTTTCAGCTCGAATTCGAGGCTCTCGGTGATGATCTTGCCCGGAATAATACCGATGGCGCGCGTCTTGCCGCTATTTGAATGCGAACGGAAATTGGCGGCACCAACACGCTGCGCCTTCACGCTGTTGCGCCCCACTTCGGAGATTGTCTTGCGCTGGGCAAACAGGTCTTCCGAAACCACGCGTCCAGCCGACAAAACGATCTCGGCATGGCAACCTTCCAGACTGTCCACAACAACGAGATCGGCGCGCTGTCCCGGGGCCACCAGCCCGCGGTCGAACAGGCCAAAAGCACGGGCCGCGGAAACACTGGCCACACGATAGATGGCCAAAGGCGACACGCCATCAGCAATCGCCGTGCGGATCAGATAATCCAGATGACCCTGATCCGCGATATCCAGCGGATTACGGTCGTCGGTGCAAAGTGCCAAAAACTGCGCATGGCGCTCCGTGATAATCGGCATCAGCGCCTTGAGATCTTTGGAGACCGAGCCTTCGCGGACCAGAACATGCATGCCCTTGCGCATTTTCTCCAGCGCTTCTTCCGCGCTTGTAGCCTCGTGCTCGGTTCGAATTCCAACAGAAATGTAGCCGTTCAGATCCTTGCCGCGCAGCAGCGGTGCGTGACCGTCGATGTGTCGTCCCTGAAAAGCCTGCAGCTTGGCCATACATTCCGGGTCCTTGGCCAGAACGCCTGGAAAATTCATGAACTCGGCCAGACCGATCACCTTCGGATGATCCGCGAAGGGCAGAAGATCGCCGATCAGCAGTTCCGCGCCTGCCGTTTCCATATGGGTGGCGGGCACACAGCTCGACAGCTGAACGCGAATGTCCATCACGGTTTCCAGCGCGCTGTCGAGAAAGTATTTGATACCTTCCGCGCCCAGAACATTGGCGATTTCATGCGGGTCGCAGATCACCGTCGTCACGCCTTGCGGCAACACGCAGCGATCGAATTCATGCGGCGTGATATGCGAGGATTCGATATGCAGATGCGTATCGATAAAACCCGGAACAACAATGCGTCCCGTAATGTCGATTTCCTGCTCGCCGGAATAGGTGCCGAACGTGCCGACGATGCGATCGTCACAGATCGCAATATCGCTTTCCACGAGTTCGCCAGTGACCAGATCGAAGAAGCGACCACCTTTCAGCACGGTATCGGCAGGCTCGCGGCCCACGCCCTGATCGATCATCCGTTCCAGCATCGCTAACTCCGTTCACACCTGAATCAATTCAAGTAAGTTATCATAATGCAAGATGCGGCGGTAAGGTCGCCCTTCCGCCGCATCTGCGCCAATCATTGCCTGTGTTAGCGGCGATATTCCATCATACGGCTGCGGCTCAAAACCAGTTCCAGACGATTATCGTCGAGTTGGTGCAGACATATGCGCCGCGTCCACGGGCCATCCTGCAACGTAAAAAGCGCCCGACCATTGCCAATGTCTTCCAGCGGCATCGCGCGACGCGTAGGGCCGATACCCCAAATCACATGCCCGTCCTTGATGTCGAAACTGGCGCCATAGGCTGATGCCTGCCAGTGGCCATCCAGTTCTCTTCCGGCAGGCGTCACCGATGCCGGTTTCAGGCGGCATGGAGCATAGCCGATTTCGCCTTCCAGCGCCTCGCCCGTCCAGCGCAACTTGACCGGCGACGACGCCGAGAGCGACGAGAACCAGCCATCGTCGACATTGTACAACGTGTCTTCCGCATCAAGACAGTTTGCGACGCCATTGCGCATTTCGAGCCATAATGGGCCAGTTTCCGCGACGTAAAGCCCATCGGGAATAGCGCAGCTGGTATCGGGTAGCTGCAAGCCGTACAGAGCAGCCATGCAGTCCCGCGCGATTTTATACGTGTTGGCGTCTTCCCGGTTGGAGACGACAACCATGCCGCTTTTCTCCTGCGGATCGAGCAGAAAATAGCTTTTGTAGCCGGGATGCGAACCGCCATGCCCGACAAATGCCTTGCCGTCCACCCCGTTCCAGCGCAGGCCAAGACCATAGCCTGTCGGACGTCCGCTCGACAGGTTCCGCTCGGCAGATAGACTGGCGAGCAATCCCTTATAGGCGCCCTCACCCTCCAGCAGCGCTTGCGCCCATATGGTCAATGCCATGCCGCTGCCAACCAGAGAGCCAGAAGCGGAGAGGTGTAGACCAGCAGCGCTCAATTGCCATTTATCACCCGACTTCCAGTACCCCGGCGCCAATCCCTTGACGGGATCGTTCCAGAGGTCAGGCGTAGCGATCGACAGGCCGAGCGGCACCGAAACTTCAGACTGTATGAAATCGCGGAAGCGGAAACCCTTGCGCTCCAATGCGGCTTCGACCAGACGATAGCCGGTATTGGAATAGGAAATTTCGCTGCCTGCTTCGAAATTGAGCCGGGTCAGCGATGCGAGAAAATCCAGAAGCTGGTTCGCCTCGGTCTGCGTATAGACGGAAAGGCCAAGCAGCGTCAGGCATTCGCGCGCATCGGGCAGACCGCTGGTCATGTCCAGCGCCCGGCCGACAGTCACATCGGCCAGCGGGCTTTGCAGCTCGGGCAGATGGTCGCCAAGGCGATCATCAACGCTGATGACATCGCTATGGCGCAAAACCATGGCGCAGAATAAATGCTTGGTGATTGAGGCATAGCGCACGACCGTATTGGCCGTAAACGGAACACCCGTTGCGAGGCTTTCCAGCCCGCCCGCATAGGCAAATTTGACCCCGTCCAGATCAAAACCGATAATCACGCCGCCGGGCTCGTCTTTCGCCCAGCTTCTCGAATAGACCTTCGCGGCCTGCGAGGCAGCGTTCCAGTCTGCATGCATTGACATAAGATCTCCGTCAGACAGCTCTTGCATTTCAACGCTCTCTGCGTGCGCATTCCCCCGCCGCCGAGCTGTTCCACGATCCAGGATGCCGGATGTATGCTTTTTCAAGAAACATCGGGGGCGGCATTCCAAGCGATTGTGGCCGGATTGCAGATAAAGCGGATTCTCTTGTCCATGCAAGACCGCCAGACAGCGTCACATGCGACACATGTTGCAGAAAACTCGTTTGCAATTTGCTGTCTGCGGGTCCACTACCCCCATGAACTGAACGATCAGCGTGAAGGAAATCTCCCAAGATGGCGACAGAACAACTGATTCCGGTATTCGATGGGCACAATGACGTTCTGCTGCGTTTATGGTCTTCCAACAAGCCCACCCCCGAAAAGCGGTTCCTTGAAGGTGAGGACGTCGGACATATTGACCTTCCCCGTGCCCGTAAAGGTGGGTTGGGCGGCGGACTATGCGCAGTCTATGTTCCGTCCCCTGCACGTGAGCTGGATGCCGATGGTAATCTGCCGACACCAAGCCAGCCGGACGCCATGAAGGCGACACTGGGCATGGCGGCAATCCTGCAAAATATCGAACGCAAATCGATGGGACAGGTGCGCATCTGCCGGACTGCCGCAGACATTCGCGATGCATTCGCCAAGGGCATCTTCGCTTCCGTCTTTCATATTGAAGGCGTGGAAGCTTTCGATGAAAGCCTCGACGCGCTTTATGTGCTGCATGCGGCGGGCCTGAGAACACTCGGTCCGGTATGGAGCCGCCCCAATATTTTCGCCCATGGCATTCCCTTCCGCTTTCCGTCATCGCCGGATATCGGACCGGGCCTGACCGATCACGGCAAGGCGCTCATCCGCGCCTGCAATGAATTAAAGGTTATGGTCGATCTGTCCCATATGAATGAAAAAGGGTTCTGGGATATCGCAGCGCTGTCCGATGCACCGCTGGTTGCATCGCATTCCAATGCCCATGCGCTTTGCCAGCAGAGCCGCAATCTGACCGACCGGCAGCTCGACGCCATTCGCGATACCGGCGGTCTTGTCGGCCTGAATTTCGGCGTCGGCTTCCTGCGCGAGGATGGCAGGCGCGACCCGAATACCGATCTGAATGAACTGGTGCGTCATGCGGATTATATCGTCAATCGCATCGGCATCGATCACCTTGCGCTGGGTTCGGATTTTGACGGCACAACGATCTCAAATAGCCTGCATAGCGCCGCCGATCTTCAGCGCGTGATCGCGACTTTCCGTGCGCATGGCTACGACGATGCTTCCATCGTCAAGCTCGCCCATGGAAACTGGATTGACGTGCTTGAACGCACCTGGGGCGAATAAGCAGCTGAACCAATCTACACATCTCAATAGGATATCGAGGAGGCCCTCCAAGGCCTCCTTTTTTTCGTTCAAGACAGCGGCTGCAGTCTTCGCTACTGTGCCCTGACTGTCTCGTCTTCGGTGTCGAGCCCCTGAAATAATCCACAGCCGTTCACAATTTTTCGCGGGGCTTTCGATTTTTTTCTTTTTTAGTACTACTATTTTCGAGTTTACTCTGGCATTGGGAAAATCGAAGGTTGATCCTTCACAAAAAATTGCATTCATATAAGCGCTACATAAAAACAGGGTTGCGCAAAGCAGACACGCCGGGATCGGCTAAGCCTGAATGCAGCCACTCAGCATGAGGAGGAAACATGCTTACCCGTCTGATCACGACTTCCGCGCTCACAGGCGTTCTTGCTCTTTCCATCGGTTCGCAGGCATTTGCCCAGACCGAATTGTCCTGGTGGCACGGCATGACCGGCGCCAATAACGAAATGATCAATGAACTCACCAAAGAGTTCAATGAAAGCCAGAGCGATTACAAGATCGTCCCGGTTTACAAGGGCAGCTACCCTGAAACGTTGAACGCAGGCATCGCCGCGTTCCGTTCCAAGCAGCCGCCGGCAATTCTTCAGGTCTTCGACGCTGGCAGCGGCGTGATGATGGGCGCTGAAGGCGCTGTGGTTCCGGCAGCCGAAGTGCTGGAAAAGGGCGGCTTCAAGTTCGACAAGTCGCAATATCTGCCGGGTATCGTCGCTTATTATTCCAAGCCGGACGGCACGATGCTGTCCTTCCCGTATAATTCCTCGTCGCCGATCCTCTATTACAACAAGGATGCCTTCAAGAAGGCTGGTCTGGACGAAAACAACCCGCCAAAGACCTGGCCGGAAGTGTTTGAAGCCGCAAAGAAGATCAAGACGAGCGGTGCCGCCCCTTGCGGCTTCACCTCGACCTGGCTGACCTGGATCCAGACCGAAAACTTCGCAGCCTGGAACAACGTTCCTTACGGCACCAACGAAAACGGCCTTGGCGGCACCGATGTGAAGCTGGAAATCAACTCCCCGCTTTACATCCAGCACTTCCAGTCGATTGCCGATCTCGCCAAGGATGGCGCATTCCGTTACGGCGGACGCACCTCGGAAGCAAAGCAGCTCTTCACGTCCGGTGAATGCGCGATGCTGACGGAATCGTCCGGCGGTCTCGGCGATGTGGTCAAATCCGGCATTAATTACGGTATTGGCCAGTTGCCTTATTATGAAGGTCATGGCCCGCAGAACACCATCCCCGGCGGTGCCGCGCTTTGGGTTTTCGCTGGTCTCAGCGACGATCAGTACAAGGGCATTGCACAGTTCTTCAACTTCCTGTCGCAGACCAAGATTCAGGTCAAGCTGCACGAGAAGTCCGGTTATCTGCCGGTAACGCTGGCCGCTTACGAAGAAACCAAAAAGTCGGATTTCTATGAAAAAAATCCGGGCCGCGAAACGCCGATCCTTCAGATGATGGGCAAGGAGCCGACCGAAAACTCCAAGGGCGTGCGCCTCGTCAACCTGCCGCAGGTGCGTGATATTTTGAACGAAGAGTTCGAAGCCATGCTCGGTGGCAAGCAGGACGCGAAGACCGCGCTCGAAAACGCCGTCAAACGCGGAAACGAAGCGATCGCAGCCGCGCAATAAATTTTAAATCGAGCAATGCCGCCTGCTCATGATCGAGCGGGCGGCTTTGTTTCCTGCAAGGAAATCGCCCGTGCAGAAAGTCACGTTTCCCAACAAGATCTTACCCTATTTCCTGCTGGCGCCGCAGATCGCGTTGACGCTGGTGTTCTTCTTCTGGCCAGCCAGTCAGGCCATTTATCAGTCCTTCATGCGTGAAGACGCATTCGGCCTGAAATCCACTTTCGTGGGACTGGCAAATTTCAGCACGGTTCTTTCGGACCCGAACTATCTGCATTCCTTCAGGGTCACGATTGTCTTCAACGTCCTGACCGCGCTTCTCGCCATGGGCGCAGCCCTGTTGCTGGCGACTGCGGCTGACCGCGTTATACGCGGCAAGACCCTCTATCGCACATTGTTGATCTGGCCCTATGCGGTGGCGCCTGCCGTCGCCGGTATGCTCTGGCTATTCATGTTTAACCCGGCCATGGGCACGCTTGCCTATATCCTGCGTCGCAATGGCGTTGCCTGGGATCCGCTTCTCGACGGCAATCAGGCCATGGGTCTCGTTGTTTTCGCAGCCGCGTGGAAACAGATTTCCTACAATTTTCTGTTTTTTGTCGCAGGCTTGCAGGCAATTCCTAAGTCGTTAATCGAAGCGGCAGCCATTGACGGCGCGCGCGGTGCGCGGCGCTTCTGGACCATCGTGTTTCCGCTGCTGGCCCCCACCTCGTTCTTTCTGCTGGTGGTCAACACGACCTATGCCTTCTTCGACACGTTCGGCATCATCCACGCTGTCACCGGGGGCGGGCCTGCTAAGGCCACGGAAACGCTGGTCTACAAGGTTTACAATGACGGCTTCGTCAATCTAAACCTCGGCTCGTCGTCTGCCCAGTCGGTCATTCTGATGGCCATCGTCATCGCCCTGACTGCCTTCCAGTTCCGCTTCGTTGAGAAGCGCGTGCATTATTCGTGAGCGAGGCGGCCATGATCGAAAAACGCCCCATCTCCAATCTGATCGGTCATCTGATCCTGATCCTCGGGATCATCATCGTCGCCTTTCCGATTTATTACACCTTCGTCGCCTCGACGATGAGTTCTTCGGAAATCATCCGTCCGCCAATATCGCTCCTGCCCGGCAATCACCTTGTCGAGAACTATAACGAAGCCATATTCGGCGGCGTGGAGCGCGTTGTCGGCGTCAGCCTTGAAAGGCTGCTGTGGAACTCGTTCGTCGTGGCGATGGCGATTGCCATCGGCAAGATCATCATCTCGTTCATGTCGGCTTTTGCGATTGTCTTCTTCCGCTTTCCGCTGCGCATGTTCTTTTTCTGGATGATCTTTGTGACGCTGATGCTGCCGGTCGAAGTGCGCATCCTGCCGACCTACAAGGTTATCGTCTATCTTGGTCTGATCGATACCTATGCGGGGCTGACACTGCCGCTGATGGCATCGGCGACCGCGACATTCCTGTTCCGGCAATTCTTCCTCACCATTCCGGGAGAACTGGTCGAAGCCGCACGCATCGATAATGCAGGACCGTTCCGCTTCATGCGCGACATTCTCCTGCCCCTGTCGAAGACGAATATCGCGGCGCTCTTCGTCATTCTCTTCATTTACGGATGGACCCAGTATCTCTGGCCTCTGCTCGTTACCAATGATGCGAAAATGAACACCATCATCATCGGCCTGCGCCGCATGGTCGATTGGGCCGACGCTTCCACCCCGTGGAACTATGTCATGGTAACGGCAATTCTGGCCATCATCCCGCCGATCCTCGTTGTCGTGCTGATGCAGCGCTGGTTCGTCAAAGGTCTCGTGGAAACGGAAAAATAATGAGCAAGATCGTTCTTGATAATGTCCGCAAGAGCTATGGCGGCGGTATTGAAGTCATCAAAGGCGTTTCACTGGATATTCAGGATGGCGAATTCGTCGTTCTCGTCGGCCCATCGGGCTGCGGCAAGTCCACGCTTCTGCGCATGATCGCCGGTCTGGAAGGCATCACCGGCGGCACGATTGCCATTGGCGACCGGGTTGTCAACGATGTCGAGCCAGCCGAGCGCGACATCGCCATGGTGTTCCAGAACTATGCGCTCTATCCGCACATGACAGTTCGCGACAACCTCGCTTATGGTTTGAAAAACCGCAAAACACCGAAAGACGAGATCGAACGCCGTATTGGCAAGGCCGCCAAGGCGCTGGAGATCGAACAGTTCCTCGATCGCAAGCCGCGCCAGCTTTCGGGCGGACAGCGCCAGCGCGTCGCCATGGGTCGCGCTATTGTGCGTGAACCGGCGGCATTCCTCTTCGATGAACCGCTTTCCAATCTCGATGCCAAGCTGCGCGTGCAGATGCGCGTCGAGATCAAGCGTTTGCAGCGTTCGCTCGGCACAACCAGTGTCTATGTGACCCACGACCAGATGGAAGCCATGACCATGGCTGATCGTCTCGTTGTGCTGAATGCCGGGAATATCGAGCAGGTCGGCACGCCTATCGAGCTTTACGAGAAGCCTGCCTCGACCTTCGTTGCGACCTTCATTGGCTCTCCGTCGATGAACCTGCTGGAAGGCGGCGCAAGCACAGTCTGGCAGCCGGGGAGCGCCATCACCGCCCCGTCGGGCAAGTTTACGCTGGGTGTGCGTCCGGAAGACATGCGCATTCATGAAGCCGGGGAACCGGCAGCAGACGGTTTCAATGCCGATGTGCGCATCGACGCGATTGAGCTGGTCGGCGCGGAAAGCTTCATCCATGGCTCTCTGTCCGATGGCAAGCCGCTGGTCTTCCGCGTGGCCGGTCGTTCCAGCCACACGATTGATGAAGTTGTGAAGGTTGGCGCTTCAGCGCAGAACGTGCATCTTTTCGACGCGGATGGCCGCCGTATCGGCGACTGATTGAAACAGCCTTGCGCTCTACAACCGGAGCGCAAGGCACTCTCGCTTTTGCAGCGCGCATCATTCACGGCGCCCGAATAATCAATTTCCGTTTGAAATTTTATGCGTTACACAGAAAAGGAATAATTTTCTCATTTCTGGGAACGCGTACTGAATGACTCATCAACAAATACTATCCTTCGCTGTGATCGTACTTATGATGGGGGCATTTATCTGGGGCAAGTTTCGATACGACATTGTGGCGCTTTGCGCACTTTTGCTCGGCATCGCGGTTGGTGTTGTTCCCTTCGATAAAGCGTTTACTGGCTTTAGCGACGACATTGTCATCATCGTTGGCAGCGCACTGGTGGTCAGTGCGGGCGTTGCGCGCTCCGGCTTGATGCAGTTGGCCGTGCAGCGGTTTCTGCCGGAAATGAACAGCGTTCGATTGCAGCTCGCCGTCCTGGTCGCCATCGTGACGGTCCTTTCCGCCTTCGTGAAAAATGTCGGGGCGCTGGCGATCATGATCCCGGTCGCCTTTCAGTTTGCCCGCCGCTCCAATGTTTCGCCCTCCACATTTCTGATGCCAATGGCCTTCGGCGCGCTGCTCGGCGGATTGATGACGCAGGTTGGCACCTCGCCCAATATCGTTGTATCGCGCATTCGTGGAGAAATGGTCGGCGAACCATTCACCATGTTCGACTTCACACCCGTTGGCGCAGTTCTTGCCGCCGTCGGTCTTGTCTATCTCGTGTGCTTCTACTGGCTGGTACCACAGCGCACCCGTGAAAATGTTTCTCTCGACGAAGCCATCAAGATCAAGAACTACGCTTCGGAAGCGCGCGTTTCAAAATCCTCTCCGCTGGTTGGCAAACAAATATCCGAACTTATCCGCCCTGCCGAAGGCGAGGCCATGGTCACGGCCATTATCCGCAAGGAAGGGCGCATCACGCCCCTGCCCGACACGGTGCTTGCCGAAGATGATATCGTCATGCTGGAAGGCGACCCGAAAGCGCTCGATACAGTTGTCAGCGCCGGAAAGCTGACCCTGTCCGAAAATCGCGACCCGAAAGACACGAGCGGCTCAACCGATATCGAAGTGGTAGAGGCGGTTATCGGCAAGAACTCACATCTTGTCGATCTGTCGGCGCAGCGGCTGGAGCTTTATGCGCGCTATGACGTCAATCTTCTCGCCGTCAGCCGTCCGGGCGAGCGCATTACCGAGCGTTTGAGCGAAGTGCGCCTGCGGTTCGGCGATGTGCTGGTGCTTCAGGGCAGACAAGCCAGCCTATCCACCTTCCTGCCTGAATTCGAGCTTCTGCCTTTGGCACGGCGCAAACTGATGCTCGGCAATGTCCGCAAGAGCCTCATCCCGCTGGCAATTCTGATTGTTGCCATTGGCGCAACTGCCTTGAGCATCGTACCGGTTGCCGTTGCGTTTTTCGCAGCCGCAGTTGCGATGCTGCTTTTCAAGGTCATACCGCTCAACGAAGTTTATGACGAGATTGACGGGCCTATTCTGGTGATGCTGGCGGCACTGATACCGGTCTCGGACGCACTCAGAACCACGGGCGGCACCAATCTGATCGCCGAAGCGCTCGCCACTATAGGCCACCAGCTGCCACCCGCCGGTGCCCTGGCGCTAATCCTCGTGGCTGCAATGATGGTCACGCCGTTTCTCAATAATGCCGCCACAGTTCTGGTCATGGCGCCCATTGCGACCAGCTTTGCCTCCGGCCTTGGTTTCAAGCCGGAAGCTTTTTTGATGGCCGTGGCCATCGGCGCAGGGTGTGATTTCCTCACCCCTATCGGCCACCAGTGCAACACGCTGGTTATGGGACCCGGCGGTTACAAATTCAGTGACTATCCGCGCCTTGGGCTGCCACTTTCCATCATCATCGCCATCGTGACCGTGCCGACACTAATGTTCTTCTGGCCGCTTAACTAGAGTTTCTGAGCGCGGATCCAGCCGAGGCTTTCCGCCACAATCTTCTCAACCGGGTCGGCTACGTCGGCCCGGAAAACAAGCGGCTCACCCACCGGGCTTTCCAGCGTTGCAATCTGGCTTTCAAGCATGGCGACCGGCATGAAATGGCCTGTACGGTGGCCCATATGCTCATGGAGAACTTCGAAAGTACCGTCGAGAAAAATGATCATAACCGGCGCTCCGGCAGCGGCGCGCAAACGGTCACGATAGACTGCTTTCAGCGCCGAACAGGAAACGACGATGCCATCATTTGCTGCGGCAAGGTGCTCGCCAATCTTGTCCAGCCAAGGCCAGCGATCATCGTCCTGAAGCGGGATACCCGCAGACATCTTATCGACATTGGCCTTTGGGTGTAGCGAATCCCCTTCCAGAAAGGGCAACTGCAATTCGGCAGCAATCTTCTCGCCGACAGTGGACTTTCCGGACCCCGAAACGCCCATAACAATCATACGCAGCATCAATATCCTCACAGGCTCGCCGATGCGCTGGCATCGGCATGCGAAGTCAAACAATCTTCGCAAAAACAAAACGGATCACGCAACACGAGCGATGTGCGGCGTAACCCGTCGACCTGTCAAGCTTCCGTGGAAAATAATCCGCCTTGGCGCAAAGGCTCTTAGTTCAGTGGGATCGCGTTCCCATCTTTCTGGGACTGATAGGCACCGGACATCGCATCATATTTGGCGCGAACGGCATCAAGGCGCTTTTCAAGCCGCGACCGATCCGGCTCCGGCAAGGCTGCAACCAACTTGGGCAAAGAATGGCTATGCCAGAAGGCATTGTCGCGATTATAGCCGCCCGGCTCCAGCGTGAAGACTTCTTTCAGAATTTTCAGATCGTGCGGGATGGAAAACGCATCGCGCGAATCTTCGTGGCTGAACAGATAATAGAAATTGTCGAAGCCGCTCCAGGTGATGGCCGAGAGGCACATTGAGCATGGCTCATGGGTTGAAAAGAACACCATATCCCTGGTGTTCGGTCTGCCCTTTTCCGGCATTTCATAAAAGCGCTTCAGCGTGTGTACTTCACCATGCCAAAGCGGGTTTTCCGTCTCATTGTTGGTTTCCGCCAGAACGAGCGAAAGATCGGACTTTTGCAGCAGGGCTGCACCGAAAATCTTGTTGCCAGCGGCAACGCCTTTTTCCGTCAGCGGGATGATATTGTTCTCAAGGACTTCAATCAGTCGTTCCAGAAGCTTCAGATCATTCGACTGCAAAGGCTCTCTCCTCATCTACCAGCGAGAAATGCGCCGGGCGCGAACGCCCGGCGTTACAAGACTATTCTGCGAAGAACGCGAAGCGGATCACAAACAGGGCAGCGACCAGCCAGGTTGCAAGATGAACCTCGCGTGCCTTGCCGGTGAAGGCCTTGAGCACGACGTAGCTGATGAAGCCGAAGGCAAGACCGTTAGCAATCGAATAGGTCAGCGGAATAGCCAGTGCGGTCAGCGCAGCAGGCGTTGCTTCCGTAATGTCCTGCCAATCGATTTCGGTCAGTTCGCGCATCATGAGGCAAGCCACATAGATCAGCGCAGGTGCGGTTGCGTAAGCAGGGACCGAACCGGCGAGCGGCGAAATGAACAGGGCAGCCAGGAACAGCAGCGCTACGACCAGAGCCGTAAGACCGGTGCGACCGCCTGCCTGAACGCCAGAAGCGCTTTCGACATAAGCCGTCGTGGACGAGGTGCCCAGCAGCGAGCCGCCGAGAATGGCCGTGCTGTCGGCAAAGAGCGCGCGACCGAGACGGTTCGGCTTGCCCGGTTCAATCAGGCCACCACGCTTGGCAACGCCGATCAGCGTCCCCGTGGCGTCGAACACTTCCACCAGCACGAAGACCAGGATCACGTGCAGAATGCCGGTATGGAGCGCGCCCATAACATCAAGCTGCAGGAAGGTTGGCGCAAGGCTTGGCGGTGCGGAGAACACGCCATTGAACTGGCTGATGCCGAGCGCAATCGACGCAATCGTAATCACCAGAATGCCGATCAGGATCGAACCGCGAACCTTGAGCGCATCCAGAACAGCGATGATGAAGAAACCGGCGATAGCAAGCAGCGTACCGGCTTTGGTCAGATCGCCAAGACCAACAAGCGTTGCTTCATTGCCGACCACGACGCCTGCGGTTTTCAAGCCGATGAGCGCCAGGAACATACCGATACCGGCTGCAATCGCACTTCGAAGCGAATGCGGAATGCCTTCCACCAGCCAGCGGCGGATACCCGTTACCGTCAGAAGGAGGAAGATGACGCCGGAAATGAAAACCGCACCGAGCGCCTGCTGCCAGCTGAAGCCCATGGCTCCAACGACCGTGAACGCGAAGAACGCGTTGAGGCCCATGCCGGGCGCCATGCCGATCGGCCAGTTGGCGACAAGCGCCATGATGATCGAACCGAGCGCGGCGGCGAGACAGGTCGCCACGAAGACCGCGCTTTTATCCATGCCCGTGGTGGACAGGATATCCGGGTTGACGAAGATGATGTAGGACATCGTCAGGAAGGTCGTCACGCCGGCGATGATTTCCGTCCGCGCGTTGGTGCCGTGTTCCTGTAACTTGAACAGCTTTTCGAGCATCGTTCCTCCGAGGCAAGTAGGCCCGTTTCTCGGGTGCCCACGCCAACTCCGCCACGGACAGATTTGCTGCGCCGCCACGGAATACAGAATGGAGCAAACCCTGTGGGATTGCCAAAATGTTAGACGCCGCCGCATTTTGCACGGACGGACTGGTTCCCCTTACACCTCATTGCAGACAAAGCACAGTTCCCTACCGCGATCCGTACACAATTCTGCCTTGAGAATGCCTATTTATTGACTTGATGGAGTGTGGACTGACTTGCGCGCCGACGCCAGTTCCCCATTTGCCGGGAAATATTTGAAAGTGCTTCAAAAAAAGCGCCCACCTCGGCGGCGGACGCAGTTTTCAACCCATTGATTAGAAAACGCTTTTCAGCAATAGCGCGGTCACATACAGACCAAGCGCAAAGAATGTGTGCGCAACAAGGTTCATAATACGGACATGCTGCGCATTCGGCAGACGGGATGCTGCCCACCCGATTCCAAGTCCCGGCTGCAACAAGAACCAACCGGCCGCGACGGTGAGTATGCCAAAGATCCAGGCCGGAAGAAAGACAGGGTTCTCGAACCACGCCGCCCCGCCATAAAATGCAAAAATCACGCCATAGAGAATGCCGACGACATAATGGCCGATCCAGCCAAGCGCGACTTCGTGCCGGTAGGGTGTGGCCTTGCCGATGTCATCATGGAAAATCTGACCTTCGCGCAGATGCCAGAACCAACGACCAACCCGTCCCCAGTTCGGAAGCGACTGTCCCGGCATGGCAGCCAGTACGATTGCCCAAATATCCATCACGACTGTTGCGCCGATCCCGATCAGGATACCACGCCAAAAAAGGTCCATCATCTTGCGAGCCCCATCGTCTTGCGAGCTTTAATGTCATCGGGCGATCAGTTAGCAATCTGATCGCCCGATGCGCAAGGATGCCAGTCTCAGTATAGTTATTTTCACACAATATTACGGCAAAGCCGCTGTAATAATCGCTTGAATAGTCATTGGTGGGAAAAGAATGTGATGATGAAGAACACCCGAGATCGGAACATCTCGATCGTGGTGCGCCCTTCATCATCAGCCCCCGCGAGATTGAGTATATGAGGGGCCGCATAATAAACAATTCGAAGTTGTCTCATATCGAGATCATAAATGTCCCATATGCGATTTTACCCCTAATAAAAGGGGTGAAAGAAGACCAGACGACAATCCGCGCGCTCGACATGTCTGTCGCTCGTCCAAGAATATTTATTTCGATCGGTGTTGGAAAACTTTGCCAGCGAGAAAGCGCTGAACGTACCAGAAAAATCTAAAATACTGTTTTCGGTATAGCTAAAAAGCAAAAGCGCCGGGACTGGAGACCGACGCTTTGTCACTTTATTTCGATTGTACTTGACGGGCGACCCTTGGAAAGACGCTCCATACGCACTTATCGACCGAATACGGCGCTCTGGATCTGCGAACGCGAAACGCCGATGTCGGCAAGAAGATGGTCGTCCATTGCACCGAGTTCACGAACTGCACGGCGACGGGATACATACTGTTGGAATTTCTGACGAATGTTCATTTGCTCTCTCCTCGTTTGGATGATGCTCAAATAGGCGTTTGTCTAAATTTCCACCACGGATATGATTGCAAATGAGGCATGCGTTTTCGCGAGGGCTCGAAGCCTTGAAAAAGGCGAAATCGCACGTCTCAATTTATACTGGCGAGAGGTCGATTTTTACTAAAATGTCTTTTGCCAAAGCGCCTCCAATCGATTAGATCGGGAAAGAGCCTCCTCTCCCTCTTTCGGCTTCCACGCTTTCGGACCCGTTTTTACGGACATTGCCATGCTTTACGGAATTTTCCTCGCGTTTGCTTCCTACGCCGCATTCGCCGTCAGCGATGCCTGCGTCAAGTTCATTGACGGCTCGCTGTCTCCTTATGAAACTGCCTTTTTCGGCGCTGTACTTGGCCTGCTTGCCGTCCCCTTCACCAAAAAAGCCGGCGACAACTGGCTCGATATGTTTCGAACCACAAATGTGAAGATGTGGCTTCTGCGCACGGTTACGGCAACCATGGGTGTCGTCGGCAGCGTTACGGCATTCACGCATCTTTCCATGGCCGAAGCCTTCGCGCTGATTTTCCTGCTTCCGGCCTTCGTCACCATATTGTCGGTCGTTTTCCTCAAGGAGCAGGTCGGCTGGCGACGTTGGCTGGCAGTTGCCATCGGCTTTGCTGGTGTTCTGGTGGTATTGCGCCCCGGTTTCCGTGAATTGTCCATCGGCCACCTCGGTGCCCTCGCCGGCGGCATGGGCGGTGCAGTCGGCATCATCATTTTCCGCGTGATGGGAAAAAGCGAAAAGCGCATCTCGCTTTATACAAGCGGCCTTGTCGGCCCCATTGTCATTTGCGGCGCGCTGATGCTGCCCACCTATCAGGCTCCCGACACAATGCAGTGGGTTTATCTTGCCGGATATGGCCTTCTCGCAGCACTCGCCAATATTTTGCTAATGCTGGCAGCCAATCATGCTCCCGCCAGTGCAATCGCCTCGCCGCAATATAGCCAGATGATCTGGGCGATCCTGTTTGGCTATTTCGTCTTCCATGATCATATCGACATGGCGATGCTGATCGGTATCGTGCTGATCGTCATCTCCGGCTTGTTCACCTTCATTCGTGAACGTCAGCGTGGGGTGGAAGGTCCACCCGCCTTGGCGACCTCCGATCCGACCGCAGCTCTGGTGGAAGAAAACCCTACGCAGTAGCGATTTAGCCGCCGACGCTGTTTGGTCCCATCATGGCAAGTTTGAATATCGGCTTGCCATGATGTAAAAACATGATAGTTATCCTCATATTAAATGGGGATATACCTGCCTGTTCCTACCTGCGGGATACCCTTTTGATCTTCCCGAAAGGACGGTTCCGAGGTTGAGCTTCTGGCATTCCATGACCTGGCACGCAGAAGGCATTCGGGTGGTCGCACCAGTCAAATGGCGCGTGTTCGACGGTCTGGTCAGCGCGTTTTGGGAAGCGGAAAGCCAAACCGGCGCGACCGGCTATTTTCTGTCAGACGATCCGCGCATCATGATCTTTTTCAATGATGTGTCGTCGAACATCAGCATATCCAACACGCAAAGCACGCTGAAACAGCATTTTCGTCCGATGATGCGTGCGATTTATCTGCCCGCAGGGTTACCGCTTTGGACGAAGACAGTTTCGATGCATCGCTTCTCGCATCTGAACCTGCATTTTCACAAAGACCGGCTGCTCAAATTCCTGACACCGGCGGTCGGCACATCGGCTGCAATGGCGGCGTTGCGAAGTCCTGCAGAAATTCAGGATATCGGGGCCGTCGAAACACTGGCCAGATTGCTGGTGGATGAGACCTCCAACCCTTCGAAACATGCGCTTTTCGCGGAAAGCCTTGTTGGCAGCATTCTGGCCAGTCTCCTCGATATTTCGGGAGACGACAACAGCCAGGGTTATGGCCGTTTGACCCAAGCGCAGATGAACAAACTTCATGCCCGTTTCAACGCATGCAGCGACGGACGGCTCAGCGTTGCCGAAATGGCCGCGACTGTGGGCCTCTCCGAAAGCTGGTTTTCCAACGTCTTCAAGCAGACGACCGGAAAGACCCCGCTGCAATGGCAGCTCGGCAAACGCATTGATCTGGCGCGGGATCTGTTGATCAGCAACGGCGACGTGACAGTCGCAGGCGTTGCCGCCCAACTTGGCTTTACCGATCAGGCGCATCTCACCAAGGCGTTCCGGCAGATTGTTGGCGAAACACCTGCCGCATGGCGTCGTTTGCAGCAGCGCCAGTCTGACTGAAACCATATCAGCGCTGTGAAAAGCCCCACCCGAGTATCACCGGATGGGGCCTGATTTTTTACCAGGTCTGACGCAGCGTTGCCGTGATCTCGCGGCCCGGATTGTAGAAATAGGCACCGGAGCCGCCATTGGCGACATGCTTCTCATCGAACAGGTTGCTCGCATTCACCTGAAGCGTGGTGTTTTCCTTGATATTATAGCTGAACGACGCATCGACCACGACGCTGGACTCGCCCATGCCGATTTTTGGTGTCGGGTTGTTCGCATTGCCCAGATAATACGAGCTGATGTAACGCGCGCCCACACCGAAGGTCATGTCGCCTCGCGCACCTTCGCCTTCCAGCGTATAGGTGCCCCAGATGGACGCCATGTGTTTTGGAACCATGGCGAGGCGATTGCCGTCGTAAACACCGCCCGGCTCTTCGATCTTGGAGTCAATATAGCTATAGGCTGCGATCACGTTGATGTTGCGCGCAACTTCCGCCTTCGCTTCAAGATCGACACCGCGATGCCGCACTTTCTCGACACTGGAAGGCAGATAGGTCACGCTGTCATAGACGGTGAAGTTTTCCTTCGTCAGATCGTAGATTGCAGCGCTGAACAATGCCGGGAAAGCGTCCGGCTGATATTTGACACCGATTTCATACTGCTTGCCGGTCGTGGGTTCGACACCGACATCGGCAGGGGCGACGGATTCCGCATAGCTCGCATAGGTCGCGACTTCGTCAGTTATGCGATATGTCAGACCGAAGCGCTTGCTGAAATCGCTGTGATCACCTTTGTCGGTAACGCTCGTGAGCCGGTTTTCTTCAGTCAGGTCCAGCCAGTCATTGCGCAGTCCAACAGAGAAGATCAGCTTGTCGTACAGGACAACATCCTGCTGGAGATAAAGGCCTGTGGTCTTCTGCTTGTTTCGCTTGCTCGTATAGGGCGCGGTGGAAAGCGGACCACCGGTATAAACGGGGTTTGTCCAGTCTATGCCGGGTGCCGCGCCCCACGACGTGGCGTTGGTCGACTTGTAATTATTGTACTCAAGACCAACCAAGGTGCGGGTTTCGACATTGTCGAAATTGGCCTCATAGAGAAAATGCGAGTCGATGATGAATTGCTCGTTGGAGCTTTCATTGCCGAAGAAATAGCGATCCGCGATTGTCGAGCCATTTGTCGGCGTTCCACCGATATAGGCATAGCCGAAATCGCTGTCCGTCTTGCTGTAGCGTGCATTGGAGCTGAAGCTCAGACCGTTACCGAAGTCATGATCGAACATGGCGCTGAGCGCATTCCGCTTCGTGCCACGGAAATTATAATCCGGCTCGCCAAAAAAGCGGCTTCGGCTGAAATCCGTGCCAATGGGGTGACCGCCGCTCCCAGGCGTACCGTTCTTGTAGAGATGATCGTAAACTACGGTCAGGCTGGTTGCTGCATCGGGCCGCCAGGTCAGTCCGCCCATGACGAATTTATCGTCATTGCGCGAATAGTCATATTCGGCATTGGCATCCTGAAACTTGCCAGTGAAGCGATAGGAAAGCGTGTCGTCCTTGGTGATGTTGTCGCCAAAATCGACGCCGACTTCCTTATGCTCGTAGGAACCGCCCGTGATATAGGCTTCCCCGAAGCGTTCGCTTTTGGGGCGCTTGGTGACATAGTTCACCGCACCGCCGGGCTGTGCAACGCCGAAGCCTGACGAGTTCGAACCTTTCAGAACTTCCACACGCTCATAGGCGAATGGTTCTTCGCGGATGCCGCCGAAAGGTGAGCCGACCACCAGTCCATCGCGGTAAGTGTAAGCGTCGAAACCACGAATCTTGAAATAGTCGAAGCGGTCGTCAGAACCGTAAAAGTCCGTGTTGACGCCAGATGTATATTGCAACACCTGCTCGACAGTCTGCGCGTTGCGGTCCTGAATCTCCTTCGCTGTGATCACCGAAACCGAGGCTGGTGTATCGAGGATTTCAGCCGGAATCTTCCCGCCGATTGTCGTTTTGCGTGCAACGATGGATTTGGAGTCGTCGTCGCTTCCGGCCGTGCCGTCCACGGTAATGGTCTGGAGAACAGTCGTAGAACCAGACGTCTCCGCCGCATCCTGAGCGGAAGCAACGCCCGGCATGATGAGCGCCAGCGCCGTGCAGCCCAACAAGGCGGCATTGCGGTAACGGATTCTGGTTTGCCTGCTGTTATCAAGTGTCTTTGCGATGTTCATGCTCACGTTCCAGAATCCGGTTATGCGATGATTGTCGACAGCCAAAGCCGACAGCGATGCTTAGATTTTGGGATGTTGTCAGAATCTCTGTTGGCTGAACCGTTAAAGCGTCCCCGTTCAACCAACCTGGAATCTGCACCTCAATACCCTCGAAACCGCATTAACTTGAGAGCAGTTGTCCAGTATTGTAGAAATCTGCTTTTTTGTAAAAAGCCACGGATATTTCATACAGCTCAGGCCAAGCCCCCGGCATCGCACTTGACTGCGTATATTTAACCTGAAAGTGAAAGGCCACTTTTAAAGCACCTAAAAGCAAGGAGAATGCGCCCTATGTCGTGGTTCATTCGTTCGCCGCTGATGTTCGTCGCATCGATGCTGTTTGCAATGGGCGTGGCATTAGCCGCAACAGGCTCAGCTGCCGCCGACGAAAGCCAGACCTATCCCATTGTGATCAAACATGCTTTTGGCACGACGACCATTCAGGAAAAGCCGAAGCGGATAGCGACGGTCGCTTGGGCGAGCCATGAAGTGCCGCTGGCTTTAGGCGTGGTGCCGGTTGGTTTTGCCGCCGCAAATTTTGGCGATGACAATGGCGACGGTCTATTGCCATGGGTTGACGAACGGCTGAAAGAACTGGGCGCGGAAAAGCCAGTCCTGTTCGACGAGGGCGATAGCATCGACTTTGAAGCCGTGGCGGAAACCAAGCCTGATGTCATCCTCGCTTCCTATTCCGGCCTGAGCCAGTCAGATTACGATACGCTGAGCCAGATCGCGCCCGTCGTGGCCTATCCGGAAGCGCCGTGGTCCACGGACTGGCGCGACATGATCCGTCTCAACAGTGCAGGCATGGGCATGGCTGCCGAGGGTGAAGCGCTGATCAAGAAAATCGACGGTGAAATTGCCGATGCTGTGGCTGCCTATCCGCATCTGAAGGGCAAGTCGGCAATGTTCGTCACCCATCTCGACGCAACGAACCTCAGCACGATCAACTTCTATACGACGAACGATACGCGGGTGCGGTTCTTCAACGATCTCGGGTTGAAATCCCCCAAAAGCGTTGTCGATGCATCCAAGCCCGGCCAGTTTTCCGGCTCCATCAGCGCCGAACATATCGATGCGTTCGACGATGTGGACATCGTCGTCACTTATGGCAGCCAGGAACTGTACAACGCCATGAAGAGCAATCCGCTGATGGCAAAGATGCCAGTGGTTACCCATAACGCCATCGTCATGCTGGGCAGAAACCCGCTCGGCACGGCTGCGAACCCGACGCCACTCTCCATCTCATGGGTGCTGAAGGATTATGTCGCCTTGCTTGCGCAGGCGGCTGACAAGACGAAATGACAGCCCACAGCGGCCAGACCGCCCCTTACATATCGCAATTCGGCAAGACGCATCGCACGAGAGCAATGTGGCTGGCGGTCGTGATCGCCTGCCTTGCGCTTCTCTGTTTCCTGTCGGTTTCGCTTGGCACCCGCGACGTGAGCTGGGCTGACATTCTTGCGGCACTTGGCGGTCAGGTTGATTCAATCGGTCAGGCGGCGGTGTCGCTTCGAATTCCGCGTACCTTTCTTGCACTCGTGGCTGGTGCGGCGCTTGGACTTGCCGGAGCCGTCATGCAGGGCGTAACACGCAATCCGCTGGCTGATCCGGGCATATTGGGCGTCAATATGGGGGCTTCCCTTGCCGTGGTCATTGGCGTTGCATGGTTTAACATCGCCTCGTCGCAGGCCTTCATCTGGGCGGCCATTCTCGGTGCAGGCTGCGCAGCCGCCTTCGTTTATACGATCGGCTCGCTCGGTCGGGGTGGCGCAACACCGCTCAAGCTTGCGCTCGCAGGGGCTGCCACATCCGTCGCGTTCTCGTCGATGGTAATTGCCGTCGTGCTCCCCCGCAACGACATAGCAGGCGGTATACGGTCCTGGCAGATCGGCGGGGTTGGCGGAGCAACATTCGACCGAATTTCGCACGTGCTGCCCTTTCTCGCTGTCGGCTTTCTCATCAGCCTTCTATCGGCGCGCAAGCTGAATTCACTGGCGCTCGGTGACGAACTTGCTGCTGGCCTTGGCGAAAATGTTGCCGTCGCGCGCGCCATGGCGGCGCTCGGCGCTATCCTTCTATGCGGCGCGACAACCGCCATTTGCGGCCCCATCGGCTTTGTCGGCCTGATTGTTCCGCATCTCTGCCGTCTGCTCGTCGGTGTCGATCACCGCTGGCTCTTGCCCTTTTCCGCCCTGATCGGCGCGTGCCTGCTGGTTGGCGCAGATGTGGTTGGTCGCCTTATCGCCCGACCGGCGGAACTCGATGTTGGCATTGTCACGGCTTTTATCGGCGCGCCGTTCTTCATCTGGATCGTGCGGCGTCAGCGGGTGCGGGAGCTGTGACCATGTTATCGCCTACCGCAGCCACCATTGCGCAGAACCGCCGACTTCGCGCACGCAAACGCACAGCCATCCTTGCACTATTGCTGGTGCTGCTGACCGTTTTTTTCGCCCTGACGCTGATGCTCGGCCAGTCCTTCACGCCGCCATCCGACGTGATGCGCGTACTCCTCGGCGAGCATGTTCAGGGTGCAAGCTTCACAGTCGGTCAGCTACGCCTGCCGCGCGCAGTGCTGGCGGTTCTGGCTGGATTGAGCTTCGGGCTGGGGGGCGTCGCCTTTCAGATCATGCTGCGCAATCCGCTGGCGAGCCCCGACATTATCGGGATCAGTTCGGGCGCGAGTGCAGCTGCCGTTTTCGCCATCGTCGTGCTTTCCATGAGCGGCCCGGCTGTTTCCATCTTCGCCGTTGTCGCTGGATTGGGTGTCGCCTTGCTGGTCTATGGCCTATCGTTTCGAAACGGTGTTGCCGGAACACGGCTGATCCTTGTCGGCATCGGCGTTTCGGCGATGCTGGAAAGCTTCATCGCCTATATCCTCTCCAGCGCTCCAGCGTGGAACCTTCAGGAAGCCATGCGCTGGCTGACCGGCAGCGTCAACGGTGCCCGTCTGGACCAGACACTGCCGCTGCTTCTGGCCCTTTGCGTTTTCGGTGGCCTGTTGTTGAGCCGCAGCCGCGATCTGGAGGCGCTCCGGCTTGGCGACTATACTGCCGCAGCACTTGGCACACGCGTCGCCACAACCCGCATCATCGTCATCATCTCAGCCGTTGGTATGATTTCCTTCGCAACGGCGGTAACAGGACCGATTTCATTCGTCGCTTTTTTGTCCGGACCAATTGCTGCGCGCATCATCGGCAATAAAGGCTCGCTGCTGATCCCCTCCGCACTCGTTGGGGCCACGCTTGTGCTGGTCGGTGACTATTGCGGGCAATTCCTGCTACCGAGCCGATATCCGGTGGGTGTTGTCACCGGCGCGCTCGGCGCCCCTTATCTGATCTTCCTCATCATACGCGTTAACCGGACCGGAGGTTCGCTATGACCACCCATACACTCACCGTCAGCCAGCTTTCGTCGGGCTATGACGACACACTCATTCTCGACGGTCTCGATCTCGACGTTCCATCCGGCAAGATCACGGTGATCGTCGGCGCCAATGCCTGTGGTAAGTCCACTCTGTTGCGCACCATGTCTCGGCTGCTTGCGCCGCGAAAGGGACAGGTGCTTCTCGACGGAAAATCCATTCACAAAGTCCCTTCCCGCGAACTGGCACGAACTCTGGGTCTGCTCCCGCAATCGCCCATCGCGCCAGAGGGCATTACGGTTGCCGACCTTGTTAGCCGTGGCCGCAATCCGCATCAGAAGATGTTTGCGCGCTGGACGTGTGAAGACGATGAGGCCGTCGCCGCGGCGCTGAACGCGACCCAGACTGCATCGCTTGCAGAAAGACCTGTCGATGAACTTTCCGGCGGTCAGCGCCAGCGCGTCTGGATCGCCATGGCATTGGCACAGCAGACGGAAGTACTGCTCCTCGACGAGCCGACAACCTTTCTCGATATCGCCCATCAGGTCGAGGTTCTCGATCTTCTGACCGACCTTAACCGGGAACGCGGCACCACCATTGTCATGGTGCTGCACGATCTCAACCTTGCTGCCCGCTATGCCGATTTTCTGGTTGCGATGAATGGCGGTCGCCTGCATGTCTCCGGCGCGCCGCAAGATGTGCTCACCGAAAAGACGGTTTCAGATGTTTTCGGTCTGGAAAGCCGCATCATCACTGACCCCACTTCCGGGCGACCGATGATGCTGCCGATTGGCCGCAATCGCATGAAAGCCGATATCGGACAGGAAAAAGCCATCGCCTGATTGCTGTGGCTGTCACATGCGCTTGTTGCATGGCAGACATGCAAGGAATTCTATTCAAAACCGGCCTTTCCATCGCCATTTAACAATCACGGACGAAGAAACTGTCCGTAATGGAGATGAAAATGTTTGCCCGTTTTAACAATCGTTTCGGTCGTGCATTCGCGCAATTCGGCAGCGCAGTCCGCGCTTCTGCTGCAATGCGGGTTGGTCATCAGCCTGCTGCGAAAGACCTTGAGACGCTTGGCATTGATGCAAAGCAGTTCCGTGAAATTCACGGATAATTTTCGCGTAAAGAGTAGTTTGTATCCGCGTTATGGACAGCCCCGGCAAAACCGGGGCTGTTTTGTTTATATCAGTCCTCGTCGGTTGCCATCTGCGCCAGGAGAGCACCCTTGCCGCGCTGGCGCATGATCATCGGCACCACGACAGCGGCGATTGCGAGCGCGATCAGCACAATCGACACCCACGAATGGACGAGCGCCATCGGGTTTCCCTGGCTGATCTGCAACGCCTGACGCAGGCTCTTTTCTGCCATAGGCCCGAGGATCAGGCCAACGACCACCGGCGCGATCGGATAGGAAAAGCGCCGCAGCACATAGCCGAGAAGACCGAATGCCAAGAGCAGGCCCAGTTCGAACGAGACCGGCAGCCCGAACAACATCGACGTTGAAGCATTCGCGCCAATAGTGCCGAGCGTCGCGAACACCAGAATACCCGCATAAAGCCAATGGCGCGGGATGGTGAGCATCTTCACCCACAGGCCGATCAGCGGCAGGTTCAAGATGAGCAGCATCAGATTGGCAACGAGCAAGCTTGCCACCAGTCCCCAAACCAATGAGGCATTGGTCACGAAGAGAAGCGGCCCCGGCTGCAAGCCGAACTGCTGGAAACCAGCCAGCATGATCGCCGCTGTCGCCGTGGTCGGAAGACCGAGCGTCAGAAGCGGCACAAGCGTGCCGGCAGCCGATGCGTTGTTGGCGGCCTCCGGCCCGGCAACGCCTTCGATTGCGCCCTTGCCGAATTCTTCCGGATGCTTGGAGAACTGGCGCTCCGCCGAATAGGACAGGAAGCTCGACACATCAGCGCCGCCCGCAGGCATGGCGCCAATCGGGAAGCCGATGGCGGTGCCGCGCAACCACGGCATCCATGAGTGTTTCCAGTCGTTCTTGGTCATCCAGACCGAACCCTTGACCGCGATGACTTCATCATCGGGACCAAGCTTTTTGGACACGACTGCCAGCGTTTCACCGATAGCGAACAGCGCCACGGCCAGCGTCGTGACATTGATGCCGTCGAGCAGGTTCGGCGTGCCCATGACAAGCCGCGCCTGTCCGGTCAGCTGATCGATACCGATCAGGCCGAGCGCAAGGCCGATGAACAGCGATGTGAGGCCGCGAAGAGTTGAATCGCCGAAGGCTGCCGAGACGGTCATGAAGACGAGCAGCATCAGCGCGAAATATTCGGATGGGCCGAAGGACAGCGCGAATTTCACCACCCATGGCGCCACGAAGGCGAGCGCAAGCGTGGCAATGAGACCGGCAACAAAGGAGCCGATGGCCGCTGTGGCCAAAGCGGGACCGCCGCGCCCGGCCCTTGCCATTTTGTTGCCTTCGAGCGCCGTGACGATGGAGGCGCTTTCACCGGGCGTATTGAGAAGAATGGACGTGGTCGATCCGCCATACATGCCGCCGTAATAAATACCGGCAAACATGATGAGCGAGCCCGAAGGGTCCAGCTTGTAGGTCACCGGCAAGAGAAGCGCGACGGTGAGCGCCGGTCCAATACCCGGCAAAACACCGACCGCTGTGCCAAGCGTCACGCCGATCAGCGCATAAAGAAGGTTCGATGGTTCCAGCGCCACCAGCAAACCGTTGGCGAGAAGTGCTACAGTATCCATGATATGCCCTGGCCGTTACAGCACATCCCGAAAAGTGTGAAAGGGTTTTCGGATAGGATGTGCGTTAAAACAAATAGTTAGAGCGCCGATCTGATCCAATCAGATCCAAACGCGCTCTAGACGAAACGTTCAAGCCAGCCAGACGGCAGCGACAGCTGAAGACCACGCGCGAAAATGAACCAGATCACGAAGGCAAAGACGATGCCTGCGGGAACGCTGATCCAGAACTTGCGATAGCCAAAGCCGCGCGCGGTTGCTGCAAACAGCAATCCCGTGGCGAGCGAAAACCCGGCCGTCTTCATCGTCAACATCTGGATAGCCAGACCACCGATGATCCATGCCATGGGGGCAATTTCCTGGTGCTCTCTTTTGGGAAAATCACCGCGTAGCGCTTCAATAACTGTCCAGATCGCGAGGCCGAACAATCCGGCTGCCACGACGTAGGGAACAGTCTTCGGGCCGACCGGCGAGTAACTCATCACATCGTTGCCGTAGGCTGTGGACCACGCGATGGCAATGGCGACGGCGCCGAGAATGAAAGCGATGACAAGAGCGGCGAAATCCGGCGTCGCCCCTTCAGGGCGACGCTCGTCCTGCTGTTGAGATCCTGTCATTTGACGAGGCCGATTTCCTTGAGGATGGTTTCAGTCGCCGCGACATCCTTGGCGAGTTGCTCCTTGAAGGCCGGACCGGCAAGATAGGTATCCGCCCAGCCCTTGTCCTTCAGCGCCCTTTGCCAGGATTCGGATTTCACCAGCTTCTCGACATCGGCATTGATTGCTGCTTCCTGCTCGGCGGTAATGTCCGGAGCGGCAGCAACCATACGCCAGTTCTGGATGGCCACGTCCACGCCGCCTTCCTTGAAGGTCGGGGCATCGATGCCGTCAATACGGTGGTCACTCGAAATGCCGATGATGCGCAGCGTGCCGGCCTTGATCTGCGAGTCGAACTCACCGTATCCGGAAATGCCGACCGTTACCTGATTGCCGAGAATGGCGGCCAGCGCTTCACCGCCGCCCGAAAATGCGATGTAGTTCACCTTGGTCGGATCGACACCAGCAGCCTTTGCGAAGAGGCCTGCCGTGATGTGATCAGTGCCGCCTGCCGAGCCGCCACCCCAGGATACGGAACCCGGATCAGCCTTCAGCTTGGCAACGAGATCGCCGAGATTCTGGATATCGGATGCGGCGGGAACAACGATGGCTTCATATTCGCCGGTGAGACGCGCAATCGGCGTCACCTGTTCCAGCGTTACCGGCGACTTGTTGGTCAGGATTGCGCCGACCATCACATAGCCGCCGACGATCAGCTGACTGGCGTCGCCCTTGTTCTGATTGACGAACTGCGCAAGACCGATGGTGCCGCCTGCACCCGGTACGTTGATAACCTGTACGCTGCTGGAAATCTTTTCGTCTTGCAGCACGCTCTGCATGGTGCGTGCTGTCTGGTCCCAACCGCCGCCCGGCGCAGCAGGCGCTAGCAGCTTATAATCTTCCGCCGAAGCCGAGCCAGCAGCGAGCGCCAACGCAGCGACCGACGTAACGGCCAGAATAAACCTACGCATATGTCCTCCCAAATAGACACAAAGCCGCCTTGCGACGGACCTCCCCAATTGCCCGCTTCCTCTAGCGAGCTTAAACTACATGGATATCGCAAAAAACAATTTCAATAGACCATAGCGCAGCAATATTTGCTTTTGTGCGTGACAGGTCGAGACTCGCTCATCCCAATGGCAATCTGTACATTTGCTTCGGAACATCCGATTCTTCTTGTAATCTTTGCTCTCCCCAACATTTTCGCCACGCTTGATGCTGGCAACCGGCAAGGAAATAGCCAATGGCCGCCGCTGAAACTGCAACACATGCCGCCGAGGCTGCCCATCACGGCGGCTTTGATCTTGTTCCCATTGTCGTGCTTCTAGGCGCAGCCGTTATTGCAGTTCCCCTGTTCAAACGGCTCGGCCTCGGCTCGGTTCTCGGTTATCTTGCAGCCGGACTGGTCATCGGTCCGTTCGGGCTTGGGTTGTTTTCCGATCCGCAGGCCATTCTGCACGTCGCCGAACTCGGCGTCGTCATGTTCCTGTTCATCATCGGTCTGGAGATGCAGCCATCGCGCCTGTGGTCGATGCGGGGCGAAATCTTCGGGCTTGGTCTGGCGCAGGTTGCCCTTTGCATCGGCCTTCTCACCTTCGTCGGCCTCGCGCTTGGCTATCCGGTCGCGCAGAGCTTTGTTGCAGGTACAGGCTTCGTGCTGACGTCTACCGCCATTGTCATGCAGATGCTGGAGGAACGGCGCGCCATGGGCCTGCCAAAGGGACGCCGCATCGTGGCGATCCTGCTGCTCGAAGACCTTGCCATCGTGCCCCTTCTGGCGCTCGTCGCGTTTCTGGCGCCGGGCGGCGAAGAAACAACCCTGGCCGACCGACTGACCGGCGTTGCCATTGGCCTCGCATCCATCGCCGGTCTGGTTCTGGCCGGTCGCTATCTGCTCGATCCGCTGTTCCGCATTCTCGGCAAGGCAAAAGCTCGCGAGGTCATGACAGCTGCAGCGCTTTTTGTCGTGCTGGGCGCAGCGCTGGCCATGCAGCTTGGCGGATTGTCAATGGCAATGGGCGCATTCCTCGCCGGTGTGCTTCTGTCGGAATCCTCATTCCGCCATCAGCTTGAAGCGGATGTGGAGCCATTTCGTGGCGTGCTTCTCGGTCTCTTCTTTCTCGGCGTCGGCATGTCGCTCGACCTTGCAGTGATAGCTGCCAGCTGGCAGCTCATCATTGTGGCCGTCATTGCCTATATGCTGTTGAAAATGATTGGCATTTACGCCGTTGCCCGCCTGTTTCGCGCCAGCAATCGCGAAGCTGTCGAGCGCGCCGTGCTGATGGCGCAAGGCGGTGAATTTGCCTTTGTCCTTTATGCTGCTGCGACCTCGGTCAACATCATCGATGCAGAGGCCAATGCCATCCTGACCGCGACGATCATCGTCTCCATGGCTCTCACACCGATCATGATCATCCTGCATGACCGACTGATGCCAAAACCTGCGCCTTCGATGGAGGGCGTCGAGGCAGCGGACAATTTGTCGGCCAGTGTTTTGCTGATCGGCTTTGGACGTTTCGGGCAGATTGTCAGCCAGCCGCTCCTCGGGAACAGCTGTTCGATTTCCATCATCGAAACCAGCACCGACGCCATCCGCAATGCGCGGGATTTCGGCTTCAAGATCTATTTTGGCGACGGCTCCCGCCTCGATATTCTGCATGCCGCAGGCGCAAATCGCGCAAGACTGATCATCATCGGCGTCGATGACCGCGAAGCGAGCCTGAAAATCGCCGAACTGGTAAAAGCGGAGTTTCCGCTGGTTCCCGTATTGGCGCGCTCGTTCGACCGCGAACATGCCATCGAGCTGATCCATGCCGGCGTGGAATATCAAATCCGCGAAACCTTTGAATCGGCGCTTGCTCTCGGCGAAAAAGCACTGGAAATGCTCGACGTCGATGAAGAGGAGCGTGAGCGCGTCATGGAAGATGTTCGCCGTCGCGACGGCGACCGCCTTACCATCGAAGTCACCGGCGGCCTTTATGCCGGGCGAGAACTCATTCACGGCAACGCGCCCATCAAGGACAAGAAGGGCGGGCCGGACAGCGCCGTATGATAACCCGCAAAAAAGCGGCCCGCTTGGTCTGGTAAAGGCTGTGGCTCTTCCTAGTTTATAGGTGGTAGAATGTTATCATTCGTCCAACCAAGGAGAAGCCTTATGACAAAGCCTCTGAAAAAGCCTGTGTCGTGGCATGCACCAAAGTTCATCGAAGTTAGCTGCGGCATGGAAATCAATCGCTATGCACCAGCAGACGGTGACGAACCGATCCTGTTCTGACACGCCTCCCAAGACGCGTGAACAGTTTCATGACGGAGTTCCGCGCAATTGTGATCGGGGCCGCCGCTGGCGGCGGTCTCCCTCAATGGAATTGCGGCTGCGAAAACTGCCGTCTGGCCCGATCGGGTTTGCCGGACGGGGTTGCGCCGCAGACCCAATCCTCGCTGGCCGTCACATCGGATAGTGAAAACTGGGCGTTGCTCAATGCATCACCCGATATACGCCAGCAGCTGATCAACACAGCCGCGCTGCATCCGCGCGCGCTACGCGACAATCCGATCAAGACCGTTCTTCTGACCAATGGCGATATCGACCACATTGCCGGTCTTTTGACGCTGCGGGAAAAGCAGGCGTTCCGGCTGGTGATGACCGCCGCTATTCGCGATATCCTCGCTGCAAACCCGATTTTCACCGCGCTTGATCCCGCATTCGTCACACAGGAAATCGTGGCGCTGAATGAACCCTTCATGCTGGTTCCGGGGATTGAAGCACGCCTGTTTTCCGTTCCGGGAAAAGTGCCGCTTTTCATGGAAGGCGAAACCCCGAACACCGCCCTTGAAGGCGAACAGACCGTTGGCGTCGAACTCGTCACTGCCAGACACCGCGTCTATTACATTCCGGGCTGTGCCGTGGTGCGCGACGACCTCAAGGCACGGATCAGCGGCGCCGATATTCTCTATTTCGACGGCACGCTTTTCAGCGATGACGAGATGATCCAATCGGGTACCGGCATAAAGACCGGTCGGCGCATGGGACATATTTCGATGTCTGGCGACGATGGCAGCCTGAAAGCGCTCGCCGATGTTGCAGTGGATCGCAAAATATACGTCCATATCAATAATACGAACCCAGTCTGGCGTGATGGTCCCGAACGGAATCTGGTCGAGGAAAGCGGGTTTGAAATCGCCTTTGACGGCAAGGAGATTGCTCTATGAAAGACGCTGCCGACAAGGAGACATTCCACGCCCGCCTTCTGGCCATCGGCCACGAGCGCTATCACGACAAGCATCCGTTCCATATCCGGCTGCATGGCGGCGAATGCACTATCGCGCAAGTGCGCGCCTGGGTGATCAATCGCTATTGCTATCAGAGCAGCATTCCCATGAAGGATGCGGCGTTTCTGTCGCGCTGTGAGGATGTGGACATGCGCCGCGCCTGGCGTTCGCGCATTGAAGACCACGACGGGGGCATCCATGAAGGCGGCGGCATCCGGCGCTGGCTCAAGCTGGCCGAAGCCGTTGGCCTTGATCCCGACTATGTGGCGTCCGGCAAGGGCATTCTGGCGGGAACACGTTTTGCGGTCGGTGCTTATGTGCACTATGTCCGTGACAAGCCGCTTCTGGACGCAGTTGCGTCGTCGCTTACCGAACTTTTCGCACCCAAAATCCATAAGGACCGGATCGCGGGCCTGCTGAAGCATTATGCCTTCGCCGACGAACAGGCGCTGTCCTATTTCCGCCAAAGGCTCAATGAAGCGCCGGTTGATGTCGAATATGGTCTTGCCTATGTGCTGGAACACGCCGACACTCTGGAAAAGCAGGATGCCGTCGCCGCTGCCCTGACCTTCAAAACCGATGTGCTGTGGGCGCAGCTTGATGCGCTTTATGCGGCCTATGTGGACCCCGGCATGATCCCGCCCGGCGCGTGGGACGGCAAGCAAGGCGTCCTTACTGGATGGGACAAGGCTCTGGCAGAAAAGAAGGTTTCCGCATGAGCGAGACAGACAGCGTTACCATCAAACCGGCGGATATCGTCACGCTTGCACGCGGCGTGAGGCTGCGTGTTGATGAGGTGCGCGGGCAAACCGTGCTTCTCGCACCAGAGCGCGCCATGGCGCTGGACGATATTGCGATCCTGATCGTCAATGCGCTCGATGGTGTTCGCAGTGTCGATGCAATCTGCGATGCTTTTGCATTGGAATTCAATGCGCCACGCGAACAGGTCGGAAGCGATGTGCTGGCCTTTGTTCAGGAACTCGCCAACCGCCGCATGATCGAGGTTCTGGGATGAATCTGGCAATTCAGGAAGCAAAGCTGAAGCGGCTGGCACCGCCGCCGATGGCTTTGCTTGCCGAGTTGACGCACCGCTGCCCGCTTGCCTGTCCTTATTGCTCCAATCCGCTGGAACTGATTGGCGCAAAACAGGAGCTTTCCACGGACGAATGGATAGAGGTCTTTCGGCAGGCCGCAAAAATGGGTGTCCTGCACCTGCATCTATCTGGTGGAGAACCGGCGGCACGGCGGGACCTTCTTGAACTGACAAAAGCCGCCGTCGAGCTTGGCCTTTACACCAATCTGATCACATCGGGCGTCGGCCTCACGCAGGCGCGCGTGGAGGCGCTTGGGCAGGCTGGCCTTGACCATGTGCAGCTTTCCATACAGGGCACCGATGCCGCATCGGCTGATCGGATCGGCGGATATAAAGGCGGGTTCGAGCGCAAGATGGCCGTGGCCAATTGGGTCACGACAGCTGGCATTCCGCTGACCGTCAATGCTGTCTGCCACAAGCAGAATATGGACCAGCTCGACGAGATGCTGGAGCTTGCCCTGACGCTTGGCGCGCGCCGCATCGAAATCGCAACCGTGCAGTTTCATGGCTGGGCGGAGAAGAACAAGGCCGCGCTGCTGCCGACGCGCGAACAGGTTGTCAAAGCCAACCAGACAGTCGCCGCAGCGCGCAAGCGCCTCGAAGGCAGGCTGGTGATCGACTATGTTCCTGCCGATTATTATTCGTCTTATCCGAAAGCCTGCATGGGCGGCTGGGGTCGTGTCGGCCTGAATGTCACGCCGGACGGGCGTGTGCTGCCCTGCCATGCCGCAGAAACAATCCCGTCGCTTCATTTCGACAATGTCCGCGACAAGGGGCTGGCCGATATCTGGTATGATGGCGAGGCCTTCAATGCCTATCGCGGCGATGACTGGATGCCCGATCTCTGCCGCAGTTGCGAGCGCAAGGACATCGACTTTGGCGGCTGCCGCTGTCAGGCGATGGCGCTGGCCGGAGATGCGAGTGCGACCGATCCGGTCTGCATGCGCTCACCGCTCCGCGATATTGTCACAGCCATGGCGCAGGAAAACGCGTCCGCCCCAATTCCGGATAGTTTCGTCTATCGCAAATTCTAAATATCATGACGACATTTTGCTTCAAGCACATGATGAGAACCAATTGATCTCAACGGCTTTTGGGATAACATTCCGCCATCCCTTTCCTTTGATGAATCGTTTCCCATGACCGACATAGCTGCCCCCGTTTCCGTCACCGTTCGCCCCTTTCAACAGGACGATCTGGAAGGCGTATTTTCCGTCATTCTGCCGATCCAGCAGGAAGAATATGGCATCGCCATCACGGCGCAGGACCAGCCTGACCTGAATGCCATTGACAGTTTCTATCGACCCGGCGCTGGAGAATTCTGGATCGCGGAGCATGACAGTCAGGTCGTAGGCACAATCGCGCTCAAGGATATCGGCAACAATGAAGCCGCCTTGCGGAAGATGTTCGTCGCCGCTCCCTATCGGGGTTCGGGTATCGGTACGGCAAGCAAACTGCTGTCAGCCTTGCTCGCCCATGCCGGAGAAAACGGCATTCACCGCATCTATCTTGGAACCACCGACAAATTTCTCGGCGCGCACCGCTTCTATGAGAAGAACGGCTTTACCGAAGTGGGGCGCAGCACCCTGCCCGAAAGTTTTTCCGTCATGGCCGTGGACTCGAAGTTCTACGTGATCGCGCTGTCCTAAACAGGTTTCCCACAGTCAGTCGCGATTGCGCCTTTGCTGTATCACGACCCACCAGCTGTTGCGGAACATGATCGCGCAGATGATAAGCGCGACCACACCAAGCACGATTGTGCCATAGGCAACACCTTGATCGCCGAACTGTTCATAAAGCCAGCCGGACTTTTCAACGGCCTGTGCCGGTGTTCCCAATCGAAGGATGCCGTTCACCAGTGCCGTAATCCCGACGATCAACATCCCGATGCTGCGAACCATGCTTACTTTCCAATTCACGTCTAAAGCCAAGGCTTAATCTCTGCACGCGGGTGATAACGGGATCGCTGTCCAATTGCAAAGATCAACTACCCATCGCAGCGCCATCGGCTCTGCTTGCAAGAGACTGAATTTATACAGAAAAAGCGCTCATAAGGTATTTCCAGCAAAAAACTGCAATGGTCCTGCGCGAGATAATGCGTAACAACTCATAGATGGAGTGACCTCACAAACGCCAATCAATGGGGACCATTAAACACACCGCTTTGAGATGACGACACTACGAAGAAGGAAAAACAGCCATGGTCAACGATCCGAAGACCAATCGTGCTGAAGCGCAAAATGCCCAGCCTCGCACAATAGCGAAGGCGCCCAGAACACGCGGTCCCAGCCCCGAAAAAACCGCGCGAACCCGTAAGCTGATCATCCGGTCTGCAATGCGGGAGTTCCTCGACAAGGGCTACGCCAATGCGACCATGGCTGGTATCGCCGAGCGTGCCAGCCTCGCCAAAGGCACAGCCTATCGCTATTTCGATACGAAAGAAGACCTCTTTGCCGGTATTGTCCGTGATATCGTGACCAACCCGCTTGGCGAGATTGAAAACTTCCCCATCCGGCCGGACGAGCGGGTTTCCGACTATTGCAAGCGAACGATGATCCCGGTGATGCGGAGCATTGAGAACAAGGGACGCGCCACGGTGGCACGGCTTGTGCTGGCTGAAGGCCATGCCTTTCCCTATCTCACAGAGGTCTATCGCACCGAAGTCTACGAACCTTTTCTGGAACGGATACGCTGGCTGATCGACGTGGCCGCCGAACGCGGCGAGCTGAAAGGCACGATCCTGAAAACCTATCCGCACCTGCTCACTGCGCCCGTATGGATGGGCATTGTCCATAACGGCCTGCTCGGACAGGACAATCTGATCGACACCGCAACCATGTTCGAGGCGCAGGTCGATCTTATGTTCGCCTGACGGCTGTCAGAAAATCATTACGAAAAATTTATTTCGATATATCTTGTTTTTCGATATATCGAGATTTATCTTGTGGTCATGACAAACACAAGAAATGGCGATCCGGATCGCCGTCCAGAACATCCGGAACAAGAAGAAGCCCAACACCGTCACGGTCGTCAGGGCGACCATCGGGGTGAACACAGAGGCGGGCGTTGGGGTGGTCCCTTCGCTGGACCTGGCCGTCATCGCGGCGAACATCCCCATGCTGAACATCCTTTCGGGGAGCGTGGCGAAGGTCGAGGCGAACGGCGTGGTGGCCGAGGCGGTCACCGTCGCGAGCGCATCTTCGATTATGGCGATTTGCGCCTGCTCGTCCTCTCGATGATCGCCGAACGGCCCCGTCACGGTTATGAGCTGATCAAGGATATTTCAGAACAGTTGCAAGGCGTCTACACGCCAAGCCCCGGCGTGATTTATCCGACGCTCTCATGGCTTGAGGATATGGGCTACACCGTCACGGAACCCGGTGATTCAGGCAAGAAGCTCAATCGCATAACGGCTGAAGGCGAGGCCTTTCTGGTCGCAAACCGCGCCGCCGCCGATGCTCTTGTGAGCAGGATAAACAGCTTTGCCGAGCACAATGGCGACATGCCGCATGAGGTCATCCATGCGCTGAAAAGTCTGAAGGCGACCGTTCGTCAAAGACTGCATCGCGGACCGATGGACGCCGCGAGCGCCGAAGCAATCGTGGCTGCCCTCAAGGAAGCCACGCGAATTGTGGAGGAAAGCTGATGAATGCTCCTGTCTCAACCAATGCTGCCGCGGAATCCGCGGCGGCTATCGAGACCGCCCATGCCAGCCGTTATTTGCAGCAGCTGGCCAAGCATTTTGCGCATAAGCTGCCGGTCACCTTCGATCCAGAAGCAGGGCAGATCAGCTTTTCCATCGGCGAATGCCGGTTGCGTGCCGACGACCAGTTTCTGCACCTTGCCCTCACCTCGCCAGACCAGCCTGCGCTGGCGCAATTGCAGGATGTCGTCGAACGGCATCTGGTGCGCTTTGCCTTTCGCGAAGAGCTTGCCATCCATTGGCGCAAGCTGACCGTCGGCGAGCATATGCTGGACAAAAAGGTGCAGGCTGTCCTTGATGAATATCATGCGCGGCAGCGTGAGGAACGCGATGCGCCGCGCATCGAAGCGCCGGGCGGACGCGATGGCGGGCAGGATATGCGTATGCGCGCTATCGGTCCCGACACGGGACGGTTTCTCAACACGCTGGCGCGAAGCCTGCACAAGCCGACCATCCTCGAAATCGGCACCTCGTTCGGCTATTCCGGCATCTGGCTCGGTGACGCGGCGCGCGCCACCGGCGGCAAGCTGATCACCATGGAACTCCATGGCTACAAGTCCGACTTTGCAAAGGAAATGGCGACAAAGGCCGGTCTGGCCGACCAGATCGACTTCAGGATCGGCGATGCCGTCGCGATGATCGAAGCGCTGCCGGAAAAGGTCGACCTTGTTTTCCTCGATCTCTGGAAAGACCTGTACGTGCCTTGCCTTGAAGCCTTCTATCCGAAGCTCAATGACGGCGCGATTGTCGTGGCGGATAATATGATCCGACCCGGCGGTGAAAACCTTCAGCGCTATAGTGAAGCCATCCGCGCCAAGCCGGGTATAGGCAGTGTGCTCCTGCCAATCGGCACGGGACTGGAAGTCAGTCGCTTCGAAGCCTGATACGAGACTGATGTTTTGCCCGCCTAACCGGCGGGCATGACATTTTTAATGCCAACCCCGATCCCAATCGGGCTCGCCGCGAAAACTCTCGGCCAGATAGTCGACGAGGGTGCGCACCTTGATCGCCAGATGGCGCGCAGGCGGGTATACCGCATGGATGCCAAGCGGCTTGCTTTCAAAATCCCCCAAAACGCGTTCAACGCGCCCTTCACGGATGGATGGACCGGCAATGAATGTCGGTACATGCGCAATGCCCAATCCCGCCAGAGCCGCATTGAGACAAGCCTCGCCATTGGAAAAATGCAAACGGCCCGTGACATTGACCGCCTCGGCATCGCCCCCGCTCTGCGGCGCGAAACGCCAGACATAGGGATCACGGAAATTCGTATCGATAATGCAGCTATGCTGCGTCAGTTCTTGCGGATGAACCGGCGCTCCGTGCTCGGCGAGATAGGATGGCGCGGCCACAAGAACCACCCGCGCATCGCAGAGCCTGCGGGCAATCAGGCTGCTATCGAGCGGCTGTCCGATCCGCACGCCGATATCGAAGCCTTCATCGACCAGACTGACAACGCGGTCGGAAAAGCTCACATCGATCTGAATATCGGGAAAAGACTGCGCAAATTTCAGCAATACCGGCGTCAGCCGCAAAGTGCCGAATGACATCGGCGCCGTCAGCCTTATGCGCCCGGTCGGAGCACCCGATGCATTGCGCACCGACGCTTTCAAGGCGTCGAAGTCCTGCAACAGCCCCTTCATGCGCTCGTAATAGGCGTATCCGACCTCTGTCGGTGACAAGGCGCGCGTGGTGCGCTTGATGAGCTGGACGCCAAGATCGGTTTCCAGCCTTGATACGAGTTTGGATGCCTGACCGCTGCTTGTCCCAAGCCGTTGCGCCGCCGCTGAAAAACTGCCCGTATCCAGCACCGCAACGAACATGCGTTCGCAGTCAAGCCGATCCATTGATTGCTTCCATTCTAGCTATTTTCCGTCTCACAAGGCAGGAAAATAGCTTAATCTGGAAATTATCCAAGCTTCAAAACCGACCGCAAGAATGCGGCAGCCATGACCGCGCCTTCAGACGATACCGTATGCCCGACGCCGCGCAGAATATGGCAGGTGGCGTTCACACCGATTCCGGTCAGGCGCGCATTTGCGCTTTCGGATTCGCTTGCCGGAATGACCGGATCGGCGCTGCCATGCACCAGCAGGGCCTGTGTCGCAAGTGTCGGTGTAAAAGGTTCCGGCGAAGCCAGTCTGCCGGAAAAGGCAACCACGGCGGCAACCGGCCAGCGACCCGAAACAAGCGCATCAAGCGACATGATCGCGCCTTGGGAAAAACCAACGAGCACTACACGGTCGAGCTTATCGGCAAAGCCGTGCTCGGCAATGATCCGCGTCAGTGTTTCATCAAAAGCCGCACGCGCCTCGACAATTCGCTGCGGGCGATTGGCGGGCGTAACACCGCTGACGCTGAACCATTGACGCCCGTTACCGCCCTGATCGAAGGGAAAGGGCGCATCTGGTGCTGCGAATGCCGCGCCGGGCAAGGCATCGGCCCAAAACTCGCCAAGCGAAGCGAGATCCGCCCCGCGACTGCCGACACCGTGGAGAAAGATAATCAAAGAATGCATCTGTCTGTCATTCACTTTCAAATGTGAACCGGAGCCAACCCCGGCAAATCAGGCCCAAGTGGCACGATGCCGGTGGGGTTCAGCGCCTTGATGGAATAGTAGCCGCGCTTGATGTGATCGATATTGACCGTTTCGCGAATGCCGGGAATATCCAGAATGCGCATCAGCCAGGCGCTGAGCGCGGAGTAGTCAACCAGCCGCCGCAGATTGCATTTGAACAGGCCGTGATAGGCCGCATCGAAGCGCACCAGAGTCACGAAAAGCCGGATATCCGTTTCGGTGAAGCGATCCCCGAACAGAAATGGTCCACTGCCTGAAAGGCGGGTTTCCAGCTCGTCCAGCGTGCGGAACACATCGCGGAAAGCTTCATCATAGGCGATCTGGGTGGTGGCAAAACCGGCCCGATAGACGCCATTGTTCAGGCTTGGATAGATATGCTCGTTCAGCGCATCGATTTCCGAGCGCAGCGGCTCCGGGTAAAGGTCGATATCGTTATTGGCGAGATCGCCAAAGCCAGTATTGAACATGCGGACAATATCGGCAGATTCATTATTGACGATGGTTTTCGTCTTCTTGTCCCACAATACCGGCACGGTGGCGCGTCCCGTATAGTGGGGGTCAGCCTTCGTATAAAGCTCATGCATATAGGTCGCGCCGTTGAGGCTATCACGGTTGGAACCCGGATAGTCACCAAAACGCCAGCCCTGATCCGTTAACGCTGGCTCCACGACGGAGATCGAAATGAGCTTATCCAGCCCTTTCAGCTTGCGCGCGATCAGCGTGCGCGACGCCCACGGACAGATATAGGCGACGTAGAGATGATAGCGGTCGGCCTCGGCTTTGAAACCCGCCTCACCGGTCGGACCCGCGCTGCCGTCCGGGGTGACCCAGCTGCGGAAGCCGGAAATCTGGCGCACGAAGCCGCCTTTTTCATCCTTGGCCTGGACCGGTTGCCAGTCTTCAGTCCATTTTCCGTCTACGAGCATGGCATCTATCCTTGATGATCGGGAAAAGTGCGGAGAGGAGCATAGGCCACCTCCCCGCATTGCGGAACAGTGCGTTTTGGCGTCAGCTCGCGGATGCGCCCGGCTTCAACGCAAAAGCGCCGTTGCCTGCAAGCGCCACCACGGCAAGACCGACAATCCAGAATGCCGGGAATTCCCAACCGCCATTGGCATTGGTGAAGAAGAAGCCGGCTGCGCCATGGACCGTGAAGATTGCACCGAGCAGGATCGGGATCAGGGCAGCCGCCGCAACACGCGGAAAGACGCCGATGATCAGCGCGACGGCACCAATTATTTCCCAGAGGATAGTGACATAGGCGAACCAGCCCGGCAGGCCGAGCGATCCGAAGAAGGCAGCCGTTCCGGCAGGGGTGAAGACGAAGAGTTTAAGACCCGCATGGGCAAGGAACAGAATGCCGAGTGCGAGACGCAGAATGAAGATCGCATAAGGGGCGGTACGATTGTCGATCACGATGAACCTCGTTTCAAAACAGTGATTGTTGAAACGGACAATCTCAAAAAAAGCGCTCGCTGATTAGTCGGGTAGAATGAAGCTAACTCCTTCCAATTTGGAAGGAATGAATAGCAATTGGCGGGAAATCCCTCCGTAATAAGGCGCAAAGGCACGCTTTTGGCGCGCCCTAAAGCCCTTCCAGAGACATGTGAAATCGATCAGGCGACGATCTGCAACTCGGTACAAATCCGGTTACGGCCCAGATCCTTGGCGCGATAAAGCGCGGCGTCGGCACGACGGAAAACAGTTTCAAATCCGGAATCCGCGGCCGTGAGGAAGGCGATACCCGCACTCGTGGTCGTGCTGAATGGATCGCGCGTCGTATCGAACGAGGCGGACGCGAAAGCCTTGCGAATTTTATCAGCGGTCGCGAGAACATTCACATTGGAGGTCTGCCGCAGGATAAGCACGAATTCCTCGCCGCCGATGCGCGCAATAATCGCCCCCTGACCGGCATGGGCACGGATGATGCTTGCGAATTCCAGCAACACACGGTCCCCGACCGTATGACCGTGACTGTCGTTGATCGACTTGAACGCATCCAGATCGAACACAATCACGGAGTCGCCCGCGCGCATCTCATCAACAGCCAGACTGTCGTAAAGCGCTCGCCGGTTGAGCAGGCCCGTCAGACTGTCGGTGCGCGCCTCATTGGCATGACGCCGCGCAATACGTGATTGCGTGAAGGTCAGCGACAAGGCCCCGATCCCCGTAATACCGATAAGCGCCATCATGGCATTGAAATCTTCCGCCAGATTGCTTGGCAGGCTGGTCATCACCCACTGCTGTTCATAGACGATGACGCAACCGCACAGGAAAAACGAAACGGCTGTCAGCAAATAGAGCGTCATCATGCCGACAACTGGAATAGGCGCCTCATGATAAACTGAGCCATATTCCTTGGCCGTGATGTAGAGCAAAAATGCCGCCACAAAATTGAAGATCGCGATGCCTACGCCCACAAAACCCAACAGGATGGGTGCCAGAATAACGCCAATCGCAACGATGGAAAGCACAAAGAGATTGCCTGTGGGCACCCGTCTGGCCGAAATCTGCTTTGAACCGACGAACAGGAAAACGAAGCCGACGGTCATCAGGCTGAAAGCGATCACCGACGAGGGAACGAGAGCCAGAAGACCCGAATAGCTGAGCACCGCGCCCGCGCCGAGCAGGATCATACCCAGGCAGCCCCAGAGCAGGAACTTGTCCATGCGGTTCTGATACCAGACGCTCAAAATGGTTAGCGCCACCGCAAGCGAACATAAGCCCGCTGCGAAAAATAGCGTGTTTTGGTCTAGCTCCAAGATTTAGCTCCGCACCCCTTAAAACGCGTTCGGTTCTGACCATGTCAGACCGGCGGCTCCAGCCACTTTTTCTCGCGCACGTTCTGTCCGACGCCTGCGTGTGGCAGTTTTCGGTGCGTGCTCTCGCCCATACTGAACAGGGAGTTTAGCGGTAGAACGCCAAAGAATCGATACTTACTTATTTAAGTTAAGTTCAAATTCTTACTTTCCTTGCGGGACTGGTTAAAAGTTTTTACTTCCTTGCGCGGGCACAGCCAGTACCAGTCGAGCGTTCTTAAGCATCTTAACTTCAATCTTTTCAATGGGTTCAGTCATTTCCTGATGCACAACCGTTGCAGCAAAGACCTCCAGAAGCTCAGGGCTGCGCTGATCTGGATTAACGCCAGCCCCCGCCTGCGCTGTTCGACTGCCATGGGTGCCTGAGAGGCTACGCGCAGGATCGTAATAATTCCTATTGAAAATTATTACAGAAATTGCGTAAAAATTAGAAAAAATTACCATGAATGCAATCAGCGGTCCCGATAGAACGGAACCAAATAGTACGCCTGCTACACAGGCCCCGTTACATAGAATGCGAGTACCCGCCATGTCGGATCACAACCCGAACTCTCTTTCCCCAAATCGTCGTCAGTTTTTGCTTGGAGCGGGCAGCGCACTGGCGCTTGGCGCGACCGGCAGCTTCTGGATGCCGGGTCAGGCACGCGCGCAGGACGCCACGCCGCGCAAGGGCGGCCATCTGATCATGGGTCTCGACACGGCGTCGAGTTCGGACCGTCTCGATCCAGCCTTTTATCCCGAAGCCTATATGTATTCGGTGGGTTTCCAGCTTTTCAACACCCTGCTTGAGCCGACGCCGGATGGCCGTCTTTATGGCGCGCTCGTCGAAAGCTGGGAAGCAACCAAGCCAGATGCATCGCAGTGGGTATTCCGTCTCAAGAAGGGCATCCAGTTCCACAATGGCAAGGAACTGAAGGCCGAAGATGTCATTTACTCGCTGAACCATCATCGCGGCGAAAACAGTAATTCCGGCGGTAAGGGCTTCCTGCTCGCTGTGACCGAACTGAAGGCGACCGATCCTTACGAAGTAACGATCACGCTCGACAAGGGCAATGCCGACTTCCCGGCCGCTCTGACTGACGTGCATCTTGGCATTACGCCGCTCGATGCGGATTTCGATAAGGGCATCGGCACCGGCGCGTTCATTCTGGAAGATTTCCAGCCGGGTGTTCGCGCACTGACCCGCCGCAACCCGAATTACTGGGCGCCGGATCGCGCCAATGTGGAATCCGTCGAAACCATCGCCATGAGCGACGCGACGGCCCGCATGGCCGCGCTGCTCAGCGGACAGGTGCATGTCGTCAACCGCGTCGACGCTCGCTCCGTTGGTCTCGTTTCATCGCGCCCCGGCGTGCAAATTTTGAAGACGCCTGAAAACACCATGTACTGCCTGCCAATGCGGGTCGATACGGCGCCTTTCGACAATAATGATGTGCGTCTGGCGCTGAAATACGCCATCGACCGCGAAGAATTGCAAAAGAGCATTCTCGGCGGCACCGGTTCTATTGGCAACGACAACCCGATTTCGTCGTCGAACCCGTATTACTCCAAGGACATTCCGCAGCGCGCCTATGACCCGGAAAAGGCGGCGTTCCACTTCAAGAAGTCCGGCTATAGCGGCAATATCCCGCTGGTCGTTTCGGAAAACGGCTTCCCCGGCGCGGTCGATGCGGCGCAGGTTTATCAGGCCGCCGCTGCCAAGGCCGGCATCACCATTGATGTGGAACGCGTTCCATCCGATGGTTATTGGGATGAAATCTGGCTGAAGCGTCCGTTCGTCGCCTCCAACTGGGCCGTTCGCCCGACCGCCGATGCGATGCTTTCGATGATCCTGCAGTCGGACGCACCGTGGAACGAAACCGCCTGGAAGAACGAAGCTTTCGACAAGCTGCTTGCCGAAGCCCGTGTTGAACTGGACGAGGAAAAGCGCAAGAAAATCTACCACGACATTCAGGTCATCATGGTGGATGAAGGCGGCGAAATCATCCCGCTCTTCGCCGACAATCTTGCCGCCGCAACCGACAAGATCAAGGGCTTCACCCCGACGCCATCCGGCGGCGACATGAGCGGCTATCGTCTGGCCGAAAAGATCTGGTTCGAAGAATAATCGGGCCTCATTTAAAAGCTTCAATGCTTTCCTGAACAAAGGCCTCTTTGCTGATTGTACAGCAAGGAGGCCTTTTCCCTTTTCAGCAGACCGCTTCCGTACGGCAGCAAACGGCTTGCCCATCGGGCGTGTGTTTGCTTCTGCTAATAGAGGTGCGGACCTCGATTCGGCGCCGGGGATGACAATGAGGGGCTTTGCGTGAAAATATGTCTTGCAACGGTGATGGTGGTATTGGCACCACTACCCGCTATAGCGAATTGTATTCCGCCTTGGCAGACGCAATTTGCCTGCAATATTCCGGATCGCAACGCCCGCGCCGAGTTTTGCCGCATTGACGACACCAAGGCCAATCCGGGCAAGAAAGAAGCCTATTACAGCTATGCGACCGGCTCTGGCCCGACCGAACTTTATTTCGAGGCTGACAATACTCTGTTCTCGACCAAGGACACCGATATCAACCATCCGACTGACATGACGATGGCGATCGGCTATGCGCGCGGCGACTATGTCTATGCTTTCGTCGTGACGGAAGACAACCGCATTCCGGACCGCGTAAGGGATGCGGAAGTGCGCGTTTATAAAACCATCGACGCCTTTTCAAACGACAAGAAAGACACGGAGATCATGCGGCTTTATTGCGATTCCGCCTCCATTCTTGCCGACCGTGACAGCATTCGACCCTGACAGGGTCTTATCTGCCCCGCATCTGTTCGCCAGCGTTCTTGGCAAAACGCAGGTTCCAGAAAGTCGCTGTCAGTGAAATACCGGTCACGACGAGAAACGCCGTCGAGAAATCCGACATGACGGGCACGTCGTGGGCCTGCAAATTCATGGATGCATGAAGAACCAGCGCCGCCACGCAAACACCGACTGACAGCATGAGCTGCTGGAACGTCGAATAAAAGCTGTTGGCCGAGCTCATCCGCTTTGCGTCCACCCTGTCATAGGCCACCGTGTTGTAAGCGGTGAACTGGAACGACATTGAAAAGCCCGACATGGCAAGCACGATGAAGATCAGCCAATGCGGCCAATCCGGTGTGAAGAAAGCGCAGATCGCATAACTGCAAGCGGAGAATATGCCATTCACCACCAGCGATTGCCGGAAGCCAAACCGCCGGATGATCCGCGGCGCAAAGGCCTTCATCGCCAGCGCGCCAAGCGCGGTCGCAAGCACCATATTGCCTGCCGCCACAGCCGACAGACCAAAGCCGATCTGAAGCATCAGCGGCAGCAGAAACGGGTGCGCGCCCTGCGTGATACGGGTGATCGACCCCGCAATCATCGATGTTCCGAAGCTTTCAATGCGCAACAGCGAAAAATCGAGCATCGGCGCGGGATGGCGGCGCGAATGGACGATTGTGGCAACGCCGAAAACAACACCGACGACAAAGAGCTTCAGCGCGAGGTTCCCTTCCCCCGGATTGCTCGCCGTTTCCAGACTGAACAGCAAAGCGCCAAGCGCTATCCCCGACAGGATCAGACCCACGAAATCGAATGGCTCGCGCGTTTCGCTTTTATATTCACCGATATAAAGCGACACGAACACCATACCCAGAATACCGATGGGCACATTGATGTAGAAAATCCAGCGCCAGTCCAGAAATGTCACGAACAGACCGCCAAGCGGCGGCCCGAGAATAGGGCCCATAAGCGCGGGCACCAGCATCCACGACATGGCAGCGATGAGGTCCTTGCGTTCCACCGAACGGATCAACACCAGACGGCCAACCGGCAGCATCATCGCGCCGCCTGCGCCCTGCAATAGTCGGGCTGCGACCAGACATGGCAGGTTTGGCGCCTGTGCGCAGAGTACGGAACCCAGAATGAAGATTGCAATTGCGAAGCGAAAAACCGTGCGCGTGCCGAAGCGGTCGGCGATCTTGCCGCTGGCCGGAATGAAAATTGCAAGACTGAGCAGATAGGAGGTCAGCGCAACGCTCATGGAAGGCGCGCCGACAGCAAAATCGCGCGCCATGGTCGGAAGCGCGGTGGCCAGAATGGTCGCGTCCAGCTGCTCCATCAACATGGCACTGGCAACAATCAGCGCAATGATGCGAAAATTGCTCTTGCCCTCCGAAGCTGACGCTTCGGTGGTTGAACTCTGGCTCTCGATGCTGACACTCATGGCTATTCCAGCTCAGCGGGCAAAAAACGGGCGACCGCCATCACATGCTGATGACGGAGACTTCACGAACCTGGCTTATCTATCCGGGAAAGGTGATGCGCGCCTTTTGGAGATATCCATGCCGCAAACGACAGTCGGCTCAAAAGAAACTGCGAGCAATAAACAATCTTGCTGACCGTTGACGGCATATATCACAGATCGCGGTAAAACAAAGCCGCTCAAGAGAATTTGACTTCGGATTCATTTATGGTTCAGGGGGTTGTCGAGCTTGTGGTGCGTTTGAGCGACAGGCTGCGCTCCCGGAACATGGAAAAGAGGCCGGCGCTGACAACGATAAAGGCACCAGCGATGATATTCCATGTCAGGGTTTCATGGAAAACCAGCGTCGCGATAAATGCGCCGATGACCAATTGGAGATAGGTCAGCGGCTGCACTTCGCCTGCTTCCAGAATGTCATAAGCCCGGATGAGGCAATAATGGCTGGAAATGCCGCAAACGCAGAGCGCCGCCATCCAGAACCAGTCGTGCGGCGCGATGGGCACGAGATAAAAGACACCCACAGCCGTGAGCACCACCACACCGCCGATCCCGGTATAGAAGAAGCTGGTCATGGCATCGTCATCGCGGCTAACCGCACGCGTCGCGACAGCATAGATCGCGAACATGAAGGTCGCCGCGACGGAGAACAGAATATTGGCGTCGAAATGGGCGTTGACCGGATTGATGATCAAAAGCACACCGCACAGGCCAACAATGATCGCCGTCCAGCGACGCCAGCCAACCTTTTCGCCGAGAAATGGCACAGATAGCATGGTGACCAGCAAAGGCGCGCCCTGAAAGACAGACTGCGCCATGGCCATTCCGGCGCGGCTGAGGCCGAAGATGAAGGTGACGATTTCCGCAGCCAGAATCACGCCGCGGGTGATCTGTAGAAACGGGCGCTTCGTGGACGCCGCCTTGGCGATACCGCCGGAGCGTATGGCCAGCAGAATGACGAATGCGGCAAAAACCCAGTAGCGGATCATCGTGATGAAGATCGGCGAGTAATGCGTGCCAAGATATTTCGAAATGCCATCCTGCACTGCAAAGATGGTCACCGCGAGGATCGTGAAGAAGTAGCCTTGGCTCTTGGAGGTCATGCGCCATACTCGAAGCCGCCCGAAACGGGTGACTGTCTGTCTTGAGGGGAATGAGTGTGAGTAATCCGAACTGCGACGGATTACTACAACAAAGCCCACTATTTTTCGCAAACGACGATAAAGAAATGCGATTTCGCTCACTTTTTCCGTTGAGGAAGCGTCACACGCTTATCCCGCTCGAATAGCTCGCCTTTTGCATCGCCTGCTCCGCCAGGGGCGGGACGAATGTTGCAGCCTGTCGCATGATGTGCGCGCCAGATGCGGAACCGACCGTGCGCGCACCGGTTAACTCACCGCTGCGGGGCAAGCTAGAAAGTGAGACTACGACATGAAAAAGGCTCTTATTCTTACAACGGCAGCGTTTCTTGCGACCACCGGCCTCGCCGCCGCGCAAGATGCCGTCATCATCGAAGTGCCCCAGTCTGCACGTGATTATGTTATCGCCCATCCCGTTGACCCGGTCGTCATTCAAGACGATGTCGGTGAAGGTTATGTCGTGCCGGAGGCTGTTGTCGTGCGCCCTATCCCCGACAATCCGGACTTCGGCTATATCTATGTGAACGGTGAACCGGTCATCGTTTCGATGCAGAACCGACAGGTGGTCTATTATGACGAAGCGCCCAATGCAGGCCCGCCCGTCCCTGTCGTACCCGACGATGTGGTTACCTTCGTGGAAAACAACCCGACGCAACCCATTGCCATTGATGGCGATGTGACCGAGGGCATGGTGATCCCGGAAGATGTGCCGCTTGCGGTAGTTCCTGATCAGCCGAAATATTCCTATGTCTATATCGATCAGCGTCCAGCGCTCGTGGAACCGCAAACGCGCCGCGTTATCTGGGTGAAGTAACTCCCCTTTGATCCCCGCGCTGCAATGCGCGGGGATTTTCAGTTTCGGCCTGTTTAGGCTGTTCGCAGACCAGCCCCCAAGTCCTCTTTCCCTTACATCGAAATTTTGGGCCACCTGCCTCGGAAGCGTCTCATGGGCAGGGATCACGGCTTCCCACGAACCGTCCTATCTCCGCTAAATTCCCATAGCTGCTTTCACCTACAATCATTAGCGACTTGCGCGATTGCGCTCGCATAAAATATAGATAATTTAATAATCATATCTATTAAAAATAGGATGGGTAGCTAGATGATTGAGATTAATGAGATAATTAGCGATAAACGGGACGCTGATTCAAGCGAGCAACAAAATGAGTCGCTCAATCTTGCGAAAATTATCTATAATTTACCATTCATTCAGCTCGTCTTCCGCGCGCAGGAAATTCACCGGCAGCATTTCGACCCCGATGCCATTCAAATGAGCAGGTTGCTTTCGATCAAAACCGGTGGCTGCGCCGAAGATTGCGGCTATTGCAGCCAGTCGGCGCATTATCCAACCGGGCTGAAGGCGTCCAAACTGATGGAAGTCGAGCGCGTACTGTCCGAAGCGCGCAAGGCGCAGGAGGGCGGGGCAACGCGCTATTGCATGGGGGCCGCCTGGCGCAGCCCCAAGGACCGCGACATGGACATGCTTGTCGCGATGGTTGAGGGCGTCAAGGCAATGGGCATGGAAACCTGCATGACGCTTGGCATGCTGTCGCCCGAACAATCGTCACGCCTTTCCGATGCCGGGCTTGATTATTACAACCATAACATCGACACGTCGGAGCGGTTTTATCCCGAGATCATCACCACTCGAACTTTCGAAGACCGGCTCGAAACACTGGCGAATGTCCGCGATGCAGGAATCAAGGTCTGTGCAGGTGGCATTCTCGGCATGGGCGAAACCGTAGACGATCGCATTTCGATGCTTGTCACGCTGGCCAATTTGCCGACACCGCCCGAAAGCGTGCCGATCAATATGCTGATCCCTATTCCCGGTTCGCGCCTTGCCAATGCCGAGCCTATCGACCCGTTCGATTTTATACGCACCATCGCGCTGGCCCGGATTCTCATGCCGACATCCTATGTGCGGCTCTCCGCCGGTCGCACCGATATGAGCGATGAAATGCAGGCGCTTTGCTTCTTTGCCGGAGCCAATTCGATCTTTGTCGGCGACACGCTGCTGACTGCCGACAATCCCGGCGAAGATCACGACAGCGCGCTTTTCCGGCGGCTCGGCCTCAAGCCGATGACCCTGGAGCAGTTGCGTTGAGCAACCCGCCCCTTGCCCGTTATCAGGCGACACTGGACGGTCTTGAGCGGAAGTCTCGTTTACGCGCCCTCTCCCCGCAGAGAGGCATCGACTTCACGTCAAACGACTATCTGGGTCTCGCCAATTCACCGCGCCTCAAGACAGCTATCGTTGCCGCGCTCGACCGCGGCGTTCCGGTTGGCGCAGGCGGATCGCGGCTGTTGCGTGGCAACCATACCGAGCATGAAGCACTTGAAGCCGAAGCTGCGGCCTTCTTCGACGCAGAGAAAGTGCTGTATTTCGGCAGTGGTTTCGCGGCCAATACGGCGCTGTTTGCGACCATGCCGCAGCGCGGAGACCTGATCGTCTGTGACGCGCTGATCCATGCCAGCGTTCACGCGGGCATTGCATCCAGCAAGGCAGATACCGTCTTTGCAAAGCACAATGATGTCGGCGCTTTCGACGCCGCCATCAGCGAATGGCGGCGCAAGGGTGGCAAAGGGTATCCGTGGATCGCCATCGAAAGTCTCTATTCCATGGATGGTGATACCGCCCCCATCGCGGAACTGGCCGAACTGGCAAACCGCAACGGCGGGTTTCTGGTGATCGATGAAGCCCATGCCACCGGCATTTATGGCCCGCAAGGACGTGGACTGGCGGCCAATATCGAAAATCGCGACAATGTGCTGGTGCTGCACACATGCGGCAAGGCGATGGGCTTGTCCGGCGCGCTGCTGCAATTACCCGCCATACTTGGCGACTATCTCATCAACCGCGCCCGCAACTTCATCTATTCGACTGCACCGTCGCCCTTGATAGCGGCGGGTGTGCGTGAGGCATTGCGCATGATTGCTGACGAGCCAGAGCGTCGCCAGCGATTGCAATATCTGACCGGCCTTGCCGGATCACTCGCGGCTTCGCTTCTGGGCCTCAGGCCGAGCGGCTCGCATATTATGCCGATCCTGATCGGTGACAATTTTCACGCCATGCGTATTGCCGAAGCGATGCGCGCAGAGGGGTTCGATATCCGGGCGATCCGCCCTCCGACTGTGCCGGAAGGAACCGCACGGCTCAGACTATCCATCACGCTTAATGTCAGTGAAAGCCAGATCCGTCAGATGTTTGACCGGCTTTCCATTGCAATGGGAAAAGACAGACCATGACAACGCGCTTCGTCGTCTCTGGCACGGATACCGGCATCGGCAAGACGGTCTTTTCAGCCGCCCTCACCGCTGCCCTCGACGGTTACTATTGGAAGCCGGTGCAATCCGGTCTGGACGAGGAAACCGATAGTCAGGCGGTCGCACGGCTTGTCGGCCTGCCTCCAAGTCGTATCTTGCCGGAAGTCTACAAGCTTTCTGCACCGCTTTCGCCGCATCAGTCGGCAGCGCTGGACGGCAAGGCGATTTCCGACGATGCATTCGCCGTGCCCGCAACGGACGGCCCGCTGGTGATCGAAGGCGCAGGCGGGTTGCTGGTGCCGCTCTCGGACGATCTGGTTTTTGCCGATATATTCGCCCGGTGGCAAATTCCGGTCATTCTGTGCGCCCGCACCAATCTCGGCACGATCAATCACACGCTGCTGTCCGTCGAAGCGCTGAAGCATCGGCGCACGCCCCTATGCGGCATCGCCTTCATCGGTGACGAGAATATAGAAACCCAGCGCATCATCGCGAAAATGAGCGGAGTGCGCGTTCTTGGTCGCCTGCCGTTCCTACCCGACCCAGCAGGAAGCGCGTTGCGACAAGCCTTTGAGGACAGCTTTGATCTAAGCAGTTTCGCGGAGGTGTGGGCATGAAGCGACAAACTGTCTGGCACCCCTTTACCCAGCATGCGCTGGAACCGGAGATGCAACGCATCGTATCGACTGAGGGCGCTTATCTGGTCGACGAAAGCGGCAAGCGTATCCTCGATGCAATCTCCTCCTGGTGGGTCATCACCCATGGCCATCGGCACCCGGAAATCATGCAGGTGATCCGCAGCGCGACGGAAAATTTCGACCAGATCATCTTTGCCGAATATTCCCACGCGCCTGCCGAACAACTAGCCGAAGGGCTGATCGAAATCGCGCCGCCCGGCCTGCATCACGTCTTCTATTCGGACAGCGGTTCGACCGCAGTGGAAGTCGCGCTGAAAATGGCACTCGGCTATTTTCACAATACGGGCCAAGCGCGGGACCGTATCGTCGTGATGGAGCACGGCTATCACGGTGACACCATCGGCACCATGTCCACCGGAGAGCGCGGCGTTTTCAATGCCGCCTACGAACCGCTGCTGTTTGGCGTGGATCGGCTACCCTTTCCGGAAAAGGGCAACGAACAGCGCATGCTCGACATGTTCGAGGACCATTGCAGGTCAGGCCGCGTGGCGGCATTGCTGATCGAACCGCTCATTCTCGGCGCGGGCGGCATGAAAACCTATCGCCCGGCCCTGCTCACAGCACTCAAAGAAATCGCCGAGCGGTTTGGCTGCCTGCTGATCGCCGATGAAGTGATGACCGGCTGGGGGCGAACCGGAACACTCTTTGCCTGCGAACAGGCACGTATCACACCGGATATTATGTGCGTCTCCAAGGGACTGACCGGCGGAGCGCTGCCGTTGGCCGCAACGCTTTGCACCTCGGCGATCTTCGATGCGCATCTTTCAACCGACCGCCGCAAGACCTTCTTTCACTCAAGCTCCTACACGGCCAACCCGATTGCCTGCGCCGCCGCCGTCGCCAATCTGGAAGTCTGGCGACAAGAACCAGTGCTCAGCCGCATTCGGTCCATCGAGGAGTTTCACGAACACAATCTGACACGATTTGCAGGCGACCGGCGCTTCACGAATATCCGGCAGGCGGGAACGATTGCAGCGCTTGACGTTGTCGTGCCCTCCGGCGGCTATCTCGCAGAAATCGGCCAGCACATGCGCAAACTGTTTCGTGAGCGCAACTTGCTGATCCGCCCGCTTGGCAATGTGCTTTATCTGATGCCACCCTATTGTGTGACCAGCGCCGAACTGGCCCATATTTACGACGCGATTGACGAAGTGGCATCCATCGTGACGGGGCAACCGCAATGAGCCTATGCCGCTCCTCCCGCATGGTCGGTTTCGGTCATGCGGTGCCTAAACGCTGCGTCGAGAACCGTGAGATCGAACAACAGCTCGGTCTGGAACCGGGCTGGATCGAACGACGCACGGGCATTCGCTCACGCTATTGGGCAGGTGAAGGCGAAACTTTGAGTGGGCTTGCAGCCGTGGCCGGAGATATGGCGCTCGATAATGCCGCCATTGCCCGCGAAGACGTCGCACTGACTTTGCTTGCAACATCGACGCCGGATCATCTGCTGCCGCCGTCAGCTCCGTTGCTGGCGCATAAGCTCGGACTTGCCCGGTCTGGCGCTATAGACATGGCGGGCGCTTGCGCGGGCTTTCTCTATGCGCTTACCCTCGCAGACAGCTTTGTCCGCACACATAACCGCCCTGTGCTTGTGGTTGCGGCCAACATTCTGAGCCGCCGCATCAACCCGGCTGAGCGCGCAAGCACCGTCCTCTTTGCCGATGCAGCAGGAGCAGTCGTGCTCGCACCAGATACGAACCCACAGCGAGGGGTTCTATCTGCCGATCTGTCTTCAGACGGAAGCGGCTATGACCTGATTTCAATCCCATCCGGCGGCGGCAACCGGCCATTCTCGCCCGACATGGCACCGGAGCAATTCCTGATGTCGATGCAGAATGGTCGCGAGGTGTTTTCCCGTGCGGTCGATTTGATGACGGTCACCTCCAGAAATGCGCTGGAAAAGGCAGACGTTGAGGCCACTCGCATTGACCGTTTTGTACCCCACCAGGCCAATGCGCGCATGTTCGATGCCGTTGCGCATAATTTCGATATCAATCCGGCTAAAACGGTGCGGACAATAGCGACCTACGGCAATTCCTCCGCCGCAACAATTCCGCTATCGCTCTCGGTCGCCAATCAGACACGACCTTATGCAGAAGGCGAGACGCTTCTGCTGACCGCTGCGGGCGCCGGTATGATGGGCGGCGCAGCGGTCTATATTGCCTGAGTTCCAGCTTAGGATTGCACCGTCTTCGCTGGAACGGCCTTATGTTCCTCCTGCGGAGCGGCGGCCTTGCGCGCCACAAGACTGTAGACGACCGGCACCACAAAGAGCGTCAACAAGGTGCCGAAGGACATGCCGCCGACAATCACCCAGCCGATGGCCTGACGGCTTTGTGCGCCAGCGCCGGTTGCAACGGCAAGCGGAATGGCGCCAAGCACCATAGCCCCTGTCGTCATGAGGATCGGACGCAGACGCATCACCGCAGCCTCCATCACCGCATCGGCGATGTCACGCCCCTGATCACGCATATGATTGGCAAATTCGACAATCAGAATGCCGTGCTTGGTGATAAGCCCGACCAGCGTGACCAGACCAATCTGGCTGTAGACATTCATGCTCGCCCCCGCGAACCAGAGCGCGAGCAAGGCCCCGGCTATCGAGAGCGGAACTGTGAGCAGAATGATGAACGGGCTGACAAAGCTTTCAAACTGCGCCGCCAGAACCAGATAGATGAACAGAATGGCCAGACCGAACACGAACAAAATGCTCGAATTGGAACTGGTGAAATCGCGAGATTCCCCTTCCAGATCATACTGGGCATAGGTCGGGAACATCTCATTGGCCGTGCTTTGCAGATAAGTCAGCGCCTCGCCCAGTGAAGAATCGGGAGACAGACCTGCACTGATCGTCGCCGAGCGTAACCGGTTGAAACGATAGAGATTGGCTGGTTCGACACTTTCCTTGACGGTTACGAGATTGGACAGTGGGATAAGCTGGCCGGACGAGCCCCGCACATTGACGATGTTGATGGAATCCGGCGTGGCGCGGTCGCTGGCATCGAGCTGGACAAGGACATCCGATTGTTCGCCATCCCGGTCGATGCGCGTAACCTGACGGCTGCCGAACATCGTTTCCAGCGTATGGCCAACATCCGAAACCTGCAGACCCGCTTCGCGGATCTTCTCGCGGTTCATGTTGATTTCCATGCGTGGCTTGTTGAGATCAAGGTTCGATTCAACATTCACCAGACCGGGGTTTTCCTTGATTTTCTCGACAAATGCGGTCGCGAGCTTGTTGAGGTCGTCGTAGCTGGACGAAGACTGGATAACAAACTGAACCGGATTATTGGCCCCGGCTCCACTGCCGCGCGTCGTCGTCAGGGATGGCATATTGAACCCGAAGGCGCGCATACCCGGAATGGCGCTCATCTCCGGACTAATGGAGCGAATGATTTCCTGCTGGCTGCGGTCTCGCTCATCCCAGTCTTTCAGCAGACCGAACGCACCAAAACCGGTAACCTGCTGTGCGCCATAAACCGAGAAATACGTGCTGACCTCCGGAATGCTGGCCATGATTTCTTCAGCGGTCTTGCCGTAGCGTTCCGTAAATTGAAGCGTTGAACCTTCCGGAGACGTGCCTGCCATGCGAATGACCCCACGGTCCTCAACCGGAGCAAGTTCACTTGGCAGATTGACATAAAGGAACCCCGCCAGAACCGCAGTTGCCGCAGCGCCAGCCAACACAATCAGCTTGTTGCGCATGGCAAGCCCCAGCACGCGCCGGTAATGCTCGTTGAGACGATCAAGAAATCCTTCCAGAGCGCGTGATATCCGGCCCTGATTTTCATTGTGACGCAACAGCTTGCCACACATCATGGGCGTCAAAGTCAGCGCCACGAAGCCGGAAACCAGCACCGCCCCGGCGAGCGTCAGGGCAAACTCGATGAACAATTGCCCAGTTCGGCCTTCGGTGAATGCAATCGGCACATAGACAGCCGCCAGCGTAAGCGTCATCGCGATGACGGCAAAGGCGATTTCTCCCGTTCCGGCAATGGCTGCCTGCACCGGGGTTTCGCCCTCCTCAATGCGCCTGTGCACATTTTCCAGCACGACGATAGCATCGTCCACCACCAGACCAATGGCCAGCACCATGGCGAGCAGCGTCAGTGTGTTGATACTGAAGCCGAAAGCAAACATGATTGCCAGCGTTGTGATCAGCGAAACCGGTATCGTCACGATGGGAATAAGGCTTGCGCGCACCGAACGCAGGAAGAAGAAGATCACCATGATCACGAGAACAATCGCCTCGCCAATCGTGTGGAAGACAGCCTCAATCGAGCGATCGATGAAGATCGACGTGTCATAGGTGACATCCGCCTTCATTCCGGTTGGCAAACTTTCCTGAATGGTCGGCAGCACGGCGCGCACGGCATTGGCAACCTCAAGCGGATTGGCGGTCGCCTGTTTCACCACACCAATCGAGACGGCTGTTTCGCCTTCCTTGAAGGTAGCCTGCCGCTCGTCGGCTGCACCCAGTTCGGTTCGCCCTATATCACGCAAACGTACCGGATAACCGTTCACGACATTGATGATGATGTCGGCAAATTCTTCGGGCGTCGTGAGCGCCGTATTGGCGAGAAGGGTAAACTCCCGATCCTTGCTTTCGATACGCCCTGCAGGTACTTCGACATTCTGGCTTTCAAGTGCCGTTTCAACATCCTGAACCGTCAGGCCGTAACCCGCCAGCTTGCGCGCATCGATCCAGACACGCATTGCATATTCACGCGCGCCGAGAATGCGGGCTTCCGAGACACCGGGCAAATTCTGGATACGGTCAACAACCGTTCGATTGAGAACGTCAGTGATTTCAAGGCCGGAATGACGGTCGCTTGTAAAAGCCACATACATGATGGGCTGCGCATCCGCTTCCACTTTGGCGACAATCGGCTCGTCAATCTCATCGGGGAGATTGCGTCTTGCGCGGGACACACGGTCGCGCACTTCGGCAGCGGCCACTTCGGGATCGGTGCCGAGTGTAAAGCGCACCGTGATGGCGCTGGTTTCCGCTCGGCTTGTCGATGACACCACATCAATACCGGCAATACCCGAGAGCTGTGTTTCAAGAACCTGCGTCACCTGACTTTCCACAATTTCGGCATTAGCGCCGGAATAGGTGGTCGAAACGGAAACTGTCGGTTCTTCCACATCGGGATATTCGCGGGTGCTCAGCCGCTCATAGGACACGATGCCGAGCAGAACGAGCACCAGACTAAGGACCGTAGCGAAGACCGGTCGGCGGACACACATTTCCCATATGGACATCAGACCGATCCCTCCGCAGTTGCGTCCTGAACACGGATTTTGGTTCCTGTTTGCAACTTCTGCTGACCGGCCGTCACGACACGGGCATCCTTATCGAGGCCCGTGACAATCTCGACCATCCCTTCAAGCCGTTGCCCCAGCGTGACCGTGACCACCTCGACCGTATCGTCCGCATTGATGCGATAGACGGTCTGGGTTTCGCCGCTTGGCACAATGGCGCTTTCCGGCACCAGCAGGGCATCTGCCTTGGTGCCTGTCGTGACATTGACGCGCACGAAAAGCCCCGGCCTCAATTTCAGATCGGGATTGGCGATCAAGGCGCGCATGCGAATAGAGCGGCCTGTTTCATCGACGGAAGGCTCGATGGCATAGACCTGCCCCTGAAACGGCTGGTCTGGCAGTGCATCTGCTATCACCGAAACCCGCTGCTCGGGCGAAATATTCGCCAGCGCGACTTCCGGCAAGGAAAACTCCGCCACCAATGGATCGATCTGATCGAGCTTGGCAAGATTGGTCGTACCCGCAGTTACATAAGCGCCCACACTGACCGAACGCAGACCGACAACACCGTGAAACGGCGCCTTGATAGAAGTCTGTGCGAGTTGTGCTTCGGCAAGCGCCAGAGCCGCTTCCGTATTGCGCAGGTTCGCTTCCGCTTCTTCCAAAGCCTGTGTCGCGCTGATCCCGCGCTTCGACAGGGCTTCGGTGCGTTCGAAAGTCGACCTGGCAAGAACATTGGCCGCACGGGCCGATTGAACGGAAGCATCCAGAATGGAGGTATCCAGCTGAAACAGAACACTGCCTGCCTCAACGCGCTGGCCTTCCTGAAACAAAATCTTGTCCACCCGACCGCTGATTTCCGAGGCCAGCGTGACCGATTCCTTCGCGCGCAAACTGCCAACTGCCGAGATGATGCTGTCCAGATCGCGCGTTTGCACCGTAGCCGCTTCCACGACTGCGGCATTGGCCTGAACGGGAGCAATCGACGCCGTCGTCTCAGCAGATGTTTTTTGCGTGCCACGCCATGCAAAAAAAGCTGCAATCAGCACCAGCCCCAATACAAGAACTAGTATACCTCGTTTCCTAAGTTTCATATGCTAGCCTTTCATCGGGTCGGGCCATGAGTTTCCGCAGCGGGACACGCGAACGGATCAAACAGGGCGAGAGTCAAATATTAGCTTTCAAAATATTTTACTTTACAGTAAAGTAAAATTAATCTTCTGTAATGTCAGACTCTTGGCTAACAGAGGGCATTGGGGAGGGACTGAAAAGCGTGGACAAGAAAATGAATGTGAGCACTGAAACGGTGCTTGATGCGACAAGAAAAATGCTGTCGGAGCACGGCTCTGCGGTCAGTTTGGAGCTGATCGCTGCCGAAGCTGGCCTGACGCGCCAGACGCTTTATAATCGCTTTGGCAGCAAGCAGGTTTTGCTGAAAACCGCTTTTGACGACATCCGCAATAAAATCCACGCCCGTCTCGATAATGCTCCTTGGGGAGCGAAACCTGAAATCCTCCTGCCTGTGATCGGACGGATCGTGGCGGATAATTTTCTCGACCTGGAAATGGCGAAACTGTTGCGCGCCATGCTTCAGGCGGTGGAAGAAATTCCCGAAATCGGCACCAGCCTGAGATCGGACAGGACCGGTCAGGTCCTGAGCAGTCTAACCGCTTATATTGAAGCGAAGACGAAAACCGGTGAATTCCAGGTCGCGAACCCTGAAGTGCAGGCGATGCTGTTTCTAGGCAGCATCAGCGGATTTCTCTTTCCCCGCCTGCTTCTTGGAACTGCCGCGCCGGACGAAGAGCGTAATCAGGAACTGGTCAATGAGGCGGTCAAAAGCTTCATCAGTCTCTGGCGCAAAAGTGAACTGCCCCCTCCCAACAAATGAACGAGGCTTTCTGTGTTGAAACACTCCATGCATGCCGCTTTCATCGCCACTCTTATCGGCGCGGTTTCCGTGTCGGTACCGTCGCTTGCGCAAGAAACACGCGACATCGCCAAGGAAGAAGCCAACCGCAAAATCGTGCTGGAATTTTACGATGGTGTCTTCAACAAGCATGAAGTGGAAAAATACTCCGAAGTGCTGGCCGAGAACTACATCCAGCACAATCCGGGCGTACCGGACGGCAAAGCGCCTTTCGTGAAGTTCTTCACCCAACGCTTCAAGGACAACCCGACGGCGACCGCACGCATTGTGCGTAGTGCCACGGATGGTGATCTGGTCTTCATTCATCTTCAATCGAAAATGAATGAAGCAGACCGCGGCCGCGCCATCGTCGATATTTTCCGTGTTGATAACGGCAAGATCGTCGAGCACTGGGATGTCATCCAGGCTGTTCCCGAAACGTCCAAGAACAACAACACGATGTTCTAAACCTTTCGGCCAAAACCGCATTAGAAGCCAGCCATTTCGGCTGGCTTTTCAATTTCACGGCATTCACTCGACAAAAACTGTTCTTGTCGTCGCTTCTGGCTTGTTTCCTTCAAAAAGCAATCCTACGATATCACAATTCACCGGCCTACTGCGCCCTTCCCCGACAGATCAGCAGCAGTCACAGCGTATCCACGCTCGCCGGTGCCATGGATTACAGTCGAAAGACACACGAATTAAGGACGTGGAAAATGACCGACAAGCACGCCTCGAAGGCAATGTGGACCTATTACAAGGGCGAGTGGCGCGAAGGCGACGTGCGCATTCTGGGCGCGGCCTCGCATGCAACCTGGCTCGGTTCAGCAGTGTTCGACGGCGCGCGCCTGTTCGAAGGCGTCACGCCGGACCTCGACCGTCATTCGGCCCGCGCCAATGATTCCGCCCGTGCGCTCGGCCTTGAGCCGACGCTTTCGGCCGATGACATTGAGGCACTCGCGCTGGAAGGGCTGAAGAAATTCGCCCCCGGCACCGATGTCTATATCCGTCCCATGTACTGGGCCGAAGAAGGCGACAGCAGCACGGTCGCGCCGCTTGCTTCCTCAACCGATTTCGCCTTGTGCCTCGAAGCCATTCCGATGGTCGAGCCTAAAGGCTTCACCATCACCACGACCTCGTTCCGTCGTCCCTTTCTGGAAGTGATGCCGGTCAATGCCAAGGCAGCCTGCCTCTATCCGAACAATGGGCGCATGCTGCTCGAAGCCAAGGCCAAGGGCTTTCACAATGCAATCGTGACTGATGTGCTGGGCAATGTTGCAGAAACGGCGACCTCCAACATCTTCATGGTTCGCGGCCGCGAAGTCCTCACGCCGGTACCAAATGGCACCTTCCTCAACGGCATCACGCGCCAGCGCGTCATCATGTTGTTACGTGCTGCTGGCGTGACGGTGCATGAGACGACGCTCAAGATCGAGGATTTCCGTCAGGCCGACGAGATCTTCTCCACCGGCAATATGAGCAAGGTTGTGCCGATCATCGGCTTTGATGATCGCAAGTTGGAATACGGAGCCGTTACCAGGCACGCCCGCAGTCTCTATTGGGAATGGGCGCACGCCTAATTTCCAGCCAAAAACGTCTACTTCCATAATGCTCCGGGTCGTTCTGCCCCGGAGCCAATCCCTGACAGCGGCTGACGCATGATCGAACATACCCCCCTGTATCTGGCAGTCGCTATCACGGCGGCATTTCTGGTTGGCATGTCGAAAGGCGGCCTGCCATCGGTCGGCACGCTCGCCGTTCCGCTGATGGCGCTCGTCATCTCGCCGGTCACAGCCGCCGCCTTGCTGCTGCCGATCTATGTCATCAGCGACATGTTCGGGCTTTACCTCTACCGCCACCATTATTCAGCGCGCAATCTCGCCATTCTCACGCCCGCAGCCATTGTCGGCGTCGGTATTGGCTGGCTGTTCAGCTCGCATCTCTCCAGCACCTTCATCGGCATGCTGGTGGGGTTGGTCGGCATCCTGTTCTGCCTGAACGCCTGGATCGGCGCACGCTATCGCCGAAAAGCCCGCAAGGCTGATGTTCCGGGCGGTGTCTTCTGGGGGATTCTCACCGGCCTTACCAGCTTCGTGTCGCATTCCGGTGCGCCGCCGTTTCAGATGTATGTCCTGCCGCAGCATCTGGAAAAGCTGGTCTTCGCCGGCACATCGACCATCCTTTTTGCCATCGTCAATGCCGTGAAGCTGGTGCCATACTGGCAGTTGCAGCAGTTTTCCAATCTCGATCTGTCGATGGGACTCTGGCTGATTCCTTCCGCAGTGATCGGCACTTTTGCAGGTGCGAAACTGACGCGGCTCCTTCCAGACGGCCCTTTCTTCCTGCTCGTACAACTCACCCTGTTCGGGCTTTCCATCAAGCTGATAGCCGATTGGGTCATGCCGTATTTCTTTGGTTGAGACGCTTTCAGAGTTCTTGCCAGACGGCTTCGCTTCCGCCACCATGCGCGCAAAAATGAGGGGAGATTGTGCGAATGGCGGACGCGGATGCGATCATCATCGGCGCGGGGTTGGCTGGCTTGGCCGCAGCGAACGAACTGACCAGCGCGGGCAAAACAGTCATCCTTCTGGAACAGGAAGGCGAAAACTCCATCGGCGGTCAGGCGTTCTGGTCGCTGGGCGGACTGTTCATGATCGACACGCCCGAGCAACGCCGTCTTGGCATCAAGGACAGTTTCGATCTCGCCGCGCAAGACTGGTTTGGCTCAGCACAATTTGACCGCCCGGAAGACCTCTGGCCCCGGAAATGGGCCGAAGCCTATCTGCAATTTGCAACCGGTGAAATGCGCCCATGGCTGCGCAGTCTTGGCATGCGCTGGTTTCCCGTTGTCGGCTGGGCCGAACGTGGCGGCGCACTCGCCCATGGGCATGGCAACTCGGTGCCGCGTTTCCACGTCACATGGGGCCCGGGCCCGGGCGTCGTGGCCCCGTTTGAACAGCGGCTGCGGGATGCAATGACAAAAGGCCTTGTCACCCTGAAGTGCCGTCATCGTGTCAGTCAGATCACCAGCGCCAACGGACGCATCACCGGCGTTTTCGGTGAAGTGCTGGCCCCCTCCACGGCGGAACGCGGGCAGCCAACTTCCCGAGAGGTTATCGGCGAATTCGCATTTGGCGCTGACAACGTTATCGTAACGTCCGGCGGCATTGGCGGCGATCCTGAACGCGTGCGCCGGGCATGGCCGCGCGAAAGGCTCGGCAATCCGCCGAGGGAAATGGTGCTGGGCGTACCAGCCTATGTGGACGGGCGCGGCATCGATATGGCGGTGAACGCAGGCGGACACGTCATCAATGCCGATCGCATGTGGCACTACACCGAAGGTTTGCGCAACTGGAACCCGATCTGGCCCAATCATGGCATCCGCATTCTGCCCGGCCCTTCCTCCATGTGGTTCGATGCGCGCGGCAACCGTCTACCGGCTCCCTATCTGCCCGGTTTCGACACGCTCGGCACACTCAAGCACATTCTCTCTACCGGCTATGATTATTCCTGGTTCATTCTGACCGAGAAGATCATCCGCAAGGAGTTTTCACTGTCCGGCTCGGAGCAAAATCCGGACCTGACCGGCAAAAGCTGGAAGCTGCTGCTGAAAAGTCGTCTCGGCAAAGCTCCACCACCGCCCGTCAAAGCCTTCATCGACAACGGTGCCGATTTTATCACTGCCAAGACGATTGAAGAGCTGGTTGCGGGCATGAACAATTTGAGCGGTGAGAAACTGCTCGATGTGCGACGCATTCGCGACCAGATCGAAGCGCGGGACCATGAAGTGGTCAATCGTTACACGAAGGACGCACAGATCATGGCGATCCATAATGCGCGCGCCTATATCGGTGACCGGCTGACGCGCGCCGTACCGCTTCATGCGCTGCTGGATCCGGCCAACGGCCCGCTGATTGCCGTCAAGCTGCATATTCTGACCCGCAAGACGCTGGGCGGTCTGCACACCAATCTCCAATCGGCAGTTCTGGGCGAGGACGGCGAGCCGGTGCCCGGCCTTTATGCGGCAGGCGAAGCTGCCGGTTTCGGCGGCGGCGGGTATCACGGCTATAATGCTCTGGAAGGCACATTTCTTGGCGGCTGTATATTCTCCGGGCGGGCGGCAGGCCGGGCGGTGGCTTCAATCTGAATTGCCAGACGCCTTCTGAAAACACCAGCAACCAACTGATTTAATAAAATTTTCAACCGAATTTCAGCCAGCGAACCCGTGGCGCGCTGTCCCGTTTTCTATATGAGATTTTTATATCGCGGCTGGTTTCCCTGTCTCGAAACCCTATGCCGTAAGGTCACATAATCCCTGCATGGCAAAAAGCCTTCACAACAGGGAGCCCCGCAAGGGGACGACATTATGGACATCGCCGTCCTGGCAATCGGCATCGGCTTCTTCGCTCTGCTCTTTGGCTATTTGCGCGTCTGCGAAAAGCTTTGAGGACGTAACATGCTGATCGAATACATCGCTGGCGCTTTGGTCGCCATCTTCATCGCGATCTATCTTCTTTATGCGCTCATTCGACCGGAGCGGTTCTGACCGGCCCGCGAATAGCGGCCCTGTAGGGGCTTGGGAAAAACCATGACAATCAATGGATGGATACAGATCCTCGTCTTTTGCGGGATCATCATTCTGCTCGTAAAGCCGCTTGGCGGCTATATAACGCGTGTCTTCAACGGCGACCGGACATTTCTTTCGCCGGTTTTTGTGCCTGTCGAACGCGGGCTATACCGTCTTGCGGGCACTGGCGAGCGCGAGGAACAGCACTGGACGAGCTACACTGCTGCCATGCTGCTGTTCAATCTGGCCGGGTTTCTTCTGCTTTATGCGATGCAGCGGTTTCAGGGCGCACTGCCCTTCAACCCTATGGGCATGAGCAATGTGCCCGCCGACCTCGCCTTCAACACCGCCACCAGTTTCGTGACCAACACCAATTGGCAGAACTACGGCGGCGAAAGCACCATGTCCTATCTGACCCAGATGGCCGGACTGACGGTGCAGAACTTCGTCTCGGCTGCGACGGGCGTGGCAATCGCGATGGCGCTTATTAGAGCTTTCTCGCGCAAATCAATGAAAACACTCGGTAATTTCTGGGTCGACCTCACGCGCTGCACGCTCTATATCCTGCTGCCGATCTGCATCGTGATGACGCTTGCCTTCGTCGCACTCGGTGTGCCGCAAACGCTCGGCGCTTATGCGCAAGCCACGACGCTGGAAGGCGCGCGGCAAGTCATTGCGCTTGGGCCGGTTGCATCGCAGCTGGCAATCAAGATGCTCGGCACCAATGGCGGCGGCTTCTTCAACGCCAATTCCGCGCATCCGTTTGAAAACCCCGACGCCATCTCCAACATGATCCAGATGGTTGCGATATTCGCTATCGGCGCATCGCTGACCAATGTCTTTGGCCGTATGGTTGGTAATGAGAAACAAGGCTGGGCGATCTTTGCGGCCATGGGCGTGCTGTTCGTTGCAGGCGTAGCCATCTGCTATTGGGCAGAAGCTGCGGGCAATCCGCTGATCCACGCGCTCGGCATCGACGGCGCGAATATGGAAGGCAAGGAAGCCCGTTTCGGCATCGCCATGTCTGCCCTTTTCGCCGTGGTCACGACTGCTGCATCCTGTGGCGCGGTGATTGCCATGCATGACAGCATGATGGCGCTCGGCGGTATGATCCCGATGATCAATATGATGCTCGGTGAAATCATCATCGGCGGTGTCGGCGCAGGTTTTTACGGTATCATCCTGTTCGTCATCGTGGCGATTTTCGTTGCTGGCCTGATGGTTGGTCGCACGCCTGAATATCTGGGCAAGAAGATTGAGGCCAAGGAAGTCAAGATGGCGATGCTGGCCGTGCTGTGCTTGCCGCTGTCGATCCTCGGCTTCACGGCAATCGCCTCCGTCATCCCGGCAGGCTTAAGTTCCATTGCCAATCAGGGGCCGCACGGCTTTTCGGAAATCCTCTACGCCTATACGTCGGGCACCGCCAATAACGGCTCGGCATTCGCCGGGCTCTCCGGCAACACGCCCTGGTACAACATCACCATCGGCCTTGCCATGCTGATGGGGCGCTTCCTCGTCATCGTTCCCGCCATGGCCATTGCCGGGTCGCTGGTCGCCAAGAAGATCGCACCGCAATCGGCAGGCACCTTCCCGACCCATGGTCCTTTGTTCGTGGGCTTGCTGATCGGCGTCATTCTGGTTGTCGGCGGGCTGATCTTCTTCCCCGCGCTGGCGCTGGGACCGATCGCCGAACACCTCGCCTTGATCCAGGGAAAGACCTTCTGATGCTGAAACCGTCGAGTTGCATTCTGTCGATCCTTGCCGTGATGCTCATCCTGTTTCTCGCCATCCGGCTGATCTGAGCGTCCGCTTCGCAAAACATCTACTGGAGCCTCGTTATGAGCCAGTCCAAATCCGCGAGCATTCTCGATGCCCGCATCCTTATCCCGGCGGTTGGCGATGCCTTCCGCAAACTGAACCCGAAAAGCCTCGCCCGAAACCCGGTCATGTTCGTTGTGGCCGTCGTTTCGGCCCTCACCACGGTGCTGCTTGCTAAAGACATCGCGACCGGCGGGGCCAATGTCGGCTTTTCATTCCAGATCGTGCTGTGGCTCTGGTTCACGGTGCTGTTCGCCAATTTTGCCGAAGCGGTCGCCGAAGGGCGCGGCAAGGCCCAAGCAGAATCCCTGCGCCGCACGCGCACCGAAACACAGGCCAAGCTTCTGAACGGCGACAGCAAGACCGATTACAAAACCGTCGCTGGAACAAGCCTCAAGGTCGGCGATATCGTTCTCGTCGAAGCGGGCGACATCATCCCGTCCGATGGCGAGGTGATCGAGGGTGTGGCTTCGGTCAATGAAGCCGCCATCACCGGCGAATCCGCACCTGTCATCCGCGAATCCGGCGGCGACCGTTCGGCTGTCACCGGCGGCACGCAAGTACTGTCGGACTGGATCAGGGTGCGTATCACGGCGGCTCAGGGCTCGACTTTCATCGACAAGATGATCAGCCTTGTGGAAGGCGCCGAGCGTCAGAAAACCCCGAATGAGATCGCGCTCAACATCCTGCTTGCAGGCATGACGCTGATTTTCGTTCTGGCCGTGGTGACGATTCCAAGCTTCGCGACCTATGCGGGCGGCTACATCCCGGTCATCGTGCTTGTCGCCTTGTTCGTAACGCTGATCCCGACCACCATCGGCGCTCTGCTGTCAGCCATCGGCATTGCAGGCATGGACCGTCTGGTGCGCTTCAATGTGCTGGCAATGTCGGGCCGCGCGGTGGAAGCAGCAGGCGATGTCGACACATTGCTCCTCGACAAGACCGGCACGATCACGCTCGGCAATCGTCAGGCAACCGCCTTCATGCCGTTAACCGGCATCAGCGAACAGGAATTGGCCGACGCCGCGCAGCTGGCCTCGCTTGCCGATGAAACGCCAGAAGGTCGGTCCATCGTGGTTCTGGCCAAGGAGAAATATGCCATTCGCGGTCGCGACATGCAGAACCTGCATGCGACTTTCGTGCCCTTTACCGCGCAGAGCCGCATGAGCGGTGTCGATATCGATGGTTCGTCCATCCGCAAGGGCGCTGTGGATGCCGTGCTGAAACATGTGGGCCAGAACCGTGCGACCGAAGAAAAAGTCACCCACGAACTGCAAGCCATTGCCGATACGATTGCAAAATCCGGCGGCACGCCGCTGGCCGTGGTCAAGGATGGCAGGCTGCTTGGCGTCATCCATCTCAAGGATATCGTCAAGGGCGGCATTCGCGAGCGTTTCTCCGAACTGCGGCGCATGGGCATCCGCACGGTGATGATCACCGGCGACAACCCAATGACCGCAGCGGCAATTGCGGCTGAAGCAGGCGTCGATGATTTTCTGGCGCAGGCGACCCCGGAGAACAAGCTGGCGCTGATCCGCGAAGAACAGGCCAAGGGCAAACTCGTCGCCATGTGCGGCGACGGCACCAATGACGCGCCTGCCCTCGCACAGGCCGATGTGGGTGTCGCCATGAATACCGGCACCGTGGCGGCCCGCGAGGCAGGCAATATGGTCGATCTCGACAGCGATCCGACAAAGCTCATCGAGATCGTTGAAATCGGCAAGCAGCTTCTGATGACACGCGGCGCGCTGACGACCTTCTCCATCGCCAACGATATCGCGAAATATTTCGCGATCATTCCGGCCATGTTTCTGGCGTTCTACCCGCAGCTCGGCGCGCTCAACATCATGAACCTTGCCACGCCGCAAAGCGCCATTCTCTCGGCCATCATCTTCAACGCGCTCATCATCGTGGCGCTGATCCCGCTTTCGTTGAAGGGCGTGAAATACAAGGCTGTCGGCGCAGGCGCCCTGCTCGCGCGTAACCTGCTCATCTACGGCCTCGGCGGCGTCATCGTTCCGTTCATCGGCATCAAGGCCATCGATATGGCCATCGTTGCCCTTGGCCTCGCATAAGGATTTTCACCCATGTTGAAGCAACTTCGTCCCGCATTGGTCATGATCGTCGCGCTTACCGTCATCACCGGGTTCATCTATCCGCTCGGTATGACCGGCATTGCCCAGGCAGTCTTTCCGCAACAGGCCAATGGCAGCCTGATCGAGAAGGACGGAACGGTCATCGGTTCTGAACTGATCGGCCAGAATTTTGCCGCTGACCGCTATTTCCAAGGTCGCCCATCCGCCGCAGGCAAGGATGGCTACGATGCATCCAGCTCCGGCGGCTCCAATCTCGGCCCCACCAACCCCGCTTTGATCGAGCGGATCAAGGCCGAGGCGGAAACTTTGAAACAGACAACGCCTGACACAGCGATCCCTATCGACCTCGTGACCACCTCGGCCAGCGGTCTCGACCCGCATATTTCGCCGGAAGCAGCCCTTTATCAGATACCCCGTGTAGCCAAGGCGCGGGGCATTAACGAAGCCGCACTGCGCGGCATTGTCGAGCAGCAGGTGGAAGACCGCGAGCTTGGCTTTCTCGGTGAACCTGTGGTCAACGTCCTGAAACTCAATCTTGTTCTGGACAGAACCGCAGCTAAATAAAGTAGAATACGGGCGGCGCAAACGATGCCGCCCGCTTCGCAGGAGCACTATCATTGATGTCGGACGACATACGCGCTGACAACACACGGCCCTCTCCCGATGCCCTGCTCGAACAGGCGGAGCGCGAAACGCGTGGCCGCCTCAAGATATTTCTGGGCGCGGCGCCCGGTGTCGGCAAGACCTATGAAATGCTGATGTCCGGCAGAGCACGCAAAGCCGATGGCGTCGACATGGTGATCGGCGTGGTCGAAACCCACGGCCGTCGCGACACTGAAGCCTTGGTCGACGGGCTGGAAGTCATCCCCCGCGCCCTTGTTGCCTATCATGGCCATGAACTGGAAGAGATGGACATCGACGCTGTGCTGGCGCGCCGTCCGCAGCTGGTTCTGGTGGACGAACTTGCCCATAGCAATGCGCCGGGCAGCCGTCACCCCAAGCGCTATCAGGATGTGGAGGAAATCCTCGCGCAGGGGATAGACGTCTACACCACGCTGAATATCCAGCATGTCGAAAGCCTGAATGATGTGGTTGCGCAGATCACGCGCATTCGCGTTCGCGAGACCGTGCCAGACAGCATTATCGACCGCGCCGACGATATCGAGCTGATCGACCTCACGCCAGGCGATCTCATCAAGCGGCTCAACGACGGCAAGGTCTATCTTCCCAAGACGGCTAAGCGCGCAATCCGCAACTATTTCTCGCCAGGCAATCTGACGGCGCTCCGCGAACTGGCGCTGCGGCGCACTGCGCAGCGGGTGGACGAACAGCTTCTCACCCATATGCGCGCCCATGCCATCGAAGGTCCGTGGGCAGCGGGCGACCGTATTCTCGTTGCCGTTGATGAACGGCCACGTAGCGCATCGCTGGTGCGCTATGCGCGCCGTCTGGCCGATCGGCTGCGCGCGCCCTGGGCGGTCATTCACATCGAAACGCCGCGCTCTGCCAATATGTCGGAGGATGAAAAAGACCGGCTGTCGGCAACCATGCGTCTTGCCGAACAGCTTGGCGGCGAGCCGATCATCATTCCCGGCCAGTCGGTGGCGGAAGACATTATCCGCTATGCCAGCACGCATAATTTCACGCAGGTGGTTGTCGGCAAATCAGCCAAGCCGCGCTGGCGCGAAATTGTCGAAGGTTCGGTCGGGCACGAACTGATCCGCCGGGCGGGCGCTATAGATGTGCACATCACGGCAGGCATCGACCAGGAGGCGGCCAGCAACGCTCGTAAGGTCAAGACCGCCGCCCCATCGGCAAGCCTGCAAATTCTGCCTTATGCAATCGGCACAGCAGTCGTCGCAGCCGCGAATGGCGTCGGGTTGCTGCTCGACCAGTTTCTCGATGTTCGCAGCATAGCGCTGGTCTTCGTCGTCGGCGTGCTTGGCGTTGCGGTTACGCTTGGTCTGTGGCCTGCGCTGTTCGTTTCCATCATCAGCGCCTTCGCCTATAATTTTTTCTTTCTGCCGCCGCTTTACACACTGTCCATTGCGGACCCGGAAAGCGTGGTGGCCCTCGTCTTCTTCCTCCTCGTCAGCTTTGTAGCCAGCAATCTGGCAAGCCGCGTGCAGCGTCAGGCAGCATCGGCACGGCAGCGCGCGCGCATGACCGAGGATCTTTATCTTTTCAGCAAGAAGCTCGCGGGCACCGGCTCGCTGGACGATGTGCTTTGGGCAACGGCCTTCCAGATTGCTTCCATGCTGAAGGTGCGTGCGGTCATCCTGCTGCCGGAGCGTGAGAGCATCGCGGTGCGCGCCGGATATCCACCGGATGACACACTCGACGATGCCGATATCGCCGCTGCCCATTGGGCTTGGGAGCACAATCTGCCCGCTGGACGCGGTGCCGATACGCTGCCTGGCGCACGCCGTCTTTACCTGCCGCTGCGCACGGCGCGAACTTCGGTCGGTGTCATCGGTCTCGACAATGACCGTCAGGGACCGATACTCACGCCCGAACAGCAACGACTGTTCGAAGCGCTGGCCGATCAGGCCGCCATCGCCATCGAGCGCGTGCAGCTGGTGGAAGACGTCGAGCGCGCAAGGCTTGCCGCCGAAACCGACAAGTTGCGCTCCGCACTTCTCACCTCGATCTCGCACGACCTGAAAACCCCGCTGGCGGCCATCATGGGTGCCGCCACCACATTGCGCGAATATCACGGTTCCTTGCCCTCTGAAGATCAGGCTGATCTTTATCAGACCATCGTGGATCAGTCGGAACGCCTCAACCGCTTCATTGCCAATCTTCTCGACATGACCCGTATTGAAGCGGGTGCAATGGAGCCGAACCTCTCTCCGCATTATATCGGTGATATCGTCGGCGCCGCCTTGCACCGGGCCGCAAAAATTCTTGCGCGTCATGCGGTTCGCGTATCAGTGCCCGCCGATCTGCCGATGCTGCGGCTGGATGCAGTTCTGTTTGAACAGGTTCTGTTCAATCTTCTCGACAATGCCGCGAAGTACGCGCCGGAAGCCTCTGAAATTGCTATCGAAGCCCATATCAGTGGAACGCGGCTTATTCTGGAAATTGCCGATCAGGGGCCGGGCATTCCCGCCGATGACCGGGAACGGATTTTCGACAGCTTCTATCGCGTTCGCAAGGGCGATCACGTTCAAGCAGGCACGGGCCTTGGCCTGTCCATCGCGCGCGGTTTTGTCGAAGCAATGGGCGGCACTATCGCCGCTCGCAATCGCAGCGACCATGACCACAATTGGTCTGGCGCAGTCTTCGTCATCTCACTGCCGCTTCCATCCGGCGACGCTGAAACGGAAACAACGCAATGAATATGCAAAGCGTCAAAGTGCTGATCGTCGATGACGAACCGCCGATCCGTAAACTCCTTCGGGTTGGGCTGACCACCGAAGGTTACACGACCGTTGAGGCCGCCAATGCCACTGAGGCGATGGAGAAGATCGAGGCTGAAAGCCCCGACCTTGTGCTTCTCGACCTTGGTTTGCCGGACATGGACGGCCATCGCCTCCTGCTGCAATGGCGGCAGGAAGGGCGCAACCTGCCCATCCTCATTCTTTCAAGCCGCACCGACGAGGTCGGCATCGTCAAGGCGCTGGAACTCGGCGCTGATGATTATGTGACCAAGCCTTTCGGCATGCGCGAACTGGCAGCGCGCATCCGTGTTGCGCTCCGTCACAAGCTGCAACAGCAAGGCGAAAAGCCAATTTTCCAGAGCGGCGGTCTTTCGGTTGATCTGGTGCGGCGCATCGTCAAGGTCGAGGGCAACGACATCAAGCTGTCACCCAAGGAATATGACATTCTCCGCCTTCTGGTGCAGCATGCGGGCAAGGTTCTGACTCATCAATATATTCTCAATCAGGTCTGGGGCCCGGCGGCAGATGTGCAATATCTGCGCATCTATGTGCGCCAGCTTCGCCAGAAGATCGAAGCCCTGCCCGACCAGCCGCAATATATTCTCACCGAAACCGGAGTTGGCTATCGCCTGCGCGAAGCAGACGCCCTATAATCAGAAAGACGCTGAGAAAACCGGTAACGGAGGTATTCGATGGTCGAGCTGACGAACAACCTGGACAATCTGGAATTCATCATTGCGAAGGCGCGCGAATACGATGTGCAGGTGCCTGCGGTGGACGAAGACTCCGGTTCCAATCCCGGCGATGACAGAGACGTCGATATTCTCGATGCTTCGCTCGACAACCCGACCCGGAAGGAGCTTTTCGCCGCCATACGCTCCCTGAATGAAGACCAACGCATCGAATTGCTCGCCTTGATGTGGGTTGGACGCGGCGATTTTTCGCCGGAGGAATGGGACGAGGCCCTGTCGACAGCAAGCGACCGCCATAATGGGCGCGAGGCAAAATACCTGATCGGAACGCCGCTTCTGGGCGATTATATCGAGGAAGGCCTTGTGTCGCTCGGCATTGATGTCGAAGCCTACGATAATGAATAAGAAAAATTGATGATTCCATCCGTCCTTCTGTTTTGACGCTGCCATATCCGGGCATTAAGGTTGCCCGCAAATGCATGCTGGTTCGATTTGGATCGGCTTGCAGAACAACATATGGGAATTCAAAACCGACGGAGGAATGCGCCATGCTTCAGAAGAACCTGGTTCAGAAAACGGATTTTTACATCGACGGCGCCTGGCGCGCTCCAATCGATGCCAAGAGCATCGAAGTCGTCAATCCGGCCAATGAAAAGCCCTATGCGGTGATCTCCGGCGGCTCGGCTGCCGATATCGATCTCGCGGTTGCGGCTGCGCGCAAGGCATTCCCCGCTTGGGCCGAAACGCCAGCGAAAGAGCGCATCGCCTATATCCGCCGTATCGCGGAAATCTACGATTCCCGTATGGATGAAATGGCCAAGGCCATTTCGCACGAAATGGGTGCGCCGATTACGCTTGCACGTGAATCGCAGGCTGCTGTTGGCGTGTCGCACATCAAGGCTTTTGTCGCTGCCTTCGAGAATTTCGAGTTTGAAGAAATTCTTTCTCCGAAATTTCCAAACCAGACCATCGTGCATGAACCTATCGGCGTTTGCGGGCTGATCACCCCGTGGAACTGGCCGATGAACCAGATCGCGCTGAAGGTCATTCCCGCGATTGCGGTTGGCTGCACGGTCGTGCTCAAGCCGTCCGAAATCGCGCCGATGTCGGCCATGCTGTTCGCCGAATTTGTCGATGCAGCCGGTCTGCCGAAGGGTGTGTTCAACCTCGTCAATGGCGAAGGCCCGGTGGTCGGCGAAGCCCTGTCGCAGCACCCGGATGTGGACATGATGTCCTTCACCGGTTCGACGCGTGCAGGCACGGCGGTTTCCCGCGCTGCCGCGGCAACCGTCAAGCGCGTTTCGCTGGAACTCGGCGGCAAGTCGCCGAACATCGTCTTTGCCGATAGCGATCTGGAAAAGACCATCGAACGCAGCCTTGCCCATTGCTTCGAGAACACCGGTCAGTCCTGCAATGCGCCGACACGCATGCTGGTCGAACGCTCGGTCTATGACAAGGCCGTCGAATTCGCGAAAAAGGTAACCGAAGGCACCAAGGTCGGTGATCCTGCGGAAGAAGGCGATCATATCGGACCGCTTTCCTCGTCGATCCAGTTCGAAAAGGTCCAGAAGCTCATCCAGAAGGGCATCGACGAAGGCGCACGCCTTGTTGCTGGCGGTACGGGCCGTCCGGATGGCTTCACGGAAGGCGATTTCGTCAAGCCGACTGTCTTCGCCGACGTAAACAACGACATGACCATCGCTCGCGAAGAAATCTTCGGACCGGTGCTGGCCATGATCCCGTTTGAAACGGAAGAAGAAGCGATCGCCATCGCCAATGACACGCCTTACGGTCTTGCCGCCTATATCCAGACGGGTAGCCCGGAACGCGCCAAGCGCGTTGCGCGCAAGCTCCGCGCTGGCATGATCCAGATCAACGGCACGTCCCGCGCTCCGGGCAGCCCGTTCGGCGGATACAAGCAGTCGGGCAATGGTCGCGAAGGCGGCAAGTGGGGTCTTGAAGACTTCATGGAAGTGAAGCTCATCAGCGGCTGATCTTAACCAGCAGATGTGAAAAATGAAAAAGCGCCGCTAAACGGCGCTTTTTCTTTATAAAACTTGCTCTTCGAACCGGGAAGTCAAACAACCGGCGTAGATGGCAACAAGGTCTGCAAGGCATCGTAGCATGCCAGCACCGTTTCCATTTGCGCGGTGTGACCTTTAACGAAAGCGCTGCCATAGATCGTCTCATCCGGATATTCCGTGATCAGCGTCAGCGGCACCGTATGGCGGTCATCGACACCGACAAGGCACGGGAAACCGTTGATAATGCGGAAGCCCGTTTCGCCTGCATGCTGCTCGAAAAGCTTGATCTGGGCGTTGTTATAGGCAACCAGACCATCAATCGCGGCCAGATGTTTCGTCACGCGGTCGATCAGTTCTTCCGCTTCCTTTTCCCAGGAGGCATGGTGGCGGATGATCAGGAAAAAGCCCTTCGGCAGCGTCCACATAGCAAAGGAACGCGGCACATAGCCGGAGAGCGGGCGCGTCCATTCATGCGACGGATAGCCGTGCAGGTTGACGTGCAGTTTCGCATCCGTCCGCTTTTCCGCCTCGACGCGAATGGCTTTTTCGTAAAGCCCCTCGCCGCTGCGATATTCCAGATCGTCACCGAGCGCCGTATAGCGCGCCGCGTGATGCATGTGATGCGGCTGAAGTGCACAGAGCCGCTTGTGTATCTCGTATCCGTCCGGGTTTTCCTGCGGGGAGATCGTGAAATGCGCGCCTTCACGCGCCGCAAGCCGGTTGGCTGCGCGCAATGCCCCGACAACACCCGTCGTCTCATTGGCATGCTGACCGGCGCTGATCATCATCGCGGCATCGCTGCCCTTGCGATACGTCGCACGCACCGTTCTGCCAGAGCGAGTTCTGGCGTCGAATGGCTCACCGCCAAGTCTGGCAATTTCGCGGCGGATCTGATCGGCGGAAAGCGGCGCTTGCGCCGTCTCCAGAACTTGCTCTGCCGTCAATGCATCATCGGTGGAAAGCGGTCGCGTTTCCACTTTGACGGACGGTTCGGCATCGCGGAAGCGGACTTCCGGCACGATCTGGCCCGGTTGCAAGCCACGGTCACCGACCGGGCGGCCGGACTTTTTCTGAAAAACTTCCAGCAGCGAGAAATAGATATCCTCGTGCATGGCTTCGGTGAGGCTGAGCGTCTCCTCATCATAAGGCAGACGGCGATCGGTGATCGGCAGACTGACAGCGATGTTCAGCTCATCGAAATAAGGTTCGCCGCGCTCCCAGTCATGGGCCGCAATGGTCGAAACCGTGTCATGAAACAGCTTTTCATAGGATGTCTCATAGCGCGCGTTTTCGGTCTTGCGGTCCTGCGTGACGATCAGCCAGCCGGTTGGCGACACCAGCGTTTCGCCGATAAAATCCACATGCACGCGGTTCGGCGCGAAAACCCGATGGCTCTCGCTATGGCCATTGGCAAAGACCAGATCGACGTCATAATGAAAGTCGTCTTTGCCCGAAGCTGCGAAAGTCACCTCCACCTTCGGCAGCAAAGCAGACAAGGGATAGGTTTCAAGCAAGAAACGGTTCTGTACGCAAGCCTCATGACGCGGATAACGGATCACCGCCGACTTCAGCGCCGCGCCATCCACTTCCTCCAGAAAGAAATGCAGAAGCGGCTTGTAAGCCGAATGCAGCCGCGCCTCGACGCCTGCTTCACGCAGCTTCGTTTCGGCAGCAAAGCGGCTCGGCTGATCATCGAACAGCCATGCTTCCACCTTCGCGCCGTTCATTTCCGGTTTCAGAAAGTGCTCGACAAGCGCATGAACGGTACGCGGATAGGTTTTCTCAAAAAGCACGCTCATCGGGAAGTCCTGCCAGTTGGGTCGAGGCTGTCACGCAGCCAGTCGCCAAGAAGATTGAGGCCAAGCACGGTGAAGAGAATGGCGAGGCCCGGGAAAATGCTCACCCACCACGCGGTCTGGAGATAGGTGCGCCCGTCGGCCAGCATGCCGCCCCAGCTTGGAATGGTCGGATCAACACCGAGACCGAGGAAGGTCAGGCTCGATTCCAGCAGAATATTGTTGGCCACATTGAGCGTCATCAGCACGATGACCGGACCAAGCAGGTTCGGCAGCAGGTGCTGGAAGATGATGCGCCAGTCCTTCACGCCGATAGCGCGGGCGGACAGGATGAACTCGCGCTCGCGTAGCGACAGCACCGAACCGCGCACCAGTCGCGCATATTGCACACATTGCGAGACGATCAGCAGGATGATGGTGTTGAACAATCCGCCGCCCAGAATGGCCATCACAGTGATGGCAAGCAGGATGAACGGCATCGCCAATTGCACATCGACAAAGCGCATCAGCGCCATGTCCCAGAAGCCGCGATAATAACCGGCAACAAGGCCCATGATGGTGCCGATAACCACGGAGCCAATCACCGAAACGAAACCGACAAACAGCGAAATCTTACCACCCGTGATAACCCGCGCCAGCACGTCGCGGCCCAGCGGATCGGTGCCGAAAACATGGGCCGGATTGACGAATGGCGGCGTCAGGCGCGCCAGAAGATCAATCTTGTTAGCGCCGCCCGGAAACAGATAGCCGGAGAAAATCACGGCCAGACAAATACAGCCGGTCAGCACGACACCGACGATGAATTCGAGGCTCGCAAAACGCGAAAACAGAACGGATGAGGTTTTGGTTGCCATGGGTCCTACTCCGTGCGGATACGCGGATCGACAAGGCCATAGGCGATGTCCACGAGAAGATTGACGCCGATGATCAGCATGGAAAGGATCGCGATGGTGGCCTGCAAGACAGGATAATCGCGCCCCGCCACAGCGTCGAAGGCAAGCGTGCCCATGCCCGGCCAGTTGAACACACGTTCCACCACGACGATACCGCCGAGCAGACCGCCAAACTGAAGGCCGAGATAGGTGATCAGCGGAATGGCGCAATTGCGCAGCGCATGCTTGTAGAGAACCTTGTTTTCACTCAGCCCCTTGGCGCGCGCCACCATGATATATTGCGATTGCAGCGTTTCCAGCATGGCCGTGCGCACAAGGCGGACATTGGTCGCCGTCAGAATGATGCCCATGGTGAGCGCCGGCATGATGAAGCTTGCAATGCCGCTCATGCCGCTTGGCGGCAGCCATTGCAGTGTGATGCCGAACAGCAGCACCAGCATGGTTGCCAGCCAGAAATTCGGGAAGGACAGCCCCACCAGCGAGCAGATGCGGATGAGCTGATCGGCCCATTTTCCACGCGACACCGCAGCCTTGATGCCAAGTGGAACGGAAATCACGATGGAAACGAACAGCGAGGCAAAGGCCAGCATCAGTGTGGCGGGCAGAGCGCCAGCGACGAGCGTGGAAACCGGCGTACCGCCAAGGAAACTGCGGCCCAAATCCATGGTGAACAGTCCTTTGAGGAACTGCCAATATTGAACGAAGAACGGCTGGTTGAGACCGAGACCTTCGCGGATGCGTGCGAGATCGGCTTCGGTGATGCTGCCAGCACCTTGCGTCAGCATCAATGCCGGATCGCCTGTCAGGCGGACCGCGAAAGCGACAAGCAGCGTCATCGCGACAAGCACGAACAACGCCTGCAAAATTCGTTTGATCAGAAATCCGGCCACCAGTGCGCCTCCGAAATGCTGCGGCAAGCCGGTCATATCCGGCTTGCCGTATTGTCATTCTTGCTTATTCGACAGTGACGTCCGTCAGACGCAGACGGCTGTCAGGCACCGGCACGAAGTTCTTCACGCGCTTGTTGACGCCGAAGATTGCCTTGAGGTTGTAGAGCGGCATTTCCAGTGCGCGGTCGGCTGCGTAATGCGCGATTTCCTGCAGCAGCTTCTCACGTTCACCGCGATCAATAACCGAGCGCTGCGCTTCCAGCATCTTGTCGAGCTTTTCGTCCTTGTCGTACGGGTTCCACTTTTCGCCCGAATGGTACATGGAATAGGCGGTGTTATCGTAGTCGAAGGTCCAGCCGCCCCAGGCCTGCTGGAACATCGCGCCGGTCTTGCCCTGCGGGATGATATCGTTCAGCAGAACATTGGTGTCGTAAGGCTTTATGGTTGCATTGACGCCGACCATCTGCAGGAAGCTCGCGATGGCCTGCGCCACTTCATTGAAGCTTGCATCCTGACCGCGCACGTCGATCTGCACGTTTGCGCCGGGCTGAACGCCCGCTTCTTCCAGCAGCTTCTTCGCGCCTTCCGGATCGTAAGGCAGCGGCTTCATGTTCGGGTCGAAGCCGAAGGACAGCGAACCCTGGAAACTTGCAATCGGCTCGGCCTGACCTGCCAGAATGGACTGGATGATCGCGTCGCGATCAACTGCCATTGTCAGCGCCTTGCGCACGCGCTCATCCTTGGTGATGCCGTCAGCCGTGTTGAAACGCAGGGCATAGACTGTCGGGCCAGCCGTCGTGACGAGTTCCAGCTTCGGATCACTCTGAATGGTCGGGATCATGCCAATCGGAATGGTCGGCGGGATGACCAGATCAACGCGACCAGCCTGAAGTTCGGCAACAGCGGTCGAAGGCTCGGTGATGAAGCGGTATTCGAGTTCGGAGAGCTTTGGCGCGCCGCCCCAATGATCGGCAAAAGCCTCAAGCTTGATATTGACCTTCGGCTCATAGGAAACGAATTTGAACGGTCCGGTGCCGACCGGATGGGTGTTGAAATAGTCGTCGCCCTTTTCCTGAATATATTTCGGCGGAACGATCATGCCGCCATAACCGGCCAGCTTGGTGATGAGGACCGGGTCCGGTGCCTTCAGATGAAAATCGACGGTCTTGTCGTCGATGACTTCCACCTTTTCGATGGCGATATAATTCGAACGCTGCGGGCCTTTCGCGCCCTCGTCACCAAGCAGGCGATCAAAGGTGAACTTGACGGCTTCGGCATTGAACGGCTCGCCGTCATGGAACTTGACGTTCTCACGCAGATGGAAGCGGATACGCTTGCCGTCATCCAGCTCATCCCACGAGGTTGCCAGTGCCGGAACAATCTTGAGGTCTGGTCCGCGATAGACGAGACCATCGAAAATATTGGTGGCGATAGAAGCCCAGTTGACAAGGAAAGTGTCGATCGGATCCCAGCTACCCGGGTCCTGCGGCGACGAAACGGTCAGCTTTCCGGCAGCGAAAGCCGGAGCAGATGCAAACACTGCCGCCGAGAGAGCGGAAGCCATGAGAACGGCTTTAAGTGTTTTCCTTATCATTGTTTTTCCCCTTTGGGTTTCTGTTGAACTTTGTGCGTCAGGCTGTTTCGGCCACGAAATGCCCGGTTGCGACCTCGCGATGGCGATAGATCGGCGGCTTGTCATCGATCCGGCGCGTCGTGCTTGGAATTTCACCTTCCAGCGCAGGCCGGTTGGTGCGCGCCGACGGATCGGCAATCGGCACCGCCGAGAGAAGCCGCTTGGTGTAGTCATGCGACGGTGTTTCGAAAACCTGCTGCCGTGAGCCCAGTTCCATGATCTGGCCGAGATAAAGAACAGCGACGCGGTGGCTCATCTTTTCGACCACCGCCATGTCATGGCTGATGAAGAGATAAGCCAAGCCCTGCTCTTTCTGCAGGTCCATGAACAGGTTGATGACCTGCGCCTGAATGGAAACATCGAGCGCCGACAGGGCTTCATCGGCGATGATGAGCTTCGGCTTGGAGGCTAGTGCACGCGCTATGCAGACGCGCTGGCGCTGACCGCCGGAAAACTCGTGCGGATAGCGCTTGGCGTGTTCCGGACCGAGGCCAACCCGCTCCAGCAATTCCGCCACGCGTGCATTGATTGCCTTGTCGTTGTCGAGAAGGCCATGCGTGCGGATGGGTTCTGCAATGGAAAAGCCGACCGTCTTGCGTGGATCGAGCGATGCGAACGGGTCCTGGAAAATATACTGCACTTCACGGCGCATGGCATAACGCTCGGCAGCGCTCATGGCCGAATAGGCCTTGCCGTTGAAGCGAATATCGCCGGAAAGCGGCGTCTGCAATTGCTGGATGGTGCGCCCAATGGTCGATTTTCCCGAACCGGATTCACCGACCAGCGCCAGCGTTTCGCCCGGAAAAATATCGAATGCGACCTTCGACACCGCATTGCAGACATGGGTGACCTTGCCGAACAGGTTCTTCTTGATCGGAAATCGTACGTAGAGATCGTCCACGGAAAGCAACGGCTTGTCGCCATAGCGGGCCGTGTCCTGAATGCGCTCCTCACCGGTCAGAACAGGCACACCGTCGCGCATGGTCATGACCGGCATCCGCTTGGGGAATGCTTCGCCCGTCATACTGCCAAGCTTCGGCACTGCCGACAGCAGCGTTTTGGTATAGGCATGTTGCGGCTTCGAGAAAATCTGCCCGACCGGGCCTTCCACATGACGACCACATCGTCAGCCATTTCCGCCACCACGCCCATATCGTGCGTGATGAAAATCACCGCCATTTCAAGCTCTTGCTGCAAATCCCTGATAATGTGCAGTATCTGGGCCTGAATGGTCACATCGAGCGCGGTCGTCGGCTCATCGGCAATCAACAGTTTTGGGCGGCAGGCAAGCGCCATGGCGATCATGACGCGCTGGCGCATGCCACCGGAAAGCTGATGCGGATAGCGCTTCTGCAGCCCTTCCGCATCCGGCAGTCGAACCATTTCCAGAAGTCGCTTCCCCTCGGCAAGCGCCGCCTGCTGGGTCATGCCTTCATGCAACATCAGCACTTCGGATAGCTGATTACCGATGGTGAAAACCGGATTGAGTGACGTCATCGGCTCCTGGAAGATCATGGCGATCTCCTTGCCGCGAATGCCCCGCATTGTCTTCTGATCGGCTTTGAGCAAATCGCGTTCGCCGAACAGAATGCGGCCGGACGGGAATTTCGCGCCGCTCATATCGGCAAGCCGCATGATGGAAAGCGACGTAATGGACTTGCCCGAACCGGATTCTCCCACCACAGCCAGCGTGCGACCGGGATGGACCGAGAAGCTCAGATCGTCAACGACACGGCTCGCGCCAAATTCGACACTGAGGCCATCGACGGTCAGGAGAGGTTTTGAAACTGGTTCGCTCAACTCGGTTCCGCTCAAACTTTCAACCCTCTTAAAGTGTGATGGCAGACCGCGTGGCCTGATTGAATGCACCGGACATAAAGCGCAAAAGGGCAGCCACTTCGGAAAGCGTTTCTTCCGATGGGCGCGCATTGGCCGTGGAATCGACCAGAAGACGCTCGCGAATCTGCGCATAGCGCGCGCAGGCATCGGCGCCCTTGGCGGTGATCTTCACCGTCTTTTCCTTTGCCGCCTTGCCGGTCGTCAGCAAGCCAGCATTTTCAAGCTTGCGAATGGCATAGGTGGCAATATGCGTGTCTTCGATGTCGAGAACGAGGCAGATATCAGCAAGCTTCTTCTCGCGATCACGATGGCGGATCGAATGGAGAATCAACACTTCGATGGGGGAAAGCCCCGGCAATCCCGCCGCGGCCATGCAGCGAACCATCCAGCGTGAAAAGGCGTGCGATGCGAGAATGAGGCCATATTCAACCTCGGACATGCCGGGCGAACCGCCTTCAGCCAGATGCGCGGACGAAACAATGGGGCCTATCGAGGCGACCGGGCGCAAATGCTTGGGCAGCGTGACTTCATCGAAGCCAGCCTCCTGCATTTCGTCTCCGCTTTTAGGCTCTTCCTCAAAAGCCTTATCTTTACCCATTTTGACGCTCCCGCTTTTATGTGAATTTTATGTCATCATCTTATCGACATTTTGTCAATAAAATGTGACTATCAATTTCAGAAGTGTTTTCAGAATACACAACTCAATGCATCTGGAATTTTGTGTGAGGGAGCCAGCGATGAGCGGAACGGGACGCGGAGTATGGGACTTCTGGATCGACCGCGGCGGTACGTTTACGGACGTCATCGGGCGGGATCCGCAGGGCCAGCTCCATGCACGCAAGGTTCTCTCCGAAAACCCGTCTGCCTATAAGGATGCCGCCGTTCACGGCATTCGCCTGCATCTTGGCCTCGAGACCGGCGAAGCTGTTCCCGCCGGGATCATCGGCGAAGTTCGCATGGGCACGACGGTCGCGACCAATGCGCTTCTGGAGCGCAAGGGCGAGCGGCTGGCTCTTGTCACCACCAAGGGTTTTCGCGATGCGCTGCGCATTGGCTATCAGGAGCGCAAGAACATCTTTGCGACTGAAATCATCAAGCCGGAAGCGCTTTATGAAAAGGTCGTGGAGCTGAACGAACGCGTTCAGGCAGACGGCACAGTTGAAACGGCGCTCGATCTCTCCGAGGCCGAAGCAGCATTGGTTGCGCTGAAGGAACAGGGCTACAAATCAGTCGCTATCGCCCTCATGCATGCTTATAAGTTTCCTGCGCATGAGGCTGAAATTGCTCGCATTGCGCGTGGTCTCGACTTTGAGCAGGTCTCCGTCAGCCACGAGGTTTCCCCACTGATCAAGCTGGTCGGGCGTGGCGATACCACGGTTGTCGATGCCTATCTGTCGCCCGTTCTCCGCCGCTATGTTGCGCAAGTATCCAACGAACTGGATGTCGAGCGCACCGGCGCGCGCGTCATGTTCATGATGTCATCGGGTGGTCTCACGGCAGCCGATCTGTTTCAGGGCAAGGATGCGATCCTGTCCGGCCCGGCAGGCGGCGTTGTCGGCCTCGCCCGTACCGGCGAAACGGCTGGCTTCCCGAAAGTCATCGGCTTCGACATGGGCGGCACCTCCACAGACGTCGCGCATTTCGATGGTGAATATGAACGCGCTTTCGAAACGGAAGTTGCCGGGGTGCGCGTTCGCGCGCCCATGATGCTGATCCACACTGTTGCCGCAGGTGGTGGCTCGATCCTGCATTATGACGCCGGACGTTTTCGCGTCGGCCCGGATTCGGCAGGTGCCAATCCCGGCCCGGCCTGCTACCGCAATGGCGGACCGCTCGCCGTCACCGACGCCAATGTCATGCTGGGCAAGCTGTTGCCGGAATTTTTCCCGGCGATCTTCGGTCCCGAACAGAACCAGCCGCTTGATGTGGAACGGGTGCGGGAACTCTTCACCGCACTTGCAGCCGAGATTGGCGATGGCCGTTCGCCGGAAGCAGTTGCCGATGGCTTCATCCGCATTGCAGTTGCCAATATGGTCGAGGCGATCAAGAAAATTTCCGTCCAGCGCGGCTATGACGTGACGCGCTATGCGCTCAACTGTTTCGGTGGCGCTGGCGGTCAGCACGCCTGCCTCGTCGCCGATGCACTTGGCATGAAGAATATTCTTCTCCATCCGATGTCTGGTCTGCTTTCCGCCTATGGCATGGGTCTGGCCGATATTCGCGCTACCCGTCAAAAGGCGCTTGGCGTCGCGCTCGATCCAGCAGCGCCCGTAGCGCTGAGAAAACTAGGTGAAGAACTGGCGCAGGAATGCGTTGCCGAACTTCTGGCCCAGGGCATCGAGGCCGCAGCCGTGCAGCGTCATCTGCGCGCGCATATCCGCTATGCGGGCACCGACACGGTGCTCTCCATTGAGGCCACGTTCCCGGCAGAGGACAATGCCAACCGTCTTCGCGCCGAATTCGAGGCTGCCCATAAGCGCCGGTTCGGCTTCATTGCGGAAGACAAGGCTCTTGTTATCGATGCCGTGGAAGTTGAAGCCGTGGGCGGTGGCGCAGGCGAGACCGAAAGCGCCCAATCGCTCGATAGCGATCTGGAAGCTGCAACGGCCAAGCGGACACGCTTCTTCTCGCAAGGCGAGTTGCACGATGCGGGCGTCGTCTTGCGCGAACAGATGCAGCGCGGCCAGACTGTCACTGGCCCGGCGATCATCATTGAGAAGAACCAGACCATCGTTATCGAAGATGGCTGGCAGGCTCGCCTGACCGCGCATGACCACGTGGTGCTGACTCGCATCAAGGCGCTGCCCGTGCGCACGGCCATCGGCACCGAAGCCGATCCGGTCATGCTGGAGATTTTCAACAATCTCTTCATGTCCATTGCCGAGCAGATGGGTGTGACGCTTCAGAACACCGCCTATTCAGTGAACATAAAGGAACGTCTCGACTTTTCCTGTGCGGTTTTCGACGCAGCAGGCAATCTTGTCGCCAATGCGCCGCATATGCCGGTGCATCTCGGTTCCATGGACGCATCGGTCGCCACCGCCATCCGCGAAAACAGCGACATCAAGCCGGGCGATGTGTTCCTCATCAACGCGCCTTATAATGGCGGCACCCATCTACCCGACCTCACCGTCTGCACGCCGGTTTTTGATGACCACAATCGCGAAATCCGCTTCTGGGTCGCAAGCCGTGGCCACCATGCGGATATTGGCGGCATTGCGCCGGGTTCCATGTCGCCGCTTGCGGTCAATATCGAGCAGGAAGGTGTCTATATCGACAATTTCAAGCTGGTGGATCGCGGCACCTTCCGTGAAGAGGCGCTCGCCGCTCTGCTGACCGGCGCCACCTACCCTGTCCGCAACCTGACGCAGAACGTCAATGATCTGAAGGCGCAGATCGCCGCCAACGAAAAGGGCGTTGCCGAACTGAAAAAGATGATCGGTCTTTTCGGCGAGGATGTCGTGAAAGCCTATATGGGCCACGTTCAGGACAATGCCGCCGAAAGCGTGCGCCGCGTGCTCGACAAGCTGCCGGACGGTCATTTCACCTATGAGATGGACCAGGGCTGCCAGATCGAGGTGCGCGTCACCATCGATAAGGAAAAGCGCGAAGCGACGGTCGATTTCACCGGCACGTCGGAGCAGCGTTCCGACAACTTCAACGCGCCGGAACCCGTCACCCGCGCGGCTGTGCTCTATGTCTTCCGCGTGCTGGTCGAAGGCGACATTCCGATGAATGCGGGCTGCCTGCGACCGATCAGGATCGTTGTGCCGGAAGGCTCGATGCTCTCGCCGCAATATCCGGCGGCAGTCGTGGCAGGCAATGTTGAAGTCAGTCAGGCTGTCACCAACTGCCTGTTCGGCGCGACCAAGGCGATGGCCGCAGCACAAGGCACCATGAACAATCTGACCTTCGGCAATGACGAATATCAGTATTACGAAACCATCTGTTCCGGTGCACCCGCCGGTCCCGGTTTCAACGGTGCCGATGCCGTGCACACCCACATGACCAATTCGCGCCTGACCGACCCGGAAATTCTGGAAACCCGTTTCCCAGTCTTGCTGGAAGACTTCCATATTCGCGAAGGTTCTGGCGGCAAGGGAAAATGGCATGCGGGCGATGGCACCAAGCGCACGATCCGCGCACTGAAGACGCTCGAATTCGCCATTCTCTCCGGCCATCGCCGCGTAGCGCCTTTCGGTCTGGACGGTGGCGAAGCCGGTCAGACTGGTCGCAACGAAGTGCGCCGCAAGGACGGTTCTGTCGATGTGCTCGGCAATTGCGACCAGACTGTTCTGGAAGCAGGCGAAGCCTTCACCGTCATCACGCCGAGCGGCGGTGGTTTCGGCAAGCCTGAGTAAATCGTTCCCCTAACCTTCCAATCCATGGATAAACGAACCGCCGCCAGCTAAAATTCTGGCGGCGTTTTGCATTCAAACGAGGCAAAATCGGCCGATGGATAAGAGGAAAGCGAATGCTTTTTCCACCCTTCCGATCTTCACCGGAAAATGTTAGAATTATTCACCCAAATTCGTCTTATAATTAGGAACACATCCTAATAATTGTGCCTTAATGGTCGTTTTGGACGCATCTTTAGAATTAAATTTCTGCGATCAATAGAACATCAACCAGTTCACGGATACCGAAAATGAAATTCGCTCAGATCATCGCTACCGCAGGCATCATTCAGGCAGCTCTCTTCACCGGCGCAATGGCCGGAGAAAATCTCGACGCCATCAAGTCGGCGGGCGTTCTGAAGATCGGCACCGAAGGCACCTATGCGCCTTTCACCTATCACGACAAGGACAACAAGCTCGTCGGCTTCGACGTGGAAATCGGCGAAGCCGTGGCTGCCAAGCTCGGCGTCAAGCCGGAATTCGTCGAAGGCAAGTGGGACGGCCTCATCGCCGGTCTCGACGTCAACCGTTATGATGCCGTCATCAATCAGGTCGGCATCACCGAAGAGCGCAAGAAGAAGTTCAACTTCTCCAATCCTTACATTGTTTCCAAGGTTGTTCTGATCGTCAACGACAAGAACGACACGATCAAGGATTTTGCCGATCTGAAGGGCAAGAAGTCGGCACAGTCGCTCACCAGCAACTACGGCAAAATCGCCAAGGAAGCCGGCGCGGAACTCGTGGCCACCGACGGTTTCGACCAGTCGATCCAGCTCGTGCTGACCGGTCGCGCCGATGCGACGCTCAATGACAGCCTGTCCTTCCTCGACTTCAAGAAGCATCAGCCCAAGGCTCCGGTCAAGATCGTCGCCGAAAAGGAAAACGCTGACGCTTCGGGCATCATCGTTCGCAAGGGCGACGACGATCTCGTTGCAGCCATCAACAAGGCGCTGGACGACATCAAGGCCGACGGCACCTACGACAAGATCGCACAGAAGTATTTCGGTCAGGACGTTTCCAAGTAAGCTCCTGATCGCCGGAAATAGAGAAGCCGGAACAGGATTCCGGCTTCTTTTTTGTGTATGTAGAAATTTATTCCCAATAAATTTTCAAGTTCGCTTTCCGTAAACTGTATAAGATGAATGAACGTACCTTTCCGGTGCCTGATCATCTCGGTTTAAACCGACACTGCTTTTCGTTCCAAGGAGCCGAACCCGGTGCCTGACTGGCTACAACTCATGATCGAGTCGCTTCCGACCCTTCTCTGGGCGGGGCTGATCTTCACCATTCCACTGACCTTGCTGTCCTTCATCTTCGGTCTGGCGCTGGCGCTGTTGACGGCTCTCGTCCGGCTATTCGCTCCGGTCTGGCTCTCGTCGATTGCGCGCTTCTATGTCTGGATTTTCCGTGGCACGCCGCTGCTGGTGCAGCTTTTCGTGATCTTCTACGGCCTGCCGAGCATGGGCATCTTTCTCGATGCGTTCCCGGCTGCCCTCATCGGCTTCACGTTGAATGTCGGCGCCTATAGTTCGGAAATCATCCGTGCGGTCATCTCGTCCGTGCCCAAGGGCCAGTGGGAAGCCGCCTATTCCATCGGCATGAGCTGGAGTCAGGCGCTGATCCGCACCGTGTTGCCGCAGGCGACCAGAATCGCCGTGCCGCCGCTTTCCAATACGTTCATTTCACTTGTGAAAGATACGTCGCTCGCCGCCGCAATCACCGTGCCGGAGCTTTTCCAGTCGGCACAGCGCATCGTCGCCACGACCTACGAACCGCTGATCCTCTATATCGAAGCCGCGCTGATCTATCTGGCGCTGAGTTCGATTCTGTCTGCCCTTCAGGTACGGCTTGAGCGACGCTTCGGGCGTTATGGCGGCACGCTGGAGACAAACGCATGATCGAGCTGAAACATATCGTAAAGCGTTTTGACGACGCTGTGATCCTGAACGACATCAATGTCACCATCTCCGAAGGCTCGGTGACTGCTCTCGTTGGCCCGTCAGGTGGCGGCAAGAGCACGCTCCTGCGCTGCATCAACCTGCTTGAAGTGCCCACATCCGGCAGTCTGTCGCTAGGCGGACAGACGCTGACGTTCGAGCCGGGACGCAAGCCAAGCTGGCAGGCCATCCAGTCCATCCGCCGCCAGACCGGCATGGTGTTCCAGAATTTCCAGCTGTTCCCACATCAGACGGCGATCCAGAATGTCATGGAAAGCCTTGTCACCGTGTTGAAATGGCCAAAAGCCAAGGCCCGCGAACGCGCCATGGAACTGTTGCAGAAAGTTGGCATGGCGCATAAGGCCGACGCCTGGCCGTCGACCCTGTCCGGCGGACAGCAGCAACGCATCGCGATTGCCCGCGCTCTGGCGCCTTCGCCCCGCGTGTTGTTGTGCGACGAACCCACCTCGGCGCTCGATCCGGAACTTGCCTCGGAAGTGGTGGATGTGCTGAGCAAGCTTGCCAAGGAAGGCACTACGATGGTGATCGCCACCCACGATCTGCGCCTTGCCTCCAAGATTTCCCAGAATGTGGTGTTTCTGGAATCAGGCAATATTGTCGAAACCGGCTCGGCACACGATGTTTTCACGCGCCCGTCCCGCGAGCGTACCAAGCAGTTCGTCGCGACCATCAACGCCGCGCATAGTTACGACATCTGACCGACCATTTTGTCTTTCAGGAAAGGGCTTTCGCATTTGCGAAGGCCCTTTCGTTTTTGGCCTTATCGCAATTCATACGATCTTTTCGAAATTTTCCGCCGAGTCTCACCGGCCTGCCCCTTGGTAAAAGAGAAAACCGCTGTTACATTAAGGGCAACGTAATAAATCAAGCGTCCTGCTTGCGTCCTTTTGGTTCGCGCGGCGCTTATAAGGATCAGTACCTTGAAAAACCCCGAGGAGCGCCCCGTAGAAAAGGCGCAACAAGGGGCGTCCGGCGGACAATCGGGAAATGCTCAAGCCCGGAATCCGTCGACTAACGGCAAGCGCAAACCGCGCAAGGAAGCCGTTGCAGAAGCCGGGAATGCGCGTAGCGCACCCGATTCAGGACGCCCAAAGCCGCAAAGTGAAGCGGATGACAAGGGTTCCGGCAGCCAGCGGAAGCGTGCGCGCCGCCGTCACCGTGGCAAAGCGGCACGGCGACCGGAAGCGGCTGTCGCGCAGAAAGCTGCTGAAGATACCACTCTTCAGGAAGCCAAGTCCCCCGGCAAAATTTCGAATCGCCGCAGGCGCGCTCGCAAGAAAAAGCAGGCGCAGCAGCAGAACAATGCCGCGCCGCGGACAGCCGAACACGCGCCCAAGAGCACGCATGAAACACCGCGTCGTGACAATCACGCGCAGGCTTCGTCGCATGCCAAGCGGAAGAACGGCGCGGCACAGCCGCCACGGCACGCCCACGCCGAGGCTCCGCTTTATGCAGCGCTTGACCTTGGCACAAACAACTGCCGCTTGCTGGTCGCATCACCGACCCGACCAGGGCAGTTTCGCGTTGTGGATGCTTTTTCGCGGATCGTGCGGCTTGGCGAAGGGCTGAGCGCAACCGGCAAATTGAGCGACAACGCCATGCAGCGCGCTATCGAAGCGCTCAAGATCTGCCGTGACAAGCTGGCCGGCAAGAAAATCCGCCGTTCGCGCCTGATCGCGACCGAGGCTTGCCGTGCGGCTTCGAACGGCGAAGAGTTTCTGGAGCGCGTACGCGAGGAAACCGGGCTTGAACTGGAAATCGTTGATCGCCAGACGGAAGCACGTCTTGCCGTTTCCGGCTGTGGAACACTGGTAGCACGCGAAACGGAAGCCGTTGTTTTGTTCGATATCGGCGGCGGTTCCTCGGAAATCGCGCTGATCGATGTTTCGCAGCGCCGGTCTCCGCGCCTTGCCGAACATATCATGGCATGGACCTCCCTGCCCGTGGGCGTCGTCACGCTCGCCGAGCGTTTCGGTGGACGCAATGTCACGCAGGAAAGTTTCGAGGCGATGGTCGGTCATGTGACCGAACTTCTGTCGAGCTTTGCCGAACGGCACTGCCTTGGCCAACTGGCTTCAAGCCCGCGTTTCCATTTGCTCGGCACATCCGGTACGGTTACCACGCTGGCGGGTATTCATCTGGGTCTGGAGCGCTATGACCGTCGCCGCGTCGATGGCATGTGGATGGGCTCGGAGGACGTGACGCAGATGACGAGCCGCCTCCTGTCCTGGGATTTCGACGCGCGCGTGGCGAATCCATGCATCGGTGCAGACAGGGCCGATCTGGTGCTTGCGGGCTGCGCCATTCTCGATGCCATCCGCAAGGTATGGCCGAGCGAAAAACTTCTGGTGGCGGATCGCGGCTTGCGTGAAGGCATCCTGACCGAACTGATGTCGCGCGACGGCGCATGGCGGCACAATCGCGCGCAATTGCGCCAATAAATGCGCTGTTGGCGCTAGAACAGGCAACTGAAAATGAGCAAAGCAGGCGGAAACAAGGGCGGCACGAAGTCGGGCGCCAAAACGGGCGGACGTGGTGGTGCAGGCACCAGCAATCTGCACGTGCGCGTGAAGAAAAAGGCAGGCACGATCAAGGAATCGTCGCGTCGCTGGCTGCTGCGTCACCTGAATGACCCCTATGTGCACAAGTCCAAGCAGGACGGCTATCGCTCGCGCGCGGCCTACAAGCTGATCGAAATCAATGATCGCTATGATCTGCTCAAGAAGGGCCAGAAGATCATCGATCTTGGTGCGGCACCCGGCGGCTGGTCGCAGATAGCGGCCAAGATTGTCGGCTCCACCGACGAAGATCCGCATGTTGTCGGCATCGACTATCTGCATGTCGATCCGCTGCCGGGCGTCATCCTGCTGGAAATGGACTTTCTTGACGATGAAGCGCCACAGAAACTGATGGAAGCGCTTGGCGACAAGCCCGATCTCGTTATTTCCGATATGGCTGCGCCAACGACTGGCCACCGCCGCACCGACCACCTACGCACGGTGCATCTATGCGAAGTGGCGGCTGATTTTGCGGTTTCGGTACTCAAGCCCGGTGGCCACTTCCTGACCAAGACTTTTCAGGGCGGCACGGAAAACGAGCTTCTCGCCATGCTGAAGCAGAAATTCCGTTCTGTGCATCACGTCAAACCGCCCGCATCACGCGCGGAATCGGTCGAGCTTTATCTGCTCGCACGTGATTTCAAAGGCTAACGATGCACGATAGGAGCCGATTGGCTCCTATTTTATTCTCCGGCCGCGGAATTGACCGGCTTCACCACAACTGTAGCCTTGCTCTTCTGGCGAGGTGCTGAAGGTTCGGATAGTTCGCGACCAGCTTCAGGCGAAAGCCGTGCAAACCAGAAGAATGCGACAGCGGACACCAAAGCCACAACGATAAAGCCGACATGAAAGTCGACCAGGGCCAGCGGTGCGCCGCGCACGCCGCTGCTGAATTCCAGCACGCCACCCGCAAGGGCAACGCCAATCGCCAGCGAAACCTGTTGTGCGACGGCGGTGATCGGCGTCGCCTGACTGGTCTTTTCATCCGGAATTTCGGCATAGGCCAGCGCGTTGACGCCGGTAAAGAACAGCGACCGCGCAAAACCGCCGACCAGCAGGAAGCTGAGAATGATCCAGATCGGCGTCATGGGTGTGAACAGGCTGTTGACCGCGATGAAACCTGCCGAAATGATCGAACCCGACATCAAGGCGCGCCGGAAGCCGATCTTGGCGAAAATCCGCTTCGCACCGAACTTCATGCTGATCGCGCCGATGGCTGAAACGAAGGTTATCATGCCCGACTGAAACGGTGTGAAGCCGAAGCCGAGCTGGAACATCAGCGGCAGCAGAAACGGAATGGCGCCAATGCCGAAGCGGAAAATACTGCCCCCCAACACGGCCGACCGGAACACCTGATTGTCGAACAGCCGAAGATCGAGCAGCGGATCAGCACTGCGGCGGGCATGGATGATATAAAGCACCGAACAGACCAGACCGATCGCCACCGTTATGAAGCCGACAGCGGGCGGCAGCGCAGGCAGGCTGACCACAGACAGGCCGAAGACCACACCGGACATGGCAATGCCGGACAAAAAGAAGCCGGGCCAATCGAGGCGCTTGACGATACGCTCGTCATTATCCGGCAGAAAGCGCGTGGCAAACCAGATGCCGACAGCGCCGATGGGCACATTGATCAGGAATATCCAGTGCCATGTGAGAAAGGTCGTAATGAAACCACCAACCGGTGGCCCGACCAACGGGCCAACCATGGCGGGGATCGTCAGCCACGCCATGGCGGATACGAGTTCGCTGCGCGGTGTCGAGCGCACCAACACAAGACGTCCCACCGGCGTCATCATGGCACCGCCCATGCCCTGCAAGAAGCGCGAAACGACAAAGGCAGTCAGTGAGTTGGCGGCTGCACAGGCAATCGAACCAACGACGAAGACGGCTATTGCAGCGCGGAAAACATTTTTGGCACCGAACCGGTCGGCCATCCAACCGCTGATCGGAATGAAAACCGCCAGCGCGACCAGATAGGCCGTCAGAGCGAGCTTGAGAGCAATCGGACTGGTGCCGATATCGGCGGCAATCGCGGGCAATGATGTCGAAATGACATTCGAATCCATCTGCTCCATGAAAAGAGCAATTGCCAGCACAAGTGGAATGATGCGGTTCACGGTGAATTTCCGAATAGGCCGTGCTTTTACAAAAAGCTTACCAAAAGCTATGTCGTGCTTATAGGTAGATTGCTAGCCGATTTTTTCTCACATTGTGGTGACTTCGGCCCAATTTCAGCGATTCTTCGGCTCAAAAGCCCTTCATTCAGCGCCCGACTGGGCAAAAGGCACCAATTTCTCACGACAGATTTCAATCGTTCACAATTGTGTAAAGCGGGGTTGCGCATGCCGTAACGGACTGTTACATTCGGTAACAGTTTCACGAAGCTTCGAGTCTGGAATGGGTGGTCCCGGCTCAAGGAGGTAGGAAATGAACGATATTACGAGAACTGCACTAGTTTATGGCATGATGATCATTTCGCTGAACACGGCGCTTGCGATCGGTCTACTGGGACTGGATTTCCTGCACTAGGTGCGCCGCCCGATGAGGCTTGGCCAGTGTTTATGATGATCGCCTATCGAGTTTGATTTTGCCCTCCAGGCAAATTATGAAAAAGAGCGCTTCCGATTTATCGGAAGCGCTCTTTTCAATTTCACAGGCATTCGCGTTTTTGAAAATCAATCACGTGTCTTTGTCATAGACAAATTTCAACCCCTCCCCCAGCTTGCACTTGAAGATTGTGGTTTCTCCAATCTGGTCATGGGTTTTTGCAGAAAACCGCCAAATGATGATTGTCGCTGTTTCATCCGGCAAAACCCGGTAACGGACAAACTGTTGAACCGGAGTGTCATCACTTACCGTTTCATGATTGTACGCGTAGACAATTGCTCCGTCCGGAGCGGGTCTGCTCAAAAAGGCGCAGATAACTAGACCGCCGGTAAAGCCTTCCGGTTTCTGTTTTATGCCTGATGTCTGCTCGCACCTGTCCAGTTCGAGCAGCGACGTCGTCCGCTGCCCGGCAAATAAGTGTTGTTTCAGCGTGCCAAAATGATCGATGGCCTCTGCGGCATGAGCGGGGCCAATTCCGCTCATGCCGATGACCATCAGCAGCGTGCCAATCTTCCTGCGCATCGTGTGACCTTTCCTTCGATCATGATGCGCTCAAGGCTAAGCCTCTTGTAAACAAACACTATTCCAAGAATTAGCTTACTAATTTTCCGCCGATCAGAGAATGCGTCCCTGACTGGTCGGATCGAAGAACACCGCCTTGTCGAGATTAAAGGCCAGCCGTGAAGCTTGGCCTGCCACGATGCGCGCATCGGCGCGCAGGCGGGCGACCACATGCTTGCCGCCAAGGCGGGTCACCGCAAACGTGTCCGACCCGGCCGGTTCGACCACATCGATCAGGCAATCGCCTTCCACAACCGCGCCCGCATTGCGATCCGCGCCGTCTGGATCGGTCAAAGCTTCCGGGCGAATGCCAAAGACAACCTGCTTGCCCACATAGTCGCCAAGGGCTTGCGGTGCATTTTTCAACGGAAGCGTCAATGCCTGTCCGTCACCACGATCAAGCGAAATCGCATAATCCGAGCCATTCTTCTCAACAGCGACCGTCAGCAGGTTCATCGCCGGCGACCCCATGAAGTCCGCCACGAACATGTTGGACGGGTTGTTGTAGATCTCCGCAGGCGTACCGAACTGCTGCAAGACACCATCTTTCAGCACAGCGATCTTGGTCGCCAGCGTCATGGCTTCGATCTGATCGTGCGTCACATAGACGATAGTTGTCTTCATGCGGCTGTGCAGGCGCTTGATTTCGGTGCGCATATCCACACGCAGCTTCGCGTCGAGGTTCGACAGCGGCTCATCGAACAGGAAGACCTGCGGATTGCGCACAAGTGCGCGTCCCATGGCAACGCGCTGGCGCTGGCCACCGGAAAGCTGGCTCGGCTTGCGGTCGAGCAGATGGCCGATCTGCAGCATATCGGCCACTTCTTGAATGGCCTTGTCCCGTTCCGGCTTGGGTACTTTACGGATTTCCATGCCGAAAGCGATGTTTCCGGCAACCGTCATGTTGGGATAAAGCGCATAGGACTGGAAGACCATGGCGATATCGCGCTGGGACGGATGCAGTCCGGAAACTGACTTGCCCTTGATCGCAATGTCGCCGGATGTGATCGGCTCGAGACCGGCAATCGTGTTGAGCAACGTGGACTTGCCGCAACCCGACGGGCCGACGAGAACCAGGAAGCCGCCTTCCTCAATCTCGATATTGATGTTCTTCAGGATCGAGACAGTGCCGTAGGACTTGTAGAGATCGGTAATTTTCAGAAACGACATAGTGAACTTATCCCTTGACGGCGCCGGACATCAGACCGCGCACAAAGTAGCGGCCGGACACGATATAGACGATCAGCGTCGGCAGAGCGGCCAGAATGGCGGCTGCGAAATGAACGTTATATTCCTTGACGCCTGTGGAAGAGGAAACGAGGTTGTTGAGCGCCACCGTCATCGGCGTGGAATTCGCGCCGGAGAAGGATGCGCCGAACAGGAAGTCGTTCCAGATATTGGTGAACTGCCAGATCACGGACACGACGATGATCGGCCCGGATGACGGCAGCAGAATGCGCCAGAAAATCTGGAAGAAACTTGCCCCGTCAATCTGCGCAGCGCGCACCAGCTCGGTCGGAAACGCTTCGTAATAGTTGCGGAAATAGAGCGTCGTGAAGCCAAGACCGTAAATGACGTGCACCATGATGAGGCCCCAGATCGTTCCGGCAATGCCGAAAAGTCCGAGCATCCGCGCCATGGGGATCAGCACGATCTGGAACGGGATAAAACATGACAGCAACAGCAGGCCGAAGAAGATATTCGAGCCACGGAAACGCCATTTGGTCAGCACATAGCCATTCAGCGCACCGATAATGGTGGAGATCGCCACGGCGGGCACAACCATCAGAATGGAATTGATGAAGAACGGCTTCAAGCCGGTGGGCTGCACGCCGATCTGCGCCGTCGACCATGCCGAAAGCCAAGGCTCGATGGTCCATTGCTGCGGCAGGTTCAACATGCCGCCCTGGCGAATTTCTTCCAGCGGTTTGAACGAGTTGACCAGCATCACATAGAGCGGCAACAGATAGTAGATGGCGAAGAGCAGCAGCGCGGTATAGATCAGCGCACGCGTCAGCTTACCGCTGTTGATGGCGTTATCTTGCGACTGGGCGCTCATGACCGCGACCCTCCGCGAATTTCCGAATAGAGATAGGGAATGATGATCGAGAAGATCATCGCCAGCATGATAATCGCCGACGACGCGCCGATACCCATCTGGTTACGGGTGAACGTATAGGAATACATGAATGTCGCCGGGAGTTCGGTCGCCTGTCCCGGTCCGCCGCCGGTCAGTGCGATGACAAGATCGTAGGCCTTGATCGCCAGATGCGCCAGCACCACGAAGGCCGACAGAAAAACCGGGCGCATCAAGGGAATGATGATGCGGCGATAGATCGTGCCGGTTGAAGCCCCGTCGATCTGGGCCGCTTTGATGATTTCATTGTCGACGCCGCGCAGGCCCGCAAGGAACATGGCCATCACGAAACCCGACGATTGCCAGACGGCGGCGATCACCAGACAGTAGATCGCCATGGTGTTGCTCTTGATCCAGCCGAAGGTAAAGCTTTCCCAGCCCCACAGATGCATGGTGTTTTCAAGCCCGATGCCCGGATCGAGAAACCACTTCCATGCCGTGCCGGTCACAATGAAGGACAGGGCCATCGGATAAAGATAGATCGGACGCAAAAAGCCTTCGCCGCGGATCTTCTGGTCGAGCAGAATGGCCAGAAACAGACCGATCACCGAGCAGATGATGATGTAGAGCGACGCGAAGATCGCCAGATTGGTGATCGCCCGCCACCAATGTGGCAGCGCCCAGAGTTTCTCATAATTGGATAATCCCACGAAGCCGTAGGATGGCAGCATGCGGCTGTTGGTCAGCGAAAGCACGCCGGTATAGATGATAAACCCGTAGACAAAGACGAGGACGATCAGGAAGCTTGGAGCCAAGACCAGCTTGGGGATGAATTCCTGCAATCGGCTGTTACGCTGCATATTTGCGCCACCCAGTTTGCGCCGCTCGTGATGCCCTTTGAACGGGCATTCGAGACGATCGTTTCAGCGGCATTTATGCATGACCGGAGAACGACCCGGCTGCAAAATGCGTTGGTCCAACGATGCCTTCACCGGTTCCGATGGAACCATGCAAGACAACATCATGCAATGCTTGTTCTGAATTCCGAAATGCTGTTCCGGCTGGCTGTAAGGCGTTCTTTTCGCACCTCGGGCCGGATAAAAAACGTCCGGGAGGTTTAAACTCCCGGACGCCTGTTCAGCGCATTACTTCGCAGCAGCGACAGCCGAGACGAGTTCCTTGACAGCATCTTCAGAAGAAAGCTGTCCATTGAACTCGCGGGTCACCACGTCGTAGATCGCGTTCTTGACCGCTGCAGGATTGGCATAGCCGTGCGCCATGGAACCCAGCATCGTGCCCTTGCCATCAGCTTCCTTCAGGTCAGCGATGGCCTTCTTGCCGCAAGCGTCGAAAGCAGTATCCGGCACGTCGGTGCGTGCAGGAGCCGAGCCTTTGACCACGTTGAAGGCGGACTGGAAGGTCGGGCTTTCAACAGCCGAAGCCATTTCCATCTGAGCCGGGATCTTGTCGTCAGCAACCTTGAACATCGCGAACATGTCCGAGTTGAAGGTCACGGCACCCTGCGTGCCCGGATAGCGCATGCAGACGAAATCTTCGCCCGTCTTCTTGCCGGCCTTCACGAATTCGCCCTTGGCCCAGTCGCCCATGAACTGCAGACCGGCCTTGCCTTCGATGACCATGGCCGAAGCCAGGTTCCAGTCGCGACCGGAGAAGTTGTCATCGACATAGCTGCGCAACTTGGTCATGCGGTCGAAAGCTTGCTTCATCGTATCGCTGCCCAGGGTTTCCGGGTCGAGATCGACGAAAGCCTTCTTGTAGAAGTCTGTGCCAAACGAAAGCACGACGGCGTCAAAGATCGTCGCATCCTGCCAAGGCTGGCCACCATGCGCGATTGGCGTGATGCCCTGTTCCTTGAACTTGTCGAGAAGCGAGATCAGCTCATCCCAGTTTGCCGGTTCCTTGCCGCCTGCCTTGTCGAGCGCGGCCTTGTTGATCCACATCCAGTTGGTGGTGTGGACGTTCACAGGTGCGGCAATCCAGTGATCTTCATACTTGGCGAATGCCTGCAACGGAGCGGGAATGACCTTGTCCCAGCCTTCCTTGTTGGCAACTTCGTCGAGATTGCCAAGAGCGCCCTGCTCGGCCCAGTCGCGAATGTCGAAGCCGAGCATCTGCACGGCAGTCGGCGCGTTGCCAGCGGTAACGCGAGCGCGCAGAACGGTCATGGCTTCCGTGCCGCCGCCGCCTGCAACCGGCATGTCGGTCCAGCTGATGCCCTTCTTTTCAAGGTCCTTCTTCAGAACATCGAGCGCGGCAGCTTCACCGCCAGCGGTCCACCAGTGCAGAACTTCTACGTTCTGCTTGGCATCAGCAGCGTTTGCGACAGGCGCCATTCCGGCGAGCAAAGCGCAGGCAGCCGTACCCATAGCGGCGAGTTTCAGAAGTTTATGCATGTCTACCTCCCGTAGAAACAAACGAAACTTGTTACACCGGACGCTGTGCCGGGAATCCCGTCCCAACCGCGCAGCTATCCGTTTTGAATTTCCTTCGTCCTGTCCGCGCCTTGAGGCGCGAACTGAAACCGGTCGCTCCATACAACCGGCTCCTCCTCATTCACTGCCGCAACCCGATGCAGAGAGATGATCTCCGCCGGATACCCCGGCCAACTGACGCGACGTCCTCCGATGTCCTCCAAACCATCTTTACGCCGCCTCACCCCAATTGACAACGTTGTCTTTTAAGAATGAACCGCATCCACCAGACAAGATGTATTGCCTAGGATAGGCTGAAACCCGGGATAGGTGTCAATATCCCCGATATGATAAATAGCGAGAAATTTAATCGATTAAAATTTTAAGTAGTATTCCACGGCCAATTTCTTATGAGAAATGAGGCGTTTAGGCCTATTTTCGAGGTTTAGCAGCCATCATCTAAACCCTTGAATGAGCGTAAACCAAAAATGCCGATACCCGCTCTTTAATGGGATAAAAATCCTGTGAAATGGCTGGACAAGATCGCGGCGCCCACTTAATTTGACGGGGCTTACGCAATAGTGCGTGGGCTTGTTCTCGGGGCGGGGTGAGATTCCCCACCGGCGGTATGGAAAGCGATTTCCGAGCCCGCGAGCGCCTGAAAGATGAAGCTGATTCGCTTCTTCGGTCAGGGTCAGCAGATCCGGTGAGATGCCGGAGCCGACGGTATAGTCCGGATGAAAGAGAGCAAAAGAGCGTGACGAATTGCGTCTTCCGACGCGAGTAATGCGTTCCTTTGTGCGCCCTGATTCTAGTTTCTTGAGGAACCTATGAACCAGAGCTATCCGAACAAGACTTCCTTCAAAGTAGCATTCATTCAGGCTCGCTGGCACGCCGACATCGTCGACGAAGCCCGCAAGAGCTTTATCGCTGAACTGGCTGCCAAGACGGGCACCAATGTCGAAGTGGAAGTCTTCGACGTTCCCGGCGCTTACGAAATTCCACTTCATGCCAAGACGCTCGCCAAGACCGGCCAGTATGCCGCCATTGTCGGCTCGGCTTTCGTCATCGACGGCGGCATTTACCGTCACGACTTCGTGGCGACTGCCGTGATCAACGGCATGATGCAAGTGCAGCTGGAAACCGAAGTGCCAGTGCTGAGCGTCGTTCTGACCCCGCACCATTTCCATGACAGCAAGGAGCATCACGACTTCTTCTTCAACCATTTCAAGGTGAAGGGCGTCGAAGCCGCTCATGCGGTCTTGCAGATTGTCGGCGAACGCAGCCGTATCGCCGCGTTGGTCTGATCATTCACGGGGACGGCCCTGCCCTGCGGGGCCGTCACTCAATCGGTCACAATTCGCTCGCCATGCGTATAGACGTCGAATTCCTCGCCGCGCACGATGGCGACAAGAGTGAGATTGGCCTCTTCCGCTGTCCTGATGGCAAGAGCCGTCGGCGCTGAAATAGCCGCCAGCACAGGCGCGCCGAGTTTCACTGCCTTTTGCACCATTTCAACGGATACCCGGCTCGTGATCACGGTTATGCCGTGCTCCGTTTCAGCACCATCGCGCGCCAGAGCGCCAACGAGCTTATCCAGCGCATTGTGCCGACCGACATCCTCACGCGCGGCAATCAAGCCCTGCTGTGGCCTGTAAAAGCCTGCAGCGTGAACAGAATGGGTCATCGCATTCAATTGCTGTTCGCGCCCCAACGCGGCCATCGCCACAGCAATGGTGTTCGCCGAAATGCGGTGATTATCCGCCTTGAGCGGCATGACCGGGCGTAGAGCCTGCTCGATGGAATCGATGCCGCATAGGCCACAGCCAACCGGGCCCGCCATGAAGCGGCGACGCGCGGCCAGCCGCTGTTCCGGCAATTCGGCAAGGCGCATCTGTACATCAACCCCTTGCGCGAAAGCGACAAGCTCGATGCTTTCGATCTGACTGGCATCGTCGATAACGCCTTCGGTGAGACTGAACCCGACAGCGAAATCCTCCAGGTCGGAGGGCGTCGCCATCATCACAGCCTGTGTGGAGCCATTATAGCTCATCGCGACGGGCACCTCCTCCGGAACGGCGCGGTGCCCTTCCTGGAAGCCCGAAACGCGATGTGCAAGACGCACTACATCCTGACTGATCTTGGGTATCGTCATGCCTCTCGCCTGCTGTTTTTGCATCCCGACATATTGCTACAGTTTGATGTGGCATCATATCGGGTTTTATGTAAGGTGCCAGCGAACAGGCATGCAGCACAAAGCAATTCGGCCACGGTCGAATACAATTTTGTGTATGATCAGCAGCGCCGATAGCGAGGATAAAATGGATATTCGCCAGATCGACGACAATTACTCTGTCTCGGGCCAGATTTCACCCGACGACGTGCGCGACATTGCGGCAGAAGGTTTTCAGACCATCATCTGTAACCGTCCGGACGGCGAAGGCGGCCCGGAGCAGCCGGATTTTGCAGAAATTGCGCGCGTAGCAGAGAAAGCTGGCCTCGCCACCTATTACATTCCGGTGGTTGGCGGCCAGCTGACGCAGGATGATGTCGATGCCATGGCGGCAGCGCTCGACGAAGCGGAAGGTCCATTCTTCGCCTATTGCCGCTCAGGCGCCCGTTCTACGAATATTTACGGGATCGTGCAGAGCCAAAAGCGCGGATAAAGAACGAGCGCAGGCTATAAGGGCGGTGAGTGCGCAAGGGCATTGTTTCAGTTCTTGCAAACATAAGGCTCACCGTCCCGAAAGTCGCGTACGACGACCGAAGACGCCCTGCTGGTTATGTGCGCAGTACTGGCGATAATAGGACAGACCGGCGCGAACCACAGTCGCGACGACGCCGCCGGCGACGAGCATCCAGCCAAGCGCCTGCACCCAGTTGAACGTATCCAGTCCACCGCTCAGTGCGACGACTACAACGCCAGCCCACAAAAGGGCAGCGGTGCGACGCCAGAAAACCGGGTTGAGTTCATCGAAAACCGCCTTCCACAACGAGTGGACAAGGCAGGCGAAGAAAAGAGCCGCGGCCAGCCCGATGTTGAGCAATTCGACCGGGAGCCATTGCTGCGAAGTAAGCATAATATCCATCATCCAACTTAAGCCGCGATACGTCGGGTTAAAGCCGCCACTTGGCTTTTCCTTCCGAACCGAAGGTATTGTTTAGGTTCATATCCAGGCATCGTGCTTTCCAACAAAAACCGATTTTGTTTCTTGCCCGATGCTTCAGCCCCATTGAGCTGTCAATTTGTGGCTTCAACGTGTTAGAAGCACGGAAAGCTCCTTGTAATAAATTCACTTATTATTGCGATCACGCGAAATATCGTGTTGAAAACATTATACTATCCCGGCTACCCTCCGATAGGTTAGCCGCTGCAATCCCCTTGATAGTCTTGGATAATTCGCCTTCACGCAATGCGAGCGCAGGCAGGTGTAACGCGCTCAGAAAGCGCGTTACACTACTGTCATGTAACAGCGTTGTAACAATTTGGCAGAGTATTCAGCCACGGAACACGGGCCAGAACTTGGGTTTATTCACAGCGCCAAGCAAGTAGGCTCGCTCTCACTCGTCCACCAGCTTCTTATAGGGAACGTTATCCGATGGATCGGCAGCCCCCGGTGTATGGGCGGGACGCCCGAACAGGAAGCCCTGCACCTGCGCACAGCCCTCTTCGATCACCATGCGGTGCTGATGAAAGTTCTCGATACCTTCAGCGACAACAGGCAGATCAAGGCTGCGCCCAAGTCCCACGATCGCCCGCACAATGGCGTGGGAGCTGACATCCGTTTCCATCGTATTGATAAAGCTGCGGTCGATCTTGATCTTGTCGAATGGGAAGCTCTGGAGGTTGTTCAGCGAAGAATAGCCGGTGCCGAAGTCGTCCATCACAATGCGCACGCCCAGCTTCTTGATACGGCGCAGCAATTCCAGCGTCGTTGGCCTGTCCTTGATAAGCGCTGCTTCCGTGACTTCCAGTTCCAGCCGGTAAGGCTCAAGTCCGGCTTCGTCCAGAACGGAAGCAACCGTTTCAGGCAGATTGGTCAAGCGGAACTGGACCGGAGACACATTGACGGCAATCGTCAGATGACGGTCCCATGTCGCCGCCGTGCGGCAGGCTTCACGCAGCACCCACTCGCCAAGGGCGATAATCACGCCGGTTTCTTCGGCAATCGGAATGAATACTTCCGGAGGAATCGACCCCCGTTCGGGATGCGTCCAGCGCAGCAGCGCTTCATAGCCCTTGCAGGAGCCATCGGCAGTTCCGATCAGCGGCTGATAAGCGATGGTGATCTGACCGCGCGACATGGCCTGACGCAGATCGGCTTCGAGCTGCCGCCGTTCGGTAATTTCGCGATCCATTTCCGGCGAATAGAAAGCCACCATGCCCTTGCCGCTGGTCTTGGCACGATAAAGCGCGACGTCTGCCGCATGGCGCAGCGTTTCAGCATCGCGGCCATCGGTCGGGTAGATTGCAACACCGATACTGACGCCGACCGCTGTCTGGTCGGCAATCATATTCATCTCCGACTTGAATTCTTCCAATATCTGCTCGGCGAGCTTGCGCGCACCGGATGGCTGCGGCACGCCGACCTGCAGGATGACGAACTCATCGCCGCCAATGCGGGCCGCCGTATCGACGCCACTGATCGTGCGCCGCAAAATATTAGCAACAGTTTTCAGCACCCGGTCGCCTTGCGCATGACCGAAAATATCGTTCACCGCTTTGAACCGGTCGAGGTCCAGCGCGAAAACGGCGCAGCGCTGCTGCGAGCGTCCACCGACAGCATTGCTCAACCGCTGCTCGAAAAAGGCACGATTGGGCAGATCGGTCAGCGCATCATGGTTCGCCATATGCTCGATCTGGCGTTGCGCGGCGCGCTTTTCGGTCAGATCGCGCACAGCAAGAACCTCACAAGACTTGCCCTGATATTCAATCGTGTGGACCGCGAGTTCGAAAATCCGCTCGTCGTTTTCCTGCCGTGGCTTCGCCTCGACAGCCGCCTGACGCGGCGCGGCAGCAGGCAGACCATCCGCCGTGAGCAACAGATCTTCCGGCGAACGTCCGACCAGCGCCTTTTCATTGCTGTTCATCAGTCGGGAGAAACGCGCATTCACTTCGACAATCCGGTCATCGCGGATAACGGCAAGGCCATCCAGCGTCGCATTCGCAAAGCCCTTCAAATCCGTCATGTAACGGTCGATGAACACGGCGGCGACAGTCATGAAGGCAATGAAGCAGGATACCGTCGCAACGGCGCCGACAATCCACATGCGGCCCGTGCCAAGCGGATCAGCCGCTGGCAGGCTTGGGTCGGGGATCAGCGTGGTTGACGACATGGTGGTGAAATGCAGAACGCAGATCGAGCCGACGCCGAGAACGGTCGCCAGGGAAAGACGCATCCAGCGCCCGGACAGGCGCATCACCTCGAATGCGCCAGCGAGCAACAGCGTGGAAACGACAGCACCAACGATAATCGGTATCGGGTCGAATTGCACGGTAGCAGCGGCATTGATGGCGGACATGCCGGTGAAGTGCATCGCGGCGATAACAAGCGCGCCGCAAAGCCCGGCCAGCAGATTTGTTTTCAAGCTGCTGAAGTCGAACAGGCGCAGCATGACCCAGAATCCGGCAATCGCTATCACCGCAGAAAGCGTCGTAATGATGAGATCGAACTCAATCGCCACGGTGCCCTGATAGGCCAGCATCGCCACAAAATGTGTGGCCCAGACACTCAACCCACCGGCAAAAGCGGCAGTCGCAAGCCAGCTGTCACGGCGATTGTCGGCACATTCTCCTGCTCGCGCGAGCAGCAGGAAAAAGGCAAAAACACCAATCAGGGAAATGACCGCGGCCAGAACGACGATGGGTCTGTCATGTTGGACGGATATGCATTCTATAACTTTGAACATGACACGCCCCCGCTTTCATTTGTGCAAGGCCGCCGTCGGCCCTCACCGAAGCATTTTTGTGTTTTTGTTATACAACGCATAATTGTTTAGCCTAGACTACTTAAGCAATTCTAAATCCGATGCAAAAGTGCATCAGATACCAAAGTGTAAGGTCTATACTGAATTCTCTTACTATATTAGATATTAGTAATATTATCGAGCTTATTTGCCAACCCTGCGACCCACCCGGGCAAGCAGGATAACCGGAACAATGCCGATCACCACAATGGCGAGCGCGGCAATCGACGCTTCTTCATATGTACCGCGCGCCGCTTCGCCGTAAAGATGTGTTGCGAAAGTTTCCATATTGAGCGGGCGCAGCAGCAATGTTGCTGGCAATTCTTTCACGCAATCCACAAACACCAGCAATCCGGCAGCAACAATGGCCGTTTTGGAGAGCGGCAGGTGAATAGAGCGAAATGTCGCCGTCACGCTCCGTCCAAGGGTGCGCGATGCATGATCGAGCGACAGCGGAATTCGTTCCAGCCCGGCATCGATGCCACCAGCGGCAATGGCCATAAACCGAACGCCATAGGCATAGACCACCGCAGCGCCCGAACCGATCAGGATCAGACCAGCAGGCACGCCGAAGAAATACCCCGCCAGCAGGTTGAAGACATGATCGAAACTGCCGGAAACAACCAGAATACCGATGGCAATCACCGTACCCGGCGCGGCATAGCCCATGGTGGACAGGCGGTAGAACCAGCGGGAGGCCGCTCCCGGAAACAGGCGCACCGCATAAGCCACCATCATGCCGCAGACCAGCACAATCGCTGTCGCAATCGACGCCAGCAATATGGTGTTGAACGCCTCCCCGGCGAGACGCGGGGATATGCCCGCAAAGCGCGCGCGCTTGACCGCCTCGACGAGCAGATAGAGGGCTGGACCAATGAAGCCGATAATGACCGGCAGAGCGCCGAGAGCAAACAGCCACAATCCTCTGGCGGTGGAAACCTTTGACGGCTCAAAACCGCGTGAATGGCGGATATTGGAAGCAAAGCGCTGTTTGCGCCGTGCCCAGCGCTCTAGCGAAACCAGCGCCACCACGATCAGCAGCAAGGCCAGCGCGAGTTGCGCCGCGCCCGGCAGATCGGACCGCGTGATCCATGTCGTATAGATGGATACGGTCAGCGTGCGAACGCCAAGGAATTCCGCAGCGCCAACGTCATTCAGCGTTTCCATCAAGGCGAGACTAACACCAACGGCAACAGCCGGGCGCGCCAGCGGAAGCGCCACCCGCCAGAAAATGCCGCGACGGCTGACGCCGAGCGTCCGCGCCGCATCCATGAGACTGGCCGACTGGGTAAGAAACATCGCCCGGGTCGGGATATAGACATAAGGATAGAGCACGAAGCCCAGCAGCAGAATGCAGCCGGTCATCGAACGGATATCCGGCAGGCGAAACTGACGCGGACTGTCAAAGCCCAGCACATAGCGGATAGCGCCTTGCACCGGCCCTATCGGATGAAGAATATCCAGATAGGCATAGGCGACAATGTAGGTTGGCACCGCAAGCGGCAACAGCAGCGCCCATTCCAGAATGCCGCGCCCGCGAAAATCGTAGGCTGTCACCAGCCAAGCCATCGACGTCCCAACAAGTGCGACAATACAGCCGACGCCGACCAGCAGAATGACTGTATCGGCAAAGGCTGTCGGCAATAATGTGGAGAGCAAATGCTGCCACAGACCTGCCGAACCCTGCAAAGCTTCGCGGGCAAGCGCCAGAACCGGCAGGAAAACAAGAAGCGCGATCACCGCCGCGGCCCAAAGCCAGACACGCCCCGCCCTTGATGGCCGGAAAAGCGAATGTCGTGCTATGGCGGGCATATTTGTCATCGTGCTCGTGATAATCAAACGCCGGCGCATGAAGCACCGGCGCTTTGTTCATACTGTCATTCTGGTTTTAGTTGTCGAAACCAACCTTATCAACCAGTTCGCTGGCTTCCTTGCGATGGCTGACGATTTCAGTCAGCGGAACCTTGTCGATCTTCAATTCGCCGAACGACTTCACAATCGCATCGACCGGAGCGCCTGGCTTCACCGGATATTCGTAATTGGCCTCGGCATAAATCTTCTGTGCTTCGTCGGAGACGAGATATTCGAGAAGCTTGATAGCTTCTTCCTTATGTGGGGCATTCTTGGCCACGGCTGCGCCGCTGATATTGACCTGCGTGCCACCGTCCTTGAAGGTCGGGAGAATAACCTTGATGCCCTCGCCCCAGCCCTTCTGCTCATCGCCGCCCTTGCCCGAACGCATCAGTCCGACATAATAGGAATTGGCAACAGCGATATCGCAAATGCCGCCGACAATATCCTTGGCGCCGTCGCGGTCGCCACCGGCAGCCTTGCGGGCCAGATTGGCCTTCAGGCCGGTCAGCCAGGCTTCGGTCTTTTCAGCACCGTAATGGGCGATGTAATCGGCAAAAAGCGCAGTATTGTAAGGATGCTGACCAGCGCGGATGCAGATCTTGCCTTTCCACTTCGGGTCAGACAGGTCTTCGTAATTGATGGCGTCGAGTTCCAGATCCTTTGCGGCATATACAACACGGGCGCGCAGCGACAGGGCATACCAGTTGCCCTTGGCGTCACGGAGCTGTTCCGGCACGGCTTCGCTCAGCGCCTTGGATTCGACCGGCTGCGTCAGTCCCTTTTCCGCGAGATCGACAAGGTTGCCCGCATCGACGGTCATCAGAATGTCGGCAGGAGAGCTCGCGCCTTCCGACGCGACGCGCTCGGCCAGACCATCCTTCAGAAACACCGTATTGACCGTAATGCCCGTCGACGCCTTGAATGCGTCAAGCAGAGGCTGGATCAAGCCCGGTTCGCGCGTTGTGTAAATGTTCACCTCATTGGCGGAAGCAGTTCCGGATAGAAATGTCGCTGCAACGAGAGCAAGGCTGGCACGCGCGAAAATGGGCATTTTACCTCCGTTTGGAATAATTCCAAATTAAATGATGAGTGATGCAATCAACTTATATTAGCTGTTTCTGGTTCGGTCAATCGCCGCGCCAGGCAAAAGCAAACCAATCGAAATCAGCTGTGGAAGATCAAGGCCTTATCGCGGTCGAAACGAACAAACACATAATTGACGGTGCTTGGCACATGGATGGGCGTGCGAAGACGCAAGCGCAATGGTGCAGCGTCGGCATGGAGCACCAGTTCCTCTGTTTCGCCAAGGAAGGTGCGCATCTCGATCAGGCAACGCAAATCGCCAGAAACAGCATCGTCATCTCCAACGATATGCAGATCGCCGGGGCGCAGATAGACGGAGACGTCCTTCGCCGATTGCAGCGCTTTCGGCGCTTTGAACGAGCCGAAAGCAGTATCCACCACGCCGCTTTGCAAGGCACCGGGAATAACATTGAAATCGCAGAAGAAGTCTGCCGCATAACGGCTTTCGGGACGATCATGGAGATCGCGCGCGGTGCCGCTTTGGACGATCTCGCCTGAACGCATCAGCACGACGCGGTCGCCGGTCGACAGCGCCTCCTCTGCCTCATGCGTCACGATGATTGCAGTTGTACCGAGCGCGCGCAAAAGGCTGACGGTCTCGCGACGCACCTTTGCCCGCAGGCCGCGGTCGAGATTGGAAAATGGCTCATCCATCAATAGAAGATGCGGCTTCGGCGCGAGCGCGCGTATCAGCGCCACGCGCTGCTGCTCACCGCCTGACAGCATATGCGGATAACGCTCGGCCATATGCGACAGGCCGACAAGTTCAAGCAGTTCGCGCACTCGCTCCTGTGCCGCATCACGGCGCATTTTGCGCAGTCCGAACAGGACATTGTCACGCACGCTCAAATGCGGAAACAGCGCATAGTCCTGAAAGACCACGCCGATATTGCGCTTGTCCGGTTCCACGAATGTTGTGGGAGAGGCAAGCACCTTGCCACCCATACTCAGCGAGCCGCCATCTGGCGCGTCGATACCGGCGATTATGCGCAGCATGGAGGTCTTGCCGCAGCCGGAATGGCCGACGAGGCAGATGATCTCACCGGCCTGCACATCGAGCGACACATTGTTAAGCGCAAGGACAGAGCCAAACTGGCGGGTAACGCCCGAAAGCGTCAGAGCCGGACCAGATGCTCCGGCTTCTTCCTGCAATTGCTCAATCTGATTGCGCGCGTCCATGCCTGACCGGAATCCCCATATCCATTCCGTCGCATATAGACACTGTTTTTCAGCTTCGCCACTAAAACAGGACCGATTTTCTCAAGAACTGGATAAGCACCTCCATCTTTTTAAGAATTCGGTGTTGCTTTGGGTATCAACTTGGTTGATTGCCAGCAAAAAGCGGAGCATGTTCGGCACTCTTCCGCATGCCCAATCACACTTCAGGAGAATGATCATGGGGCCCGTCACGGACAAGGTCGCGACAGCCGAACGCCTGCCGCAAGAAACGAAAATTGCCATTATCGGCGGCGGCGTCATCGGTGTTTCCACCGCCCTGTTTCTGGCCGAACGCGGCATCCCGGTCGCCCTGTTCGAGAAGGGTGAAATCGCAGGCGAACAATCCAGCCGCAACTGGGGCTGGTGCCGTCGCACGGGCCGCGATACCCGCGAAATGCCGTTGATCGTTGAAAGCATGCGGCTTTGGGATGGAATGAACGAGCGCACGGGCCGCGAAACCGGCTTCCGCGTGACCGGCATCGCCTATGCAGCTGAAAAAGCCGAACAGATGGCGAGTTACGAGCAGTGGATTGCCGCCGCCCGCGAGCATGGCATTGAAACCGACATTCTGAACAGCCAGCAGGCCGAAGCACTGGCTCCCGGTCTGACCCGACGCCTCGCAGGCGGCATGATCACGCCACTCGACGGCCGCGCAGAGCCGCAAAAGGCCGTGCCCGCCTTTGCCGCCAAGGCGCAGGAAGACGGTGCTGTCATCATGCAGAATTGTGCCGTGCGCGGCATCGAGACGACGAATGGCCGTGTCACTGCCGTTTTAACGGAAAAGGGCCGCGTGCGTTGCGAGGCTGTCGTGGTGGCTGGCGGTGCCTGGTCGCGTCTGATCATATCGGAATTCAACGCCCGCCTGCCGCAGCTCAAAGTGCGTTCATCGGTGTTCCGCACCACGCCGATTGAGGCCGGTGTTGAACCTGCCATCGCCTATTCGGATTTTGCGCTGCGCAAGCGGCTCGACGGCGGCTATACGGTCGCAAGCCTCGGCGGCTCGATCGCCGATATCGTCCCCGACAGCTTCCGCTATCTGAAGGATTTTCTTCCGTCTCTGTCGAGCGGCGAATGGTTCAATGTGCGCTTTCGTTTCGGACAGCGCTTTTTCGAAGAAGCCTTCCAGTGGAAGCTGCGTCCTGCCGATCAGGTCTCTATCTTCGAGAAAGTCCGCACGCTGGACCCGGAACCACACCGCGCCGCCAATGCGGCCATTCTGGCAAAGCTGAAACAGGCGATCCCAGCCTTCGCATCTGTATCGATTGCGCAGGAATGGGCGGGGATGATCGACACCATGCCGGATATCATTCCGACCATTTCGCCAATCCCCGGTGTTGAAGGCCTGATCGTCGCAACCGGCTTCTCCGGCCACGGCTTCGGCATCGGCCCCGGTGCTGGCCGTCTGGTAGCGGATATGGTCAGCGGTGAAACGCCGGTGGTCGATCCATCACCGTTCCACATTTCCCGCTTTTCCGACGGCTCGAAACTCCGCATCGAGAACTGGGGCTAAGCCAGACGCAACACAATCCCCGGAGCCGACAACTCCGGGGCATTTAACGCGGACTATTCAATCACGCCGCAGGCAAAGCGTGCGCCACCGCCACCGAGCGGCTTTGGCTCATCCGAATAATTATCGCCGCCAACATGGATCATCAGGGCACGGCCCTTGACCTCATCCAGCGATTTGAGGCGCGGCGAAACCACACTGCCGGTAATCTTGCCGTCTGCATCCGCTTTCAAGAGCGGCAGGTCGCCCATGTGGCCCTCGCCTTCCGGCCCCATATGGTGCTTGGTATGGCCCGGATCGTAGTGACCACCAGCCGCCTGTGCGGCAACGGTCTTTCCGTCCTGTTCCGCTGGTGCACAACTTCCCTTCTCATGGACATGGAAGCCATGTTCACCCGCAGCGATGCCCTGAAGATTGGGCGTAAATTGCAGGCCGTCAGCGGTTTGCGAAATCGTAATCGTGCCGAGTTCCTTGCCCTGTCCTGTGGGCAGCGCTTCAAACATTTTCACGCTCACACCGTCCGCAAAGGCGGGCACGCTCGCAAGCGCCAGTATCGAACCTAAAATCAAACTGCGCATCGTCTCCTCCATCCTCAAATTCGTTTCCGATGCAGGATTAACGTGCGGACGAGCAAATTGTTCGGTCTTCGCATGGTGCGGATGATTGCGCGGCGGTGTTCCGCCGCGCAATCCGGCATCGGATCAGACCGTCACAAACTGTCCCATCATGCCGACATCTTCATGCTCCAGCACATGGCAATGGAACATAAACGGATGGCTGGGCACGGCTTCACGGTCGAAGTGCACCAGAAGCTCCGCCTTGCCATCGATCAACGCAGTATCCTTCCATCCCGATTGATGGGCGGGGGGAGCCTTGCCGTTCAAGGTCAGGATACGGAAAGAAGCCCCGTGGATATGAAACGGATGCGCCATTTCCTTCGTGGTCAGCTCCCATATTTCCCATGAACCCATCTTGGCCTCGACATCGATGCGCTTCATGTCGAAGGGTTCGCCTGCAATCGCCATGCGCACGCCGGATGTCAGCGCATCCAGCGCCGGACCTGCCTCGGCAGATGTGCGACTGCCATGCATCATATCGTGGTTCATCTCACCACCCGGCATAGCCCCCATATCCATATTGCCCATGTCCATATTGCCCATATTGTGGCCAGCATGGGGGTCTGCGGCAGGCTTTTGCATCATTAGCTTCATGTTTTCAGCCATACGCTCATCAAAGAAGAATGAACGCCTGCGCACCGATTTGCTGAGGTCTGGCACTTCCGGCGCTTCCAGATTTGCCGGTATGTTTTTGACACTTCCCTTGAGAGCACTATCGACAACGAACCGCATCAGCATCTGGTCCTTGCCGCCGCTGTCATCGCTTGCAGTCAGAAGTTCGACACCTTCGTTACCTGTCGAAAAGTCGACCAGCACCTCATAACGCTCGCCGGGGCTGATCGTCAGCCGCTCGACAGCTTCCGGCTTGCCGGTGAAGCCGCCATCGGAAGCAAACACATGCAGCAGACGATTGTCGCTGAAACGCACATGGAAATTGCGCGCATTTGCGCCGTTGAGAATGCGCAGGCGCACGACTGCCGCAGGCACTTTCGCTTCGGGCGCGATAACGCCATTGACGATCAGCCGGTCCCCGCGAAAGCCATGCATCAGATCCATGATATCGGGCTGATACACCTTGTCCCCTTCAATGACACGGCGATCCTGAAGCACCAGTGGAATATCATCCACACCATAGGTTTCCGGCAGGCCGCGCTCCGCATCCTTGCCGTCGCTGACGATCATCAGTCCGGCAATCCCCATATGCGCCTGACGGGCGGTCGAACCATGCAAATGCGGGTGAAACCAGTTGAACGAAGCGGGTTGATTGACCGTTACCTTCGGTTCCCAGCGATCTCCTGCCGGAACGAGATTATGCGGCCCACCGTCAAGGATGGACGGGACGAACAGCCCGTGCCAATGCAGGGTTGTCTCCTCATCCATGCCGTTCTCAACGGCGAGCGTGACGCTTTCGCCATTCTTGAGGCGCACAACAGGACCAAGATAGGTTCCGTTGATACCGGCGGAAGCCGCATCACTGCCCGGCTCGAACGAATGGCGGCCTTTGCCGATCTTGAGCTTTACGACGGCCGCGGCATCGGGTTCCAGCAAGGGCGGCATGGGCAGGCTTGGGCCCTGAGCCGCCGGGGCCATTTCTATGGCGCCATGGTCCATGTTCTGATGCGCATCCTGCGCAAAACCGGTCAAAGGGCGAATGGCGGCAAGACTTGCCGCGCCCGCGCCAAGCGCGAGCAGACGACGGCGAGTTAATCCACGCATGGTGAAGTCTCCAAATAGAATTCCAGACAATAATCCTGACGCCGCCGATGGATCGGCAGCGCATTCGGCGATTAGAGCGAGAGCGCTATTGGAGGTCGTAAAAGGTCGTGCCGGGGATTGCTGCTCATTGCAGCAACAAGCGGAGGAAGACCGAAATCCTGTGACGGTGCAAGCACACCGATATCGGCAGTCAACTGAACAATACAGCCGCAGGCCATCATCACACAGGCGACGGGCGCCTTTGCACCATGATCCGTGGGCGCTTGTTGTCCCGCATGGTGAGACGTCGGCATCGTGCTATCAGCAGATTGCTGTTCGCTCATGTGGCAGCCAACGGAAACGCCTACCGTCGGCATATCATGCGCCATAGCATAGCAAAGCTGTGTGGAAACCAGAAACAGCAGCGACAGAATCGTCACCAGTGCACGCGACTGCACGTGCAGGACGGAAAGTCCCCACATGTTGCGTCTGCCACTGATATTGCGTTTCATGAATTTCATATCCGCATCCGAGCTGATGCCAACTGGTTATCGACCCGAATCTAGGGATGCCGTGCGACAATTGAAAGGCCTATTCTTGCCTCCCATGATTTTGATCCCACTTTCACTTTTCTTTCGAAAAGAAGAGTTCTGCGTTCATAAAATTACGCAAACACCCTTTTCCGCTTGCGATTCCGTATCGCAAGGTTTTAAAGAACCTCATCTTGGCTGCTCCCAATTATAACAGCCCACAAAAACGGATAAGAAAAATGACTGTCGCTCAAGCGGTTGTTCCGCAGCAAAACTCCGCGCGCCGCGTTCTGGCCGCAAGCATGATCGGCACAACGATCGAATTCTTTGACTTCTATATTTATGCAACGGCCGCGGTGATTGTATTCCCGCATCTGTTCTTCCCGGCCAGCGATGGCAATTCTGCACTGCTACAATCGCTTGCCACCTTTGCGATTGCCTTCTTCGCCCGCCCGATTGGCGGCGCGCTGTTCGGCCACTTCGGCGACCGGATCGGCCGCAAGGCAACGCTGGTTGCAGCACTCATGACCATGGGTATTTCCACGGTCGCCATCGGCTTCCTGCCAACCTATGAATCCATTGGCGTCTGGGCAGCTCTCCTGCTGGCGCTGTGCCGTCTCGGTCAGGGCCTCGGCCTCGGTGGTGAATGGGGTGGCGCAGTGCTGCTCGCAACCGAAAACGCACCGGAAGGCAAGCGTACCTGGTACGGCATGTTCCCGCAGCTCGGTGCGCCGGTCGGCTTCATTCTGGCAACGGGCATTTTCCTGTTCCTGGCTGAAATCCTCACCGAAGAACAGTTCTTCGCCTTTGGCTGGCGTGTTCCGTTCATTGCCAGTGCAATTCTCGTCGCGGTCGGCCTCTTCATTCGCCTGAAGATCGCTGAAACGCCGGAGTTCCAGAAGGCCATCGACAAGGCAGAGCGCGTTGAAGTGCCGGTTGCCACGCTGTTCAAGCAGCACAAGCTGAACCTGTTCCTCGGCACCATTGCCGCAGTCGCAACCTTCGTGCTGTTCTACCTCATGACCGTGTTTTCGCTCGGTTGGGGCACGCGCGCCCTTGGCTACAGCCGTGAAGAATTCCTCGTCCTTCAGATGATCGGCGTTGTGTTCTTCGGCCTGACCATTCCGCTGTCGGCTATCCTGTCCGACCGTTACGGCATGCGCCCGGTGATGATCATCGTCACGATCCTGATTGGCGTCTACGGCCTGATCATGGCTCCGCTTTTCATGGGCGGTACGGCTGGCGTTCTGGCCTTCCTGATCATCGGCTTCGGCCTGATGGGCATGACCTATGGCCCAATCGGCGCAGCACTTGCCGAACCGTTCCCGACCTCGGTTCGTTATACCGGCGCATCGCTGACCTTCAATCTGGCTGGCATTCTCGGCGCATCGGTCGCGCCTTATATCGCGACCTGGCTCGCCACGCATTATAGCTTCGACTATGTCGGCTACTACATGGTGGTTGCGGCCCTGATCTCACTGATAGGCTTTACCTTCATCTCGTTCAAGCGCGGCAAATAAGACCAAGCTCAAGAACAAACAAAAGCCCGCGTGGAGCGATCCACGCGGGCTTTTTCTTTTCCTTCGCCGAAGCCTTATTCGACGTCGGCAGCTTCCAGAGCGATTGCGACCGACTGGATGATCGACGCAAAACGCGCTGCCGTCTGAATGATTTCCGTCGTCACATTGGCCTTGCGCAGCACATCTTCATGCGCGTCAATGCACATGCCGCAACCGTTGATCGCCGACACGGCAAGCGACCAGAGTTCGAAATCAACCTTGTCCACGCCCGGATTGCCGATCACATTCATGCGCAGCTTGGCTGGCAGTGTGCGGTAGTCCTTGTTCGAGGCCAGATGCACGAAGCGGTAATAGACATTGTTCATGCCCATGATGGACGCGGCCGACTTTGCAGCCTGCACCACCGATGCGTCGACCTTGCCAGCGGCTTCGGCAGTCAGCGCCTTGCGTACATCCGCATTGCGCGAAGCGATGCCGCAAGCCACGAACAGACCGTATTTCTGCTGCGGGGTCAGCGTTTCGTCGCTGGCCATGGATGACAGGTTGAGGCGGACATCCTTGGCGAAATCCGGAATTTTTGACTTCAGGTCGTCAATCGACATGGAACCCTCTTATTGCTTATTGCTGGATAAAAGAAAGGCGGGCCTGAACCCGCCTTTTGATTGCTTGTACGGGGCAGATCAGGCTGCCTTCAGCGTGTCGCCACCGACTTCACGGTTGCAAGGGCACAGTTCATCGGTCTGCAAAGCATCGAGAACGCGCAGCGTGTCCTTCGGAGCGCGGCCAACATTGAGGTTGGTTGCGTAAACGTGCTGGATCGTGTTGTCCGGATCGACAACGAAGGTGTAGCGGTAGGCAACGCCATCCGGCGAACGAACGCCGAGGCCGTCTACCAGCGAACCATTGGTGTCGGCAAACGACCAGATCGGCAGCTTGTCGAGATCCTTGTGGTCGCGACGCCATGCCAGCTTCACGAATTCATTGTCGGTGGAACCGCCGAGAACAACAGCGTCACGGTCTTCGAAATCCGAAGCCAGGCGGGCAAATTCAGCGATTTCCGTCGGGCAGACAAAGGTGAAATCCTTCGGGTAGAAGAAGATAACCTTCCACTTGCCTTCGAAGCTCGTTTCCGTCAGCTCTTCGAATGCCGAAACGCCGTTTTCTTCGTGATGGTTGAAGCCGGGCTTTACGCCGGTGACCTTGAAAGAGGGAAGCTTATCGCCAATACCGAGCATCTTAACACCTGCCTGTAAATTCTATAAAGATTCAGAAAATTCAGAATTTTCAGAACTTTCTGCTTGCGAGTCATCTATAGTCGGCTTGCCCATATCGGTCAAAGCGATTAAAGCGATTGTTCATATCGATTATAACGATAAGCCCTTCATTTTATGCTCAATATCAGCGTCCGCCAGCTTCACTATTTTCTCTCGCTCGTACAGGCAAGCTCCTTTTCGCGCGCTGCTGATGCTGTCGGCGTCACCCAGTCGACGTTGAGCGCCGCCATTCAGGCGCTGGAAGCGGAACTGGGCGTCACATTGATCGACCGTACGGGCCGACGCATGCAGCTATTGCCCGCCGGAGAGGATTTTCTGGCCCGCGCCCGTGATATTGTGGCGCGCATCGAAGAACTGCCCGAACATGCGCGACAGGCCGAACGTCCGCTGACCACGCGCCTGCGGCTGGGTGTTATTCCGTCCGTCGCACCTTTTTTCCTGCCGAAAGTCCTGCCTGCGACAGCCAGCGCCTTTCCCGAGCTGCAATTGACGGTTCGCGAAGGACTGACGCGCAGCCTGCTTGAAAGCCTGCGCTCTGGCACGCTGGATGTCGCGCTCGTGGCGCACCCCTATGATCTCGACGAGTTCGAAATGGCGGAAATCGGTCATGATCCGTTTTTCCTCGCCGTGCGTCGCGACCACGCGCTTGCCAACAGGGACCGCGTCGATGCCGACGACGTGCTGGATGAACCTTTTCTGCTTTTGGAAAGCGGCCATTGCCTGCGTGAACATGTGATGGCGGCCATCGGTTCGAAGCCTGCGCAAAGCGGTGGCGATGTGCATGCCACCAGCATAATGACGCTGGTTCAGCTCGTACAGTTCGGCATGGGTGTCACACTGTTGCCGGAGCTGGCGGTCAAGGCCAATGTGGCGCGCGGCACCGATCTCAGCATCGTGCCCTATGAAGGCAAGAACAATTACCGCTCGCTGGTTCTGGCGTGGCGGGCAAATGCGGCCCGGCGCAACGAATTTCAGCTATTCGCCAGCCATCTGCGCGACAACTGCATGGGCGACGAAGCCTGACCTGAATTACAGAACACCCCAGGCGCGAAAACGGCCTCGGCCCGTCATTTCCCGCAGGTTGAGTTCACCGACCAGTTTCAGCGCGCCCTGCTGCGTGACTTGCAGTTCCTTCTCGATCATCTGGCTTGAAACCAGCGGATTGCTCAGGATCATCTCCATCAATTGGGGCAAACGCGATGAAGAACGGCGCCCCTTCAGCTTGCGTTGCATCTGCTCGCGCGCCAGCATCAGGCGGTCATGCTCCTTCATTCCCGCCTCGGCAGCCTCTTCGATTGCCGCCAGAAAAACCTTGAGGCGCATCAGCCGGTTCGGCGCACGGCGTTCATTGGGCTTCTTCGTCTGTAACCCGACGCTGATCGCGGGCAGATGATGGGCGGCAATGCCCGACTGGCTCAGAAAGGAAGCCGTCAACAGGCGACCAATCCAGGATGAACGCTGCACCACCTGCATCGAGAACCAGGCGTCATGCATGATCGCGGCGCGCAGGAGCGGCGGCAAATGCCGGGTTGAATCGAAAATATCGCGCCATTCCTGCAGCCGCTCGGCCTCGTCCCAGTCGTCTTCATAGATCAGCGTATCGCGTGGCAACGGTTTCGGCTTGCGGGCTTCACTGGTCACGCCTTTCAACAGGGCATCAGTCCGCGCCAGAAGCGCATCGATATCATCGAGCAGCGGATCGCTGTCATCATCATCTGACAGCACGGATGGCTCCGGCTCCGGTGTTTCGGCGATATCGGGGTTAAGCCCCAAGAGCTGCCGCATACCGACAGGGCTCATCGCCCAGCCCGCAGCACGGTTCGCAATCTGGCGGCGCATGCGCAGCACCGCATGGGCGACGGTCAGGGCATGGCTCGGCGTGCGGCTATCCATCAGCGCATCATGGAGTACGAGGTCTTCCAGATGCACCAGTTCGCCTTCCAGCCACATGGATGAAACGGCGTCATGCATATGCATGCGCCGTATCAATCCGTCACAGATGGGAGAACGTGCCAGCCGCTCATCCAGTCGTGTCAGCGCGGCAGTCGCGCCAGTCACGGCCAGGAAAAGTTCCTCAAGCGGCAGGTCATCGATTTTGTAAGCCATATCCGCATATCGCAGCCTCACGACCGGAAAGGCAAACGGAAATCAATAGCTAGGCAAGAACGTCCGCAACTTTCACCGTGCGGCCCTCTTTAACCGAGCGCAAAGCCGCCTCGGCCAAAGCAAGGGCCTGCAAGCCATCCTCGGCTGAAGGCGACGGCGCTTTGCCACTATCCAGCGCATTGATGAAAGACGCGATTTCCGCTGCATAGGCCTGTGTGTAGCGCGTCATGAAAAAATCGTGCAGCGGCGGACGGGTGTATCCATCCTTGGACGCCACCTCAATCGACACCGGACGCTGGTTTTCTGCCGATGCCGCACCCAGCGATCCATGCACTTCGATACGCTGATCGTAGCCATAGGAGGCGCGACGCGAATTGGAAATAACGCACTGACGACCGGAAGCCGTGGTGAGGATGACGCTGGCGCTATCATAATCGCCAAGTTCGCCAATCTTCGGGTCCACCAGCACCGAGGCGGAGGCAGAAACGCTGTCGATCTCCTCGCCGAGAAGAAAACGCGCCATGTCGAAATCATGGATCGTCATATCGCGGAAAATCCCGCCTGAAACCTTGATATATTCAGCTGGCGGCGCGCCTGGATCGCGGCTCGTGATCGTGACCATTTCGACCTTACCGATCTGGCCATCGTCAATCGCCTTGCGGACGGCTGCAAAATGCGGATCGAAACGGCGGTTGAAGCCGAGCATCACCTTCGCACCGGTCTCCTTGATGACTTTCAGGCAAGCCCGCACCCGGGCGATGTCGAGATCAATTGGCTTTTCGCAGAACACCGCTTTGCCTGCCCGCGCAGAACGCTCAATCAGATCGGCATGGGTGTTGGTCGGCGTGCAGATCAGCACCGCATCGAAATCACCGGACTTCTCGATCTCATCGATTGTGCGCACTTCCGCACCTGCAGCGTCGGCAATGGCATGCGCCGCCGCTTCATTGGCGTCGGCGACCGCGACCAGTCTCGCGCGCTTGTCCGACGCTATCGCGCCCGCATGAACCTTGCCGATGCGACCTGCGCCAAGCAGTGCCAGACGTGTCACCATTGCCTTATCCCTCCTAGGAAACAGCCGTTGAACGGCTACAAAAATGCTTGATATTCCCACCGATGCATTTACCGCTAAATTGCCCCGTTTATTGGGGATCACGCGCAAGGCATATTGGAATATTTATTCTATTTTGCTAGAATGTAGCATAAAGATTGTCAAGACACCCTTTTGGAAAGTCCGCGATGGATAGTGTTTCCACTTCATCCCCAGCCCCAGCGACCGTCAAGGAATTCGAAGCGCGTTTGCTGGAAGTTTCCGACCGTCTGCCGAAACGGCTCAAGCAATGCGCGGATTTTGTCGCGGCCAATCAGGATCGCATCGCGGTTTCGACAGTGGCAGAAATGGCCGATGGTGCAGGTGTTCAAAGCTCTGCCTTCATGCGGTTTTGCCAATTGCTCGGCTTTTCCGGCTTCTCGGAAATGCAGAAGCTTTTCCGCGAATCGTATGCTGGCGGCTGGCCGGATTATTCGACCCGTCTGGAACATCTGCGCGAGACAGCAGCCAACAGCGCGCCTGCCTTGCTGGCCGAATTTGCCGAAGCCGGTCGCACATCGCTTGAAGGCCTGCTCAAGACAATAGAACCGGAAGCGCTGGAAAAGGCCGTGGAGATTCTGGCGCGCGCCGAGACCATCCATCTCGTCGGCATCCGCCGCGCATTTCCGGTGGCAAGCTATCTCGCTTATGCGCTGGAAAAGATGCAGGTTCCGGCCATGCTGCACAGCGCCGTCGGCAAGCTGGAAAACATGCACGCCATCCGCAAAGGCGATGTGCTTCTGGCAATCACTTTTTCTCCCTACTCTGCTGAAACCATTGAGATGGCGGAATCAGCTGCCGCTCGCGGCATCGATGTCGTTGGCATCACGGACACGATCGTCAGTCCCCTGAGCAAGCTTTCACGCCAGACCCTGCTAGTGTCCGAAGTGGATTTCGGCGCTTTCCGCTCTCTTTCCGCAACCCTTTGTCTGGCCATCGCGCTTGCCGTCGCTGTCGGCACCGCCCGCCAATCAGGCTAGGGCGGCGCTGTTTCTCATCAAAGCCGCCCTAGCATTTTGTTTATACGCATTTCCGAACGCAAAACCGCTTCACACTTTTGCTGGAAATGCTTGCATTCCATTTTTCGGTTGAAATGGAATAATAAATCCATTTTAATCAGAAATGGAATAACTGCTATGCGCACAGAATCGCATTGCGGTCATCATAAGAGGTGCCGAGGGAGGAAGCGCATTTCATGGAGAAGCCGCTCGACTTGATAACGATTGGCCGGTCTTCGGTGGACCTCTATGGCGCGCAGATCGGCGGCCTTCTCGAAGATATGGCTTCCTTCAACAAATATGTCGGCGGCTCACCGACCAATATAGCAACGGGCACCGCCCGGCTCGGCCTCAAATCCGCGCTGATCACGCGGGTTGGCGACGAACATATGGGCCGTTTCCTGCTGCGAGAACTGGAACGGGAAGGTGTCGACACGCGTGGCATCGTCACCGACCCGCAGCGTCTGACGGCACTTGTCATTCTCGGCATCCGTGACCAGCAGCATTTCCCACTCATCTTCTACCGCGAGAACTGCGCCGACATGGCGCTCTGCGAAGACGATATCGATCCGGATTTCATCGCTGAAGCCGGATGTGTTCTCGCAACCGGCACTCACCTGTCGCATCCGCGCACAGAAGCAGCGGTCATCAAGGCGCTGCGTCTTGCGCGTCAGAATGGCAGCCGCACTGCGCTTGATATCGACTTTCGTCCCAATCTCTGGGGGCTGTCGGGGCATGGCGATGGCGAAAACCGTTTTATCGAGTCGGTTGCCGTCACTGCCAAGCTGCAATCAAGCCTGCCGCTTTTTGACCTCATCGTCGGTACGGAAGAAGAGTTTCACATTGCAGGCGGCTCGACCGATACGCTCTTAGCCCTCAATGCTGTTCGCAAGATCACCGATGCTGTCCTTGTCTGCAAACGCGGGCCGATGGGTGCGGTGGTTTTCGAAGGCGATATTCCGGACGATCTCGACAAGGGACAAAGCGGAGAGGGCTTTCCCATCGACGTTTTCAATGTGTTGGGCGCAGGCGACGGCTTCATGTCCGGCCTGTTGCGTGGCTGGCTGAAAGGCGAAGACTGGCCGACCAGCCTGAAATTCGCCAATGCCTGCGGCGCTTTCGCCGTCTCCCGGCATGGCTGCACACCCGCTTATCCAAGCTGGGAAGAAATGCAATATTTCTTCCGCACTGGCATTCGCAATCAGGCGCTTCGCAAGGATGCGCAACTGGAGCAGGTGCACTGGTCCACCAACCGCAATGGTGACTGGCCGCATATGCGGGTCTTCGCTTTCGATCATCGCATCCAGCTGGAACAGATGGCTGCCGAGGCTGGCGTGGACAGTGCCAGGATCGGTGAGTTCAAACGGTTGTGCCTCGATGCCGCCTTGCAGGTATCCGGTGGAAGCGGCGGCTATGGCATCCTGTGCGACGGCAGGCTGGGCCGGGATGCGCTCTATCGTGCGGCTGGTTCCGGCCTCTGGATCGGGCGACCCACAGAATGGCCGGGATCGCGTCCGCTGAAGCTTGAACCGGACCTTGGGGCCGATTGCGGCGGGCTTGTGGAATGGCCGGTCGAGCATGTGGTGAAGCTCCTGTGCTTCTACCACCCGGACGATACCGCAGACATGAAGGCTGAACAGGAAGCCACCGTCAAACGGCTTTTCACGGCGGCGCGACGCAACCGGCTGGAATTCCTGCTGGAAATCATTCCGTCCAAGGCAGGCCCCGTCGATGACGAAACCACGGCGCGTGTCATTCAGCGCTTCTATGATATCGGCGTCTATCCCGACTGGTGGAAGCTGGAGCCGATGAAGACCAAGGCGGCCTGGGCCAATGCCTGTGAAGCCATCACCCGCAACGATCCATACACCCGTGGTATTGTCGTTCTTGGACTTGATGCGCCAGCGGAGGAGCTGGAATCGAGCCTCGGAATTGCGGCGGGCTTCGATCTTGTGAAAGGCTTTGCCGTCGGCAGAACCATCTTTGGTGACGCAGCGCGCAAATGGCTGAACGGCAAGATCAGCGATGATGAGGCCATTGCCGAAATGGTCGCGCGCTACAAAAACCTGTGCGATGTCTGGGACAAAGTGCGCAGACACTGATTCATATGTCGGGAGGAGACATGACAACCGTTCGACTGACCGCCGCGCAAGCGCTGGTGCGTTATCTCGCGAACCAGATGACACCGGAAGGCGACACATTCATCGCAGGCGTCTGGGCCATTTTCGGTCATGGCAATGTGGCGGGGCTGGGCGAAGCGCTCTATGGCATCCGCGAGCAACTGCCGACATGGCGCGGCCATAACGAGCAAACCATGGCCCATGCGGCCATCGCCTATACCAAGCAACTTGGTCGCAAACGCGCCTGCGCCGTCACATCCTCCATCGGCCCCGGCGCGACGAATATGGTAACAGCTGCTGCGCTGGCCCATGTGAACCGCCTGCCCGTTCTGCTTATTCCGGGCGATGTCTTCGCCAATCGCGGCCCTGATCCTGTGCTGCAGCAGATCGAGGATTTCGGCGACGGCACCATGACCGTCAATGACTGTTTCCGCCCGGTAAGCCGCTATTTCGACCGCATCACTCGGCCGGAACAGCTTCTCACTGCCTTGCCCCGCGCCTTCCGCACCATGACCGACCCTGCCGATTGCGGCCCGGTGACGCTCGCTTTTTGTCAGGATGTTCAAACGGAAGCCTATGACTGGCCGCTGGAATTCTTTGCGCCCAAAGTCTGGCATTGGCGTCGCCCTCCGCCGGATGAGCTGGAGCTGGCAACCGCCATCGCAGCCATAAAAAGTGCATCCAAGCCTGTGATCGTCGCGGGCGGCGGTGTGCATTATTCCGGCGCACACGAGGCTTTGAAACAATTTGCCGAAGCGCACGGCATTCCCGTCATTGAAACGCAGGCCGGCAAATCCGCGTTGCCATGGGATCATACGCTCAACTTCGGCCCCGTCGGCGTGACAGGTGCCGATAGCGCCAATGCCATTGCCGCCGAAGCGGATCTGGTGATCGGCGTCGGCACCCGCTTTCAGGATTTCACCACCGGTTCATGGGCGCTGTTCAAGCATCCGGGACGGAAGCTGCTGTCGCTCAACGTCCAGCCCTATGACGGGTCCAAGCACAATGCACTGCCTTTGGTGGCGGATGCGCGGATCGGTTTGCAAGCGCTTAACGCTGGGCTTTCGGGTTACAAGCGCCGGCCGGTCGACACGCGCTTGAAAGACAAATGGTTTGCCGATGCGGACCGGATTACTGCTGCACCGGCGGAAGGCAATGCACTGCCCACCGACATGCAGGTCATCGGTGCCGTGCAACGCCAGTCACGTGACAATACCGTTGTCATGTGCGCAGCCGGCACGATGCCGGGCGAGCTGCACCAGCTCTGGAAAGCCGGGCGCGCCATGTCCTATCACATGGAATATGGCTTCTCCTGCATGGGCTATGAAATCGCGGGCGGCCTTGGCATCAAAATGGCTGAACCGGATCGCGATGTCATCGTGATGGTTGGCGATGGCTCCTACATGATGGCGAATTCCGAACTCGCCACCGCCGTGATGCTTGGCCAGAAAATCACCGTTGTCCTGACCGACAATCGTGGCTTTGGCTGCATCAACCGCCTCCAGATGGCCACGGGCGGTGCGGAGTTCAACAATCTGCTCGACCATTCGGCCCATGTGAACCCGTCGCAGATCGACTTTGCCGCACATGCCCGCGCCATGGGGGCTGACACGCGCAAGGTTACCTCGATCAAGGAACTGGAAGCGGCTCTTGCCGAAACGCGCGAAAGCCCGCGCACAAGCGTGATCGTCATCGATACCGATCCCTATCCAACGCCTGATACCGGCGGCTGGTGGTGGGATGTTGCCGTGCCGGAAGTATCGGAGCGCGAACAGGTGCGCACAGCCCGCCGTGACTATGAAGCCCAGCTCAAGGAAAGAAACTGACCGATGATCCTTTACGGCACCAATCCCATTGCCTGGTCCAATGATGACGACCGCAGCCTTGGCGCGCATATCACGCTGGATCAATGCCTTGATGAAGCTGCGAAAATCGGCTTCGACGGCATAGAAAAGGGCCATAAATTCCCGCAGGAACCGCAAGCACTCAAGGCTGTGCTGGAGCCGCGCGGATTGCGCTATGTCTCAGGCTGGCACTCACTGAACCTGCTCGTTAATTCGGTCGAAGACGAGAAGGCCGCGATGCAGCCAGCGCTCGATCTTCTGAAAGCCATGGGCTCGAAGGTGATCATCGTCTGCGAAACCTCCAACGCCATTCATGGTGACAATGACAAGCCGCTTTCCGAGCGCCCTGTGCTGGAAGAAGCCCGTTGGGCCGCGTTCGGCGCAGGCGTCGAAGCGCTCGCCGCCCATGCGGCTGAACAGGGGATCGCGCTCGTCTATCACCACCATATGGGCACGATCGTGCAGAGCGAAGACGAGATCGACTTGCTGATGCAACATACCGGCCCGGCGACGAAGCTCCTGCTCGATACCGGACACTGCCTGTTCGGCGGCGGCGATCCTGAGCGCGCAGCGAAAAAGCACATGGCGCGTGTCGGCCATATCCATGCCAAGAATGTTCGCCCGGCGATCGCGACCGAAGTCAGCGACCAGAGTCTTTCCTTCCTTGAAGGGGTGCGTCGCGGCGTGTTCACGGTCCCCGGTGACAAGGAAGGCGCAGTCGATTTCGTGCCCGTTCTCAAGCAAGCCGCCGAACATGGTTATCAGGGCTGGCTCGTGATCGAAGCCGAACAAGACCCGGATATTCGCAATCCGTTCGAATATCAGACGCTTGGGCTGAAATCGCTGAAAGCATTCGCCAGAGAAGCAGGGCTCGACAAGGGAGACTGAGACATGGCCAATCTGTTACGCAAGCCACAGGGCGCGCATGGCAAAGTCCACGACATCACACCGGAAAGCGCCGAATGGGGCTATGTCGGTTTCGGTCTCTACCGGCTGAAACCGGGCGACACGGTCTCTGAGCGCACCGACGCCACCGAGGTCATTCTGGTTCTGGTAGAAGGCAAGGCCAGAATTACCGCATCAAGCGAAGATTTCGGCGATATGGGCGAACGCATGAGCGTATTCGACAAGCTGCCGCCGCACTGCGTCTATGTTCCGGCGGAAAGCGACTGGATCGCAATGGCGACGACCGATTGTGTTCTGGCCGTATGCACTGCGCCGGGCAAGCCCGGCCGCAAGGCGCAGAAACTTGGCCCCGAAGGCCTGACGCTGGAGCAGCGCGGCAAGGGCGCCAACACGCGCTACATCCACAATATCGCGATGGAAGGCCGTGACGTTGCCGACAGCCTGCTGGTGACGGAAGTATTCACGCCACAGGGCAACTGGTCGTCCTACCCTCCGCATCGGCATGACGAGGACAATTATCCGGATATGACCTATCTGGAGGAAACCTATTATCACCGGCTCAATCCGGCGCAGGGTTACGGCATCCAGCGCGTCTTTACCGAAGATGGCAGCCTTGATGAGACAATGGCCGTTTCAGACGGTGATGTTGTGCTGGTCCCGAAGGGACATCATCCCTGCGGCTCGCCCTATGGCTATGAGATGTATTATCTCAATGTCATGGCTGGACCGCTGCGCAAATGGCGATTCAAGAACCATCCCGACCACGACTGGATTTTCCAGCGTGACAACCCAACCTCGTAGAAGGTGAAAGCGAAGACGGCAATGCTGCCAGCTTGATCGAAAAGCCTGAATTCCTCAAATTTAAATGCAGTCATTTAGAATATTGAGGAAAACCATGCCTACCCTTGTGAAAGTATCCAACGAAACGGTCGGAACGCATATGATGTGTCTACATCAAGAGCTGGATGACAAAACGTTTGCCGTTATGCATTTAGACTTGGCGGGACAAATCCATCACCAAGGATATGATAATTGGATCATGCACCCAATCGAAGAAACGAATGTGCATTCAACAAACCAAACCACTTTCACCTTAGAGATGTACCCGCGCGAAGCCAATTTGGTCTTGCGGCAAGATTCGGACCCTACCAATCCTCACAGCTCTGCTCGGGCATGGGCCGCTAATCTTAGCAGCGCAATGCCAGTGTCTCTTACATACAACCCAGATGCGGGGACAATCACCACGGGTTCCGGATCGAACTTACTGTATCTCAGCACAAACAGAAGCGATCCTAGCGATACTTATGTTTATTTTACTGAAACGTCGACGGACCGCTGGAAAATCGAATACCTCAGATAACCATGAATAGAGCCCCGGAAATCCGGGGCTTTTTCTTATAATCCAGCGACTTTCTTCAGATCATCCACCGCACCTGGACCCGCAACGAAGACCTTGTTCCCCTTGGTGAGGTTTTCACCATCGGTCGGAAAAGGATGGGTATAACCACCAGCCTCGCGCACAAGGCAGATGCCCGCCATGCAGTCCCATGCGCGCATATAGGGCTCGTAATAACCAACGAGACGCCCCGCTGCCACATAGGCAATCATCAGCGCGCCAGAACCGTTGCGAATGAATGTGCCACCAGCTTCAAGCAGGTTCTCAACGATCTTCGCAATCGTCTGCGGGGTGACGTGATGGTTTGCGCCAATACCGGTAACCGCATTGCGAACGGTGCGCGACGGATCGAGCGTCAGCGTCTTGCCGTTGAGGGTCGCGCCCTGCCCTTCGGCTGATACATAAAGCTCGTCGAAGCATGGCGCATAGATGACACCGACAACGGGTTCACCATCCTTGAGAACAGCAATGGAAACGCACCAGCTCGGCATGCCATTGACGAAGGGGCTGGTCCCATCAATGGGATCGACCACCCAGGTATAACCGGACGATCCCGTGTTCAGCCCGAACTCTTCACCGAGAAATCCGTCTTCGGCAAAGGCTTCCGAAACCCGGGCACGAATAAGCTGCTCGACATCACGATCTGCGATAGACACCACATCCTGCAAGTCCCCCTTGGTTTCGATCACAAGCGTCTCGCGGCGATTGAAATAATCCAGCGCCTTCGTGCCCGCTTCCTGTGCAAGCGTCTGTGCGAGCGCCAGCCGCGCTTCAAGATTCTGTCGAGATTGCAATGTCATGACTACTTCCAGTGAGAATCAAACGAACAAATCTTTGTTGCGCTATCCCTCATGGATGACAAGTTTATGAAAAAGGCGGCCCTGAAGCCGCCTTTTTCAAATATGTAAACAGAGTGTGATCAGCCAATTGCCATCAGGCTGGCATTGCCGCCCGCAGCCGTCGTGTTGATCGAAGTCGATACCTCTTCCAACAGCCAGTTGAGGCAGTAGGCGTCATCCTTTGCGGCCAGTTCTTCCGTCGATGCCGCCTGCGTCAGAACCAACGGTCCCGGCAGCCCTGCGATCTTCTGGTTGACCTCAAGAATGCGCGCGCTGTCGCCTTCCACAAGTGCACCGGCGAAAGGCGCATCTGCCTGCCAGTCCTTGCTCCAGCTGATACGGGCAACGATACTGGCCGGAAGGTCCTTCAGGCTTGCCTGCAAGCCTGAAGCCGCATCGATTGCAGCCGTGTTGCCGGTGGCAAGCACTGCCGTCAGCTGGCGATAGAGACCGATTTCGGTCTGCGGCACCAGCAGAATGCGACCACGCGGATGCAGCGCATAGAGGTTGCGTTCGCCGACCGGACCCGGCAGCTCGATATCGAGACCAAGTGCCGAAACGCTACCCGTCTCACGCGCAGCCTGCGCCAGATCATTCATGCCGCGCTGGCCGAGCCACTTGGCGAAATCCTTGAGCGCAGCATCGGTGTGAACCGAGCTGTGGCGCGGCGGGATCGGCGCCGTATCCACCAACCGTCCGAGATAGAGCGGACCACCCGCCTTCGGGCCGGTGCCGGACAGGCCACGCCCACCAAATGGCTGCACGCCGACAATCGCACCGATGACGTTGCGGTTGATATAGACGTTACCGACGCGGATACGGTCGGCGACATTGGCGATGGTTTCATCAAGACGCGTATGCAGACCGAAAGTCAGGCCATAGCCCGTTGCGTTGATATCGTCGATCAGGCGCTCCATGTCATCGCGCTTGTAGCGGACCACATGCAGAACCGGGCCGAACACTTCACGCTTCAGGTCGCGCAGCGTTTCGATTTCGATGATGGTCGGCGCAACATAGGTGCCCTTGGCTGTTTCTGGTCCAAGCGGAAGCTGTTCAACCTTGCGGCCAAGCTCACGCATGCCCTGAATGTGCTTTTCGATGATGCCCTTGGCTTCATCGGTGATGACCGGACCAATATCGACCTTCAGCTTGTCGGTGCGTCCGATGGACAATTCGCGCAGCGCGCCTTTCAACATGGCCAGAATGCGGTCGGCCACGTCTTCCTGAAGGCAGAGCACACGCAGCGCCGAGCAACGCTGGCCAGCGCTGTCGAAAGCGGAAGCGATAACGTCGAAGACGACCTGTTCTGCAAGCGCCGAAGAATCGACGATCATCGCGTTCTGGCCGCCGGTTTCGGCGATCAGCGGGATCGGCTTGCCATTTGGCAGCAGACGGGACGCAAGCTGGGCCTGAATGAGACGCGCAACTTCGGTCGAGCCGGTGAACATCACGCCACAGGTTTCCGGCGCTGCAACCAGCGCTGCACCAATACGGCCATCGCCCGGCAGGAGCTGAAGTGCATCAGCCGGAATACCGGCTTCATGCAGTATGCGCACGCCCTGCGCGGCAATCAGCGGCGTTTCTTCGGCAGGCTTCGCCAGCACCGGATTGCCTGCAACAAGCGCTGCAGCAATCTGGCCGGTGAAGATGGCGAGCGGGAAGTTCCACGGGCTGATGCAAACGATTGGACCCAATGCCTTATGGGCAACGCCAAACGTGCGACGCGTCTGTTCGGCGTAATAACGCAGGAAGTCGATGGCTTCGCGCACTTCGGCAATGGCGTTCGGCATGGACTTGCCCGCTTCACGCATCACAAGGCCGAGCAGTTCCGGCATGTCGCGCTGCATGATGTCGGCAGCGCGATCAAGGCAAGCGGCACGCTCAGCAGGTACAACAGCCGACCAGCTCGCAGTCGCCGTCTTCGCAACAGCCATGGCCTTCGCAACATCAGCGGCATCGATTTCCGTAACCGTGCCGACGACGTCTTCGCGATCACCCGGGTTGAGTACCGGACGGCTTGCGCCTTTGACCTTGTTGCCTGCAACCTGCGGCTCGGACGTCCAGTTGCGATCTGCCGTTGCTTCAAGCTTCTTGCTCAGCGCGTCGAGCGTCACTTCGTTGGACAGGTCGAAACCAGCAGAATTCTGGCGAGCGCCATAGAGGCCTTCCGGCAACGCAATCTGGTCATGGCGCGCACCGACGACAGCCATGGAGCGCACGACCTCGACCGGATCGGCAACGAGTTCATCGACCGACACATTTTCATCGCCAATGCGGTTGACGAAGGACGAGTTTGCGTCGTTTTCGAGCAGACGGCGAACCAGATAGGCCAGCAGCGTTTCATGCGTGCCAACCGGCGCATAAATACGGGCCGGACGGCCAAGCTTGGACGGGCCGACAACTTCGTCATAGAGCGGTTCGCCCATGCCATGCAGGCACTGGAATTCGAACTGGCCGGTTTTAAAATCCTGTCCGGCAATGTGATAGATCGTCGCCAGCGTCTGCGCATTGTGCGTCGCAAACTGCGGGAAGACGGCATCGGTTGCCGCCAGCAGCTTGCGGGCGCAGGCGATGTAGGACACGTCGGTGTGCACCTTGCGGGTATAGACCGGGAAGTCTTCCAGACCGTCCACCTGCGCGCGCTTGATTTCGGCGTCCCAATAGGCGCCCTTCACCAGACGCACCATGACGCGGCGCTTGTTACTCCGAGCCAGATCGATAATGAAATCGAGCACAAACGGGCAGCGCTTGCCATAGGCCTGTACCACGAAGCCGATGCCTTCCCAATCGGCCAGATCCGGATCTTCGATCAGGCTCTGCAACAGATCGAGCGACAGTTCCAGACGGTCGGCTTCTTCGGCATCGATGTTCAGGCCGATATTGTAGGACTTGGCAATGGCCGCAAGCGCCTTCACCTTCGGCAGCAATTCACCCATGACGCGTTCGCTCTGCGAGCGGACATAGCGTGGATGCAGCGCGGAAAGCTTGATGGAAATGCCGGGGCCGTCATAGATGCCGCGACCGGCGGAAGCGCGGCCAATAGCATGAATGGCGGTTTCGTAATCCTTGTAATAACGCTCGGCGTCGGCAGCGGTGGTCGCGGCTTCGCCCAACATGTCGTAGGAATAACGGAAGCCGCGCTCTTCCAGCGGCTTGGCGCGCTTCAGCGCTTCGTCGATGGTTTCGCCGGTGACGAACTGCTCGCCCATCATGCGCATGGCCATGTCGACGCCACGACGGATGACCGGCTCGCCGCAGCGGGCGATAAGGCGCGTCAGCGCAGCCGAAAGGCCGCGATCATTGACGGTGTTGGTGAGCTTGCCGGTAACGACGAGGCCCCAGGTTGCCGCATTGACGAACAGCGAACGACCGCCGCCAATATGGGACTTCCAGTCGCCATTGGAGATCTTGTCGCGGATGAGCGCGTCGCGCGTTGCCATGTCCGGAATACGCAGCAGCGCTTCGGCAAGGCACATCAGCGCCACGCCTTCCTGGCTTGACAGCGAATATTCATGCACCAGACCTTCAACGCCGGTGCCCTTGTGCTTAGCGCGCAGCGCCTCGATCAGTTTGCGGGCCGTGGCGCGAACAGACTTGCGGGTTTCTTCCGGGAGTGTCGCCTGCTCAACCAGAGCCGTCACACATTCCGCTTCCGAACGGCGATAGGCGCTCGTAATGATCTGACGCAGAGCGCTCTGCTCGCGGATCGGCGGCGCGAAATTCTGGAAAACCGGATTTGTAGAGGCAGGAATTTTATCAGTCATGGTGCAAGGCTCGCAAAAGAGAACAGGCCCGGGCGTAGCGCCCAGTTTACCTCTGTTTTATTTGGGTGCACACTATCATCGGCGCAAATTGCATTCTGCCTTGATTTGAACCATATAAAGGAAAATCAATCTTATTATCGCGATCTATAAAGGCAAAATGAATGCGAAAAATAGAGTCTGTGGACGATCTGGATCAGTTCGACCGGCGCATTCTGGAAGTCCTGAGCGAAGACGGCAGAATTCCGGTCACCGAGCTGTCGAAAAAGGTCGGTCTTTCCAAAACGCCATGCCAGGCGCGACTGAAAAGATTGGTCGATGAAGGCTATATTCTGGGCTTTCGCGCGGCGATCGATCCGGAAAAACTGGGCATCGACCACATCGCCTTCACGACCGTCAAACTGTCCGATACGCGCGAGGCGGCGCTCAATGCTTTCAACACTGCCGTTCGCAAGATACGCGAGGTTGAAGAGTGCCACATGATCGCAAGTTCATTCGATTATCTTCTGAAAGTGCGAACGCCCAATATCCGTCGCTACCGTGAAGTGCTGGGCGAAAAGATTTCCAGCCTGCCCAATGTGGCAAGCACATCGACCTTCGTGGTGATGGAATCCGTCAAGGATAACCGGCCGGTGAGAGTCTATCCGGGCGCAATCTAAAAAAATGGCGGGCAATGCCCGCCATTTCCATTTTCCATTGCTGGAACTGATTAGTTCAGGCCGAGCGTGCCGCGCAGCGTGGACAGGTCTTCTGCCAGCGTGGTCACCGGACCGGCAAGCGCCTTGCGGTCGTCTTCCGACAGCTTGTCATAGGTCTCGTAGCCGTCGCCCTTCTTGTACTTGGCAAGAATATCGTCAACGGTCTTGAAGTTGGCTTCAACCTTCTTGATCAGATCAGGATTTTCCTTCTCGATCAGCGGCTTGAACAGCTCGACAATCTTCTGTGCGCCATCGACATTGGCCTTGAAATCCCAAAGGTCGGTGTGGCTGTAACGGTCTTCTTCACCCGAAATCTTGCCTGCGGCCACTTCTTCCATGAGCGCGGCTGCACCACCCACGACCTTCTCAGGCGGAACGGTCAGATCCTTGACGCGCTTCTGGAGTTCCAGAACGTCGGCATAGAGCTTGTCGGCAAAAGAAGCCAGGCCATCGGTCGTGTTCTGTGCGAACAGACCATATTCAAGGCGGTGGAAACCGGTGAAGTCGTCTGACTTCTCGCCATTTTCATGATCGTCAGCGCGGCTGTCGATGGATGCATCGAGATCGGCGAAAAGCTCGGCAATCGGCTCGATCTTCTCATAGGAGACGCGTGAAGACGGATAGAGTTCCTTGGCCTTTGCCAGATCGCCAGCCTTGATCGCATCCGTGAAAGCCTTGGTGTCTTTCACGAGAATGTCGAGGTGCTCCTGCACATAGACCTTATAGTCGGCAATCGGCTGGACGAGATCCAGCGGCGAAACCTCGGCCTTGGCAGCACCGAAGCTGAGCGAGAGCGCGACGGCGCAAGCCGATGCTAGTAATGGCAGACGATACTTCATGTTTAGCCTCTCCATGATGATCGACAGAGCGTTCCGGCCTCAACCGTTCAAAACGCTCTGTCATCTTGTTTGCGCATTTCACCAAACAGCTTGGGGCAGTTGGGAAATGCCTCCACCTCACCCGCGGGCGTTTTGCGGCCCGCTCGCCGCAAGCAATCCACGTGCGTAATAGTCCTGATCGTCCTTCACACCCGGCAGCGCGAAGAAATATCCGCCGCCGATGGGCTTGATATATTCTTCCAGCGGCTCGCCATTGAGGCGGTTCTGGACGGTGATGAAACCTTTTTCGAGATTGGCCTGATAGGCGATGAACAGAAGCCCCATATCGAGCTGACCCGACTTGGTGACGCCGTTCGAATAGTTGAAAGGACGGCGCAGGATCAGGTTCTCATGCGCCATGGCATCGCGCGGATTGGCCAGCCGGATATGTGAATCCATCGGCGTGACCTTGCCTTCATGATCCTTGGCGTAATCCGGCACATCGGCTTCGGTCTTGCCGTCGAACGGCGCGCCGCTATCCTTGCGACGACCGAAAATCGTCTCCTGTTCTTGCAACGGCGTGCGATCCCAGCGCTCCACCATATTGCGGATGATGCGCACCGCGACATAGCTGCCATTGGCAGCCCAATCGGGTTCGTCGCTTTCCTTCTGCACCCAGACGACCTGCTGCATCAGCTTCTTGTCGGACGCATCCGGATTGGCCGAACCATCGCGGAAACCGAGGAAATTGCGTGCGCTTTCCTTGGCTTTCGGCGAATGCGGCGGCTGGACCGGCACAGTGCCTTCCTGCTTCCAGCGCACCATCAGCAAGTCCGGCATGTTCTTCATGATGTCGCGGAGCGCGTGAATATTGGTGTCCGGCGTATTGGAACAGAACTGGATCATCAGATCGCCGTGGCAGATATCTTTCTGCAAGGCGTCGTTGGGAAAGCCGGTCATGCGCTGCAACTGCTGCGGTTTCATCGGCTTCAGACCAAACCGGTCATCGAACAGCGAATGTCCGAGAGCGATCGTCACGGTCAGATTGTCCGGCGTTACAGTCGGGCCAAGAATGCCTGAATCCGATGGCGGAAACTTCGCGTCAAGCTGCTGCGGCTCGCCGCCCTTCATCAGAAAGGCAGCGCGCTCGGTCAAAAGCTTGAACATGCGTTCGAGTTCACTGCGATCTCGCGCCAGAACGTCGAAGGCCGCAACCAGACCGGCCGCCGGACGCGCATTGACAATGCCCGGCTGGTGAACGCCATGGAAAGGCTGGCTTTCGTGAATTTTGTCGCTTTCCGGCGCATTGGTCACGCTGTCGGAAGACAGCGCATGAGCCGGTTGCGGTTTCAACACTCCCGCCACGGCGCCGGCAACGCCGGTTGCCCCGGCGCCAAGCAGCAATGCGCGGCGTGAAGGTGAAACAGGATTATCAGTTTTCAAAAATTTCTTGGTCATTAATCCACTCCCAATTGATCGCGGAGTTTAGAGAATTGGGCGGCAAGCGAAGCTGCGCCGTCCTTGATCTTCGCCTTTTCATCAGACGAGAGATTGTCGTAGGCCTTGAAACCATTGCCTTCGGCATTGGCGCTCAAAAGAGCCTTCACCGCAGCCAGTTCCTTGTCGATGCCTTCAAATGCCTTCGCATCGACCTTGTCCACGATGGGACGCAATACATCAGCCGTCTTGGCCGCACCTTCGATGAGACCGGCAAAGGCTTGCAGGTCGGTATGGGCATAGCGGTCTTCACCCGTATCGCCTGCCGTGGAGGCGAAGCGATCAAGCGCCGATGCGGTGCCTGCGAGCATACGATCCGGCGAAATACGCAGGGCGCGAATACGCTCCTTCAATGCACCGGCATCCTGTGCCAGCTTGTCCGCGACCGGGGCCAGACCTTCCGCTGATTTCTGCTCGAACAGGCCATATTCGATACGATGCAAGCCGCCGAAGGCGGGGTCCTGCTCACGCTTTTCGAAATAATCCGCACGGGCATTGATGGCCGTATCCAGATCGGAGAACGCTTCCGAAACAGGCGCAATGCGGGCATAGGCAGCGCGGGCCGGACCATAGGCGGCCTGCGCGGTTTCCAGATTGCCGCTGGCAACCGCAGCCGACAGATCGCCAGTCGCCTTCTGGAATTCCGCCACTTCGGTTGCGAGATAGATCTGATATTCCGCCAGCGCGCCGATGAAGGCGGTTAGCGGCAGCTTCTTGCCCTTTTCGGCATCGCTTGCGGCGGATGGCGTCACCGTCAGTTTGCCACGCGGATTGGACAGCAGGCCGCAGGTAATCTGATATTCGCCCGGAGCTAGCTTTGCCGTAATGGTCTGTTTGAAACCGGGCGCAATGTTCTCGCGCTCTTCCAGCACCATGACGCCGTCGAGGATTTCCCATTCGACGGTACGGTCAGACTTGTTGATGATCTCGAACACCGAGCGGCCAGCGGGAACGGTCAATTCGTTCGGCTCGCAGCTTTTCGCATTGATCGCCACCTGAATTTTGCCTTCGGCATCCGCATGGCGCGCCTTGTCCGAAACGCGCGAGGCGTAATAGAAGGCTGCGCCCGCCGCCACGAGCAGCAGCACGGCCAGCACCAGTCCGATGCGAACCAGATTGCGGGAAAACGGTTCGGTGGCTTTTGGGTTCGTCATGAAAATCTCGTTGACTAGGCGCTATGCTTGGCCTGCGCACCCTGAACGGGCGCAGACGACGGCATCAGGAAAAGAATGAGGGCTGGAACAAGGAAGGCGACATAGGCCACGACTTCGCTCACGGTCGGCGTGGCGATGTAGCCGAAGATGCCAGCCAGAACCGAACCAAGCGTGCTGTCGAGCGGCAGAACATCGCTCGCATCAAAGACGACCGTCTGGAAATGATTCCACAGACCAGCTTCATGCAGCGCCATCACCGAATTGGCCAGAATACCAGCGGCGATGATCAGGATGAAAACGCCAGTCCAGCGGAAGAAACGGCGCAGATTGAGCCTCAACCCGCCCTTGTAGATGCAATAGCCGACAGCAGCAGCAAGCAACACGCCCAACAAAGCACCAAGCGGTGCCGCTGGTCCTTCGCTTTGCTGGAATGCGGCCAGCAGGAAGAAGACCGACTCTAACCCCTCGCGAGCAACCGCGAAAAACACCATCAGGATAAGGCCGACACCTTTATGCGTCGGCGTTTCGAAAGCCGCATCGATGGAGTGGTGCAGCTCGGCCTTAATCGACCGCGCCGCCTTGCGCATCCAGAACACCATTGAGGTCAGCACGAAAACGGCGATCAATCCGATGGTGGCCTCAAAAAGCTCCTGCGCCTTTTGCGGAAACTCCGCGCTCAGAATTTGCAGGAACGCGCCGACCGTGAGTGACATGGCAAGCGCCAGCAAAATGCCGATCCAGACAACCGGCATCCAGGCGCTGCGTCCCGTCTGATGTAGATAGCTCGCGATGATACCAACGATCAGCGCTGCTTCCACGCCTTCGCGGAACATGATGAGAAACGGTACGAGCATTTCGATCTATCCAAACAGACAAAGAAACCGGCCCGCCCCTTTAATCAGTTCTCGGGCAAGTTCTCGGTCAGCCTAAGCCTTCTTCAATGAGTGCGCTGCGCGACCGGCCGGGCGCACAAAGCACGCACTTAACTTTTCAATCCACGCATCGTGCTTACAAAAAATCGCGCTCGATTTAAGTGCCGACGGTTGGTCACCTTTTATAAGTAGCTCGCGCCCACTGCAAGACAAATGAACATGACTACGATAGGAATGTTTTAGAATTATTCTAATGATTTCATGCGTTTATGGGAGCAAATAAGGCAAGCCTGACAAAATACGGACGTTTGATCCACCCCGACTCATGGGCTATCCTACGGAAAAGATTTTGTATTTTAGCAATCGCAACCTGATCCGAAATGAAACACAACCCATGTTTGCATCGTTAGCCGCGACCATAAACGGGTGAAAAACTTCATAATCTTCCGAAATCGTCAAAAAAAAGCGACTAAGGGGTTGAACAATGGGGCTAACTGATCCATATCGGAGTTACTTACCGCTGTGCCTCCTCCCATTGCGCGCGGTAAGTGTTCCCCTCTGGAGGTTTGCCCAAGTGGCACCTTCATAACTAAGCCGGACTTCTTAGTCCGGCTCTTTTTTTGCCCAGATTTCTGTAGCGCCCAATAAAAAGAAGCTCCACCGAAGTAGAGCTTCCGCATAAAATCAACTTATTTCTGGAATCTACCAGACTCGGTCAGCATGTATGATTTCCATAAGAGTCTATGCAACAACGTTTAGGAGGCGCACCCTCCCACCAACATTGTGCTGCAGCATCAGGCTCATTGGGCGAGACTTCAGCTTGCGATTCAATTGAGGCAAATCCAGTATAAGTAAAAGCGGCCAACGCAATCGAGACAATAAACTTCACAAATTCTCCGTATGATCGATATTCTACATCATTCAACACGTTAAATATATGTGCTAACTCGCACCGCACGCGAAATCCCAAGTTACAATAAAGATATTGCCATTAAAAAAGCGCCGCGTTTCCGCGGCGCTTTTGCATTTTCAATGGCCAGACCGGCAATCAACCATAGGCTGCAACTGGTGGGCAGGAGCAGATGAGGTTTCTGTCGCCACCGACATTGTCCACACGGCTGACTGGCGGCCAGTATTTTGCCGTCGCGTCGAATTCGCCGCCAAGGGCAATCGCCGGGAAAACCGCTTCCTCACGGGTGTAAGGATGCGTCCATTCGCTGGCCAGCGTATCGCCTGCGGTGTGCGGCGCATTGGCGAGTGGATTGTCGTCCTGCGGCCAGACGCCTTCGGCAATCTTCTTCGCTTCGCCTGCAATGGCAATCATCGCATCGCAAAGACGGTCGATTTCCGACTTCGGCTCGGATTCCGTCGGCTCGATCATCAGCGTACCAGCGACCGGCCACGACATGGTCGGCGCATGGAAACCATAGTCGATGAGGCGCTTGGCCACGTCTTCCACGGTCACACCCGCGCTATCTTTCAGAACACGCGTATCCACGATGCACTCATGTGCCACGCGATCATGCGCGCCCGTGTAAAGGATCGGATAAGCGTCCTTCAAACGATGCGCGATATAGTTGGCGTTGAGGATTGCAGCTTCGGTTGCCTTTTTCAGACCCGCGCCACCCATCATGCGGATATACATCCACGTAATGACCAGAATGGACGCGCTGCCGAACGGTGCAGCCGAAACAGCGTGCTTGGAACCGAGGTCGACATGACCCGGCAGATAAGGCACCAGATGCTTTGCAACGCCAATCGGACCGACACCTGGACCACCGCCGCCATGCGGAATGCAGAAGGTCTTGTGCAGGTTCATGTGGCAGACATCGGCGCCGATATCGCAAGGGCGCGCAAGGCCAACAAGCGCATTGAGGTTTGCGCCGTCGAAATAGACCTGACCGCCATTGTCATGCACGATTTCGCAGAAAGCCTTGATGCCTTCTTCGAACACGCCATAGGTCGACGGATAGGTGATCATGAAGGCGGCGAGATTATCGCGATGCTTCTCGGCCTTGGCCTTGAGATCGTCGATATCGATATCGCCATCCGGACGGCAATTGACCACGACAACGCTCATGCCTGCCATCGAGGCGCTGGCCGGATTGGTGCCATGCGCAGACGACGGGATCAGGCAGATGTTGCGATGACCTTCGCCACGCGACTGGTGATAATGACGGATGGCCAAGAGACCGGCATATTCGCCCTGGCTGCCTGCATTTGGCTGCAGCGAAACACCCGCAAAGCCGGTGATTTCGCAAAGCCATGCTTCGACATCAGCCGTCATCTTCGCATAGCCTTCGGTCTGTGCCGCAGGTGCGAAGGGATGCAGATTGGCCACCGTGTTCCAGCTCACCGGCATCATTTCTGCCGCCGCATTGAGCTTCATGGTGCAGGAACCGAGCGGGATCATCGCGCGGTCAAGCGCCAGATCCTTGTCGGCCAGACGACGCAGGAAGCGCATCATCTCGGTTTCGGAACGGTGCGAATGGAATACATCCTGCGTCAGGAAGCCTTCACCGCGCGCGTCGCCCGGAACGAGAACCGCGTCGCCTTCGACAGCCTTCGCGCCGAACAGAACAGCCAGTGCGGCCAGATCGTCTTCGGTCGAGGTTTCATCGAAAGTCACGCCAACTGTGTCAGCATCAACGACGCGCAGCAGACGACCGCCTTTATCGGCTTCGTCGGCGATTTTCGCAGCCTTGCCAGCCACCTTGACCGAAACCGTATCGAACAGGCTGTCACCCGCGATTTCGACGCCAGCAGCCTTGAGGCCAGCGGCGAAGCGGGCAGCAAGACCGGCAATGCGCGTTGCAATTGCCTGCAAGCCTGCCGGACCATGCCAGATGGCATAGGACACCGCCATATTGGCGAGCAGCGCCTGCGCGGTGCAGATGTTCGAGGTCGCCTTGTCGCGACGGATATGCTGTTCGCGGGTCTGGAGCGCCAGACGATAGGCCGCGCGGCCATGCGCATCGACCGACTGGCCGACAATGCGGCCTGGAATGATGCGGGTGAGCGGCTCGGACACGGCGAGATAAGCGGCATGTGGGCCGCCAAAGCCCATCGGCACGCCGTAACGCTGCATGGAACCGACAGCCATGTCCGCACCCCACTTGGCAGGGGCTTCCATGATGGTCAGCGCCAGCGGATCGGCAACGGCGATAACCAGCGCGCCCTTGGCTTTTGCATCGGCAATAACACCGGAGAAGTCGCCATAAACGCCTTTGGTATCCGGCCACGGCACGACGACCGCAGCGGTGTTGTCATCGACCGTGCTGCCAGCTTCAACCAGCCAGCCGAGCGGCTCGGCGCGCGTATTGACGACATCGACGGTCTGCGGATGCAGATCGCCAGCCAGAAGCACGCGGCTGCGCTTGTCGCGATGATGACGGCAGGCAACGCCCACGGCTTCGGCAACAGCCGTCGCTTCATCCAGCAGCGAAGCGCAAGCAACCGGCAAGCCGGTCAGTTCGGCAACCAGCGTCTGGAAGTGGAACAGCAGCTCCAGACGACCCTGGCTGATTTCCGACTGGTACGGCGTATAAGCCGTGTACCAGGCCGGATTTTCAAACAGGTTGCGCTGGATCACCGGCGGCGTGTGCACACCATGATAGCCCGCACCGATGAAGCTCTTCTTCACCACGTTGCGGCCCATGATTTCATTCAGTTCGGCCAGTGCCGCATGTTCGCTCAAGGGCGCTGGCAGATCCAGCGCACGGTTGAGGCGAATGGATGCCGGAACAGCCTGCGTGATGAGGGTTTCCATCGAAGGAAGGCCGAGCGCGGCCAGCATGGCGCGCTCGTCTTCAACTCTTGGCCCGATATGACGGGCAACAAAGGGAAGAACCTGCTGGGTCATCGCTTTATCCTACCAGTGCGTCGTAACCGGCCTTGTCGAGGAGACCGGAAAGCTGGCCTTCATCCGAAAGCTTCAGCTTGAACAGCCAGCCATCGCCTTCGGCAGCCTGATTGATCAGAGCCGGATCGGACGATACGGCTTCGTTGACTTCCACCACTTCGCCGTCAACCGGCGCATAAACGTCGGAAGCGGCCTTGACCGATTCCACAACCACGATGCCCTCGCCCTTGGAGGCGGTGCGACCGACTTCCGGCAGCTCGACGAAAACGAGGTCGCCCAGCTGTTCCTGTGCGTGGATCGTAATGCCGACAGTGGCGACGCCGTTTTCGACGCTGATCCACTCGTGATCTTCGGTGAACAGGATTTTGGCCATGGAAATTATCCTTTGCGATAGCGATGCGGTGTGAAGGGAAGCGCCGAAACGTCAACGGGAACCTTGTTGCCGCGAACGTCAGCGAAAACACGTGTGCCGGGGGTAGCGAGGCTGACCTCGACATAGCCCATAGCAACCGGAAAACCGGCGGAAGGACCGAAACCGCCCGATGTGACCGTGCCGATCTGGCGGCCGCTTTCATCGAACAGGTCTGCGCCGCCGCGTACCGGCTGGCGACCTTCCGGCTTGAGGCCGACGCGCTTGGCGCTCGCACCCTTGGCAATAGTATCAAGCACTGGCTTGGCGCCGTTGAAGGCAGCCTTCTCGCGTACAGGCTTGGTGATGGCCCAGGTCAGACCAGCGGAAACCGGGTCGGTTTCCGGCGTAATGTCCTGACCGTGCAGGCAAAGTCCGGCTTCAAGGCGTAAGCTGTCGCGGGCGGCAAGACCGATCCACGCAACGCGCTCGTCGGCGAGAAGCTTGGTTGCCAGCGCACGCGCCTCATCAGCAGGCAGACCGATTTCAAAACCGTCTTCGCCAGTATAGCCCGAGCGGGTCATGAACCAGCCCTGCTTGGGTTCAAAGCCGCTCATGAAGGCTAGATCGGCAGCGCCGGCCAGACCGGCATCGACGATAACGCTTTCGGCTTCCGGGCCCTGAATGGCAAGGAATACGCGGTCGAGCGGATTGACCGTAACCTGCTTGCCGGATGCGGCTTCATTCAGATGCTCAATGTCGGCATCGGCATTGCCTGCATTGGCGACGACCATGAAGCGGTCTTCGCCAAGGCGCGTGACGATGAGATCGTCGAGAATGCCGCCCTTGTCATTGAGGAAGAACGTATATTTCGACTGGCCGGTTTTCAGCACCGTCGGATCGAGCGGGCAGGTTTCCGCCAGAAGTGCCGCAGCATCGCTGCCGGAGACTTCGACCAGCTTCATGTGGGAAATGTCAAAAAGGCCCGCATGGTCACGCGTATGAAGATGCTCCTTCATAACGCCCAGCGGATAGGTGATCGGCATGTTCCAGCCTGCAAAGCCGCCGAAGCGCGCGCCAGCCTGTTCATGCAAATCCTGCAAAGGCAGGGTATTCAAATGTGCGGTATCGCCCATAACAACTCCAGAGTCGCACGTGTGCCTTCCGCAAAATGCGGTAGCTTCGTGCCCCTCTGTCTCAGGCCTGAGAGACTCGCATAGCAAAGCGCTATACTTACACCTTCGGCGCGGAGTTTCCCCCGACTTTCCAGAGTTGTCTTACCCGTCTGCGGTTCCTTGTACCTGAGAGATTTCGGGCGATTTCCCCTTCGGCGGCCAATTGGCGCTCTCCCGCAGACAGACAGTGAAAAAGCATTTGTAAAACGCATGCTTCGGCACCCGACACAAATCCCTTAGCTCAATCCGCTTTGGGAGTCATGTAGAATTGTGGTCTTCAACCGACAAATTCCAGAACTTTTGCGACAAAACTTGAGCCGCTTCGCCAGCCACCCGAGGATTGGCCGTCATGCATGTATAAATCGGAGATTTTCACTAGCCATACGGAAAATGATAGCGACGGATGCCGTTGAGAATCCAAAAAACGGTGATTTGGCCATGGAGAACGACAATTGTGATAACATAATGACCGATCTGCGTAAAAAACATGCAATCTCCAAGCTTAATTGCACATCAGCTATGCAAATCTGGCTCTCCTTTTTCAGAACGCACAAGCCTATAAGCTGTTTGCAACACAGAGAGATAGATTTTACTAGGTGAGAGAAATGAACCTGATCCGCTCGTACAACAACTGGCGCCGTTACCGTACAACCGTAAACGAACTGAGCCGCCTGAGCCCACGTGAACTGAACGACCTCGGCATCCTGCCATCGGAAATTCCGTTCGTCGCACGCAAGGCTGCTGCTCGCTAATCAGCGGGAAAAGCGCCACCAGAAGGCACCAGCCTTCTTTCAGGATCGCGACCTTCTAACCACGCGGTCCTTATGGTTTCCAGAGCATTCAATCGCTCAAACAAGTTATCGCCGGGGTTTCCTCCTCCCATTTTTCCCTGGCGATCAAAGACCGGACGTCCTCCTCCCCCCATTGTCCGGTCTTCCCCATAAGCACCCGTCGCTCCTCCCGCGACGGGTGTTTTTGTTTGTACGGACCGCTTGGATAGCCGGTCAGCCTTCCTGCGAGGCAAGCGTCGTCGCCGTTCCCCGATCCAGTAACATCGAAATTCCGAAGACAACCAAACCGGCAAGAGCCAACAGCGCGCCGACCGTACCGGTCGATGTCCAGCCATAGCCCCATGCAATTGCCAAACCGCCGAGCCATGCGCCGAGTGCATTGGCCAGATTGAGCGCTGAATGGTTGAGCGCCGCTGCAAGCGTCTGTGCATCGGCGGCCACGTCCATCAGACGGGTTTGTAGTGCAGGCACCAGCGCAAAGCCGCCGCCGACCAGAAGCACATTGAGAAAAGCAGTGAGCGGATGCTGCATCAACAGCGGGAATGCCAGCATCACCGCCATGTCGTAAAGCAGCACGATCCCGACGGTTCCCATGACGGATCGGTCAGTCAGCCTGGAGCCGACAATATTGCCCAGCACCATGCCGAGACCAAACATGACGAAGACCAGCGGCATCCATTTCACATCGATATGCGAAACTTCCGTCACGGTGGCGGCGACATAAGAAAAGACGGAGAACAGCCCGCCGGTGCCGATAGCCCCAATGGCAAGCGTAAGCAGCACCTGCCTGCGGCGCAGCGCACCCAGTTCACGCAGCGGCGACGCGCCTTCAGCAGCGGGCAGCTTGGGCACATAAAGCGTCACCATCACCATGGTCAGAATGGCAATCAGGCCGACAGAGCCGAACATGGCGCGCCAACCAGCCACCTGCCCCAGCCATGTCGCCAGCGGCGTACCGCACAGCGTGGCAATTGTCAGACCCATCATCACACGCCCTACCGCCTGCGCGCGCTTGCCCGGCTCGGCCAGCGATGCGGCAACCAGCGATGCAACGCCGAAATAAGCGCCATGCGGAAAACCTGCGATGAAGCGCATCATATAAAGACTGGAATAGTCCTGCATGAAAGCGCTGGCGAGATTGCCGAAGGCAAACAGGCCCATGAGCAGGAAAAGCAGCTTGCGCCGGTCGAGCTTCGCACCAATGACCGCCAGAACCGGCGCGCCGATCAGCACACCCAGCGCATAGGAACTGATGAGATGGCCGCCCTGCGGGATCGATACATTGAGATCGCGGGCAATATCCGGCAAAAGCGCCATGATGGCGAATTCACCGGTGCCGATGCCGAAACCACCAATGGCAAGCGCGAGTTCCGCCATACGCTCGGACGAGCGCGGCGAAGGTTCCCGCATCGCAGCGGAAGACTGAAATTCTGACATGAATAGGCCTGAAGGGAGTGGAGGATGCTGTGCAAACCTACCACCCATTTCAGGCAAAGGCGATACGCCTTCTTGTCACGCGTAAAGAATCAGAGCGCGGCGACGACTTCGATTTCGACCTTGAATTCCTCGCGGGTGAAGCCGGAAACGATCATCAATGTCGACGCTGGCGCTGGCTGCGGAAACAGCCGGTCGCGCACGTCCATATAAGGACGCATATGCGCACGGTCTGTCACATAGGCGTTGATGCGCACGACATTGGAAAGCTCCATGCCGCCATCGCGCAGGATGCGGCGGATATTCTCGAAGCAAAGCTCTGCCTGCGCGCCCGCATCTTCCGGCACGCTTCCGTCCGGCGCAATGCCAAGCTGGCCCGAGCAGAACACCAGTTCGGCACCGGCTTTCACCTTCACGCCGTGGCTATAGGCCGCGAAAGGCGCGGCCATGTCGGCGGGCAGCAAATGTTGCAAAGTGCTCATCGAATAATCCTTATGATTTAGGCGCGCTGGCCAGAAGTTCCTTCAAACGCGGCGCACCCGCCGCAATATCGGCTTCCGTGGGATTGATACCGGCAGCCAGCAGACGACGGGCGATCATGTGATCCGCCGGACGATTGATGGAATCGACCGCAACCAGCCTGTCACCGGCAAAATGGAAAACCGAAAAGGCATTATCGTCGGGATTGCCCGACAGAATATGACGGTCGGCTTCAAACGACAGGCCTGCCGTCTGAAGCTTCATGTCGCCCTGATCGGACCAGAACCAAGCCACTTCGCGGAACGGCGTGGCGCGACCGACAATGCTGCGGGCCACATGCTTGGCCTGATCGGTCGCATTCTGCACCGATTCCAGCCGCACACGACGACCGGCATGGAAATGATCGTAGCTCACACAATCGCCGATGGCGTAAACATGGTCCGCAGATGTGCGCATATGGTCGTTCACGACAATGCCATTGTCGATAACCAGTCCCGCGGCAGCGGCAAGTTCCACATTCGGCAGCGCGCCTGTGCCGATCACCACAATATCCGCCGGGAAAACGGTCCCATCGCTGGTCCTCACGCCCGTTACACGACCGTTTTCGCCCTCAATTGCCATCACGCCAAGCCCGGTATGCAGCGTGATACCGGCGGCGCGGCTGCGCGTTTCGACATGTGCGGAGATTTGCGTCGCGACCGAGCGGCCGAGAACACGCGGTGCTGCTTCGATCAGCACGGTGTTTTTGCCGAGCGCCAGCGCGCTATGCGCCATTTCAAGCCCGATAAATCCGCCGCCGATGATCACAACATTGCTGATCGTCGGCATCAGATCGGCAATGCGGCGCGCATCTTCCATCCGGCGCAGCGTGACCACGCCGTCAAGATCGATGCCCGGCATATCGGGAATGCGCGCGCGGGCACCCGTTGCAAAGACCAGATCGGACCAGTTCAGCACGCGGCCGTCATCAAGGGTCACCGTGCGCCCGGTCAGCGACACGCCCTCGACCCGATGCCCAAACAGCATCTCGATATTGTTGTCGCGATAGGCGCTTTCCGGACGCAGCACCAGGCCGCCATGTTCCGGCGCTTTGAGATAAGACTTGGAAAGCGGCGGCTTATGATAGGGAATATCCGCCTCATCGTTGATGAGGACAATGTCTCCGGCGTAGCCTTCCTGACGAAGGCTGATTGCGGCCTGCGAGCCCGCATGGCCCGCGCCTATAATAATGCATCTCTCGTCCATAGGACCTCCGGAAATTTCCGCGCATCATAGTCATGTGCTGGTCTGTCGCGTGGCGCATCTACCACGGATTCACATCTTAATTACACGCCGCCCGCGATTTTTAAACATTTAGTTTGACCAATCGGTCAGATTGTTTAGTAAGGTTCCTGCTTCAATACGCCAAACAAACTTGGAGCGCCGCCTTGAAACGATATTGGTCCGATTACACCAGCGAGGCGTTTTCGCGTCTCGAGCGCGACAAGCTCGTGGCGGTGTTGCCCGTTGGCGCAATCGAGCAGCACGGACCGCATCTGCCGATGTGTGTGGATGCCGCCGTCGCCGACGGCATGGTGGCGGAGCTGATCAAGCGGTTGCCCGACACAAGCAATGTTCTGTTCCTGCCGACACAGGCCATCGCCAAGAGCAATGAACACAAGCGCTATCCCGGTACGCTGACATTTTCAGTCGAGACGGTCATCCGCATGTGGTGCGAGATCGGCGCCTGTGTAGCGGCAAGCGGCGTACGCAAGATGGTGCTGTTCAACAGCCATGGCGGCAATATTCCGGTGATGGACATTGTTGCCCGCGAATTGCGCGTGCAGCATAATATGATGGTCTTCTGCCTCAACTGGTTCGGCCTTGGCATGCCCGATGGCGTTTACAGCGAGCACGACCTGAAGCATGGCATTCATGCTGGCGACATGGAAACATCGGTGATGCTGGAAATGCATCCCGATCTGGTGGTCATGGAAAAGGCGCAGGATTTCCGCGCGCTGACTGAAGTTTTTGCCGACGACTACAAGCATATCAGCCTCGGCGGCGGCGCCAAGCCCGCATGGCAGATGCAGGACATCAACGCCTATGGCGCAGCGGGCAATGCATCGATTGCAACCGCCGAAAAAGGCCGCAAGACCATTAATTTCGCCGCCGACCGGCTGATTGAAGCGCTGGGCGAGATTGAGCGCGCGCCGCTCTCCTGGCTCAATAACCAACCTGCCTGGTAAGGACGATGAGCGTGGCCCCCAACTCGCAGAACCAGTCACCACTGATCGACATCAACGGTTGCTACAAGCAGTACGGCACCGGCGTCATGGCCGTGAACGACATGTCGCTCAAGATCGAGCAAGGCCAGTTTGTCAGCTTTCTTGGGCCTTCGGGCTGCGGCAAGAGCACGGCTCTGCGCATGATCGCCGGACTGGAATCGGTTTCGGCGGGCGAAATTCGCGTCAATGGCCACGCTCCGGGCAAGGGCCCTTCAGGCGCGCAGGACATCGGCTTCGTTTTTCAGGAGCCGACGCTGATGCCTTGGGCCAGCGTCTACGACAATGTTTATCTGCCGCTGCGGCTTTCCGGTGTTTCGCGCAAGGAAGCCAAGCCCCGCATTGAAGAAGTGCTGACGCAGGTTGGCCTGTCTCGCTTTGCCAATGCTTTTCCGCGTGAGCTATCGGGCGGCATGAAAATGCGCGTTTCTATTGCGCGCGCTCTGGTCACGCGCCCACGCCTGCTTTTGATGGACGAGCCCTTTGCAGCGCTCGACGAGATGACACGCTTCAAGCTCAATAATGATGTGCTGCGCCTTTGGCAGGAGCACGGGCTGACTGTGATCTTCGTGACCCACAGCGTTTACGAGTCGGTCTATCTCTCCAACCGCGTGATCGTGATGGCGGCGCGTCCGGGCCGTGTCGTGTCCGATATTCCCATCATCGGCACTTATCCGCGGGCTGAAAACTACCGCACCACGGATTCTTACGCGAAATATTGCGCCAAGGTTTCCGATACGCTGACCGCGACGCTTTCCTCTGAAGATATCGATCACTGAGGACATGCAAATGAACCAGATGCAAAACGAACTGCCAGTCCTCAATTCCGAACAGGATCGTCTCGCGCGGCGCGAGCGCACCCTCCGCATCCTCATGCCGACGCTGGCGATCATCATCGCGCTCGGCTTCTGGGAAGGTCTGGTGCGCTTCTATGAAGTGCCGCATTACCTGATCCCGGCCCCGTCTCTGATTGCCGAAACGCTTTTCAAGGATGGCCCGTCGCTGATGGCCTCCATGTGGTTCACCGTCAAGCTGACGCTGATCTCGCTGGCCTGCGCCATTATTGGCGGCGTTCTGCTCGGCATGGTGTTTGCGCTGTCGCGCCCGATTGAAATGGCTTTCTTCCCCTTTGCCGTCATCCTTCAGGTGACGCCGGTGATCGCCATCGCACCGCTTATCCTGATCTATGTGCGCGATACTTTCTCGGCCCTGCTCATCTGCGCATGGATTGTCGCTTTCTTCCCGATCCTGTCCAACACGGTGATCGGACTGCGCAGCGCCGACCACAATCTGCGCGATCTGTTCAAGCTCTATCGCGCCTCGCCGTGGCAGCGCCTGCGCTATCTGCTGGCTCCGAGCGCTCTGCCCTATTTCATGGCGGCCCTCAAAATTGCTGGCGGCTTGTCGCTGATCGGCGCTGTGGTGGCTGAATTCGTCGCTGGCACCGCAGGCCAGAGCACCGGCCTTGCATCGCGTATTCTCGAATCGAGCTTCCGCAATGAAATCCCGCGCATGTTTGCAGCACTTTTCCTTGTTTCGCTGCTCGGCATTGTGATCTTCCTGATCACCAGCTGGCTGTCGCGCCTTGTCCTTGGACGCTGGCACGAAAGCGAAATCCGCAGAGATCGCTAAGATGAAGCCCGCTGACACGCTACACGGCGTTGCCATCGCAGGCCGTTCGGGCCGATATGACCTGCATGTCGAGCATAGCCGCATTGCCGCGATCACGCCATCGCAGTCGACGGGCGGCGGGTGTGTGACGCCGCTTCTGGCCGATGTGCATGTGCATCTCGACAAGACATTCACGATCCAGCGCATTGCGCAGAATGGCGACACCAAGGTCGAATGCCTTTTCGACGCCATAGACCTCATGAACACCGACCGCCAGAACTGGCATGCCGATGACATCCGCGCCCGCGCCACCCGTGGCCTTGAGGCCGCGTATGTGCAGGGTGTCGGCGCCATTCGCAGCCATGTCGACTGGACGAACCCGGGAGTTCCGACTGCTTGGCCGGTTCTCAACCAACTGCGTCAGGAATGGAAAGACCGCATCGACCTTCAACTCGCGGCCCTCGTCCACGGCGATCTGGTGCTGGAAGCCGGTCGTGATATCGCGGCCCGGGTGAAAGCCGATGGCGGCGTGCTTGGCGCATTCTTCTATCGCAATGCCGATCTTGCAGCCAAGATCGAGGAAATGTTTCTTCTCGCCGTCGAAAACGATCTCGATCTCGACTTTCATGTTGATGAAGGTCTGGATGTCGAAGCCGACGGATTTTCGCTGATCGTGGATGCCGCGCGGCGGCATCACATGGCGGGCCGCGTGCTGTGCGGCCATGCCTGCTCGCTTTCGCTGCGAACAGTGGACGAACTGACCCGCATTCTGGGTGCCGCCGCGCAAGCAGGCGTCGCACTTGTCTCGCTGCCCACCACCAATCTTTATCTGCAAGACCGGATCGGTGGAAAATCGCCGCGTCTTCGTGGCGTGGCTCCGTTGAAAGAAGCACGACTGGCCGGTGTTGAAGCCATGCTCGGCTCCGACAATGTGCGCGATGCCTTCTACCCCTATGGCGACTATGATCCGCTTGCGATCCTGCGCCTTGCAGCGCCTGTCTGCCATCTCGAGCCGGCAGAATGGCTCGACAGCATCACCACCCTGCCCGCACGCCTGATCAGGAGCGAGCGCGTGCAGGTGCTGTCAGCTGGCGGTGCCGCCAATTTCATCTGGCACGACGCCGAAGACCTCAACGATCTCATCAGCCGTCCGCAAGCCCTCCGCCGTGTCTGGCGCGACGGCATTGTTTCGGACCATGTTTACGGGAGAAACCCATGAATTCTGTCGCCCCGCAGCGCATCTATGACTGGGCCGCATTCCGCGCCGAAATCGACGGCATCCGCATCTATGACGACCCCAAGCAGGTCGAGCTGCGCTCCCGCGATTACTTCTGGTACAGCCCGATCCTGACCGAAGATATCGGCCATTATGTCGGGGACCTCGTCGTTATTCCGAAGGATCAGGACGAAGTGCGCCGCGTGGCGGCGGCAGCTGCGAAACTGCGCATTCCGATCACGATTCGCGGCGGCGGCACCGGCAATTACGGCCAGTGCGTGCCCCTTGAAGGCGGCGTCATTCTCGACATGACCAAGATCGACCGCATCATCGCCATTGAGCCGGGCAAGGTGCGTGTTGAAGGCGGTGCACGCATTTCGCGTCTTGACGATGCCGTGCGCGAAACCGGACAGGAACTGCTGATGTATCCGTCCACCCGCCGCATCGCCACCATTGGCGGCTTCTTCTCCGGCGGTTCGGGCGGCATCGGCTCGCTGCGCCACGGCATGTTGCGCGACGACGGTAATGTCTATTCGGTCAAGGTCCTGACCGTCGAGCCGGAACCGAAAATCATCGAACTGACGGGCCGCGACATCCACAAGGTCCAGCATGCCTATGGCACCAACGGCATCATTCTGGAGCTGGAAATCGGGCTGACCAAGGCGACCGACTGGATCCATACCGCTGCGCTCTTCGACAGCTATGAAGCAACGCTGAACTTCTGCCTCAAGGCGCTGGAAGAAAATCTGGATTGCTATCTGCTGACCACCGTGGATCGTCGCTTTGCGCGCTTCTACACCAAGTTCGGCGATCTGTTCCCATCCGACAAGGATGCCGTTTTCGCGATGATCGCGCCGGAGGAGCGCGAGCGCTTCGCAGAGCTTGCGACCGAATTCAACGGTCAGGTGTCGTTCTCCATGACGCTGGACGAGTTGCATAAGGCTGGCCTTCAGCCTGCCTATGAATGCGGCTGGAACCACACCACGCTTCAGGCGCTGAAGGCGGAACCGGGCTGGACCTATCTTCAGGTTGCCTATCCGCGCCCCTTCGACCCGGCATTGGTCAATCGCCAGATCGAACGTTATGGCGACACGCAATATATGCACCATGAAATGGCGCGCCTTGAAGGCGAAGTGCAGATTTTTGGCCTGCCGCTCGTCCGCTTCGAAGACCGTGATGCGATGTATAAACTCATCGCCGAACTGGAACAGGTCGACGGTTGCGACATCTACGATCCCCATGCCTATACCATCGAGGATGGCGGCATGAAGGAGATCGACGGCGTGCAGATCGAGTTCAAGAAACTGGCCGATCCTTACGGTCTGCTCAATCCCGGCAAAACGCGCGGCTGGACCGCCGACATGGCACTTTCGAACTGATAACAGGGGAACGAAACGAATGAAAAAAGCACTCTTTGCGGCAGTCGCCGCTTTCTCGCTTGGCCTTTCCGCACAGATGGCCTTTGCGCTCGACAAGGTGACGCTCGGCACCAACTGGCTGGCACAGGCCGGTCACGCCGGCTTCTATCAGGCGCTCGCCGATGGCACCTATGAAAAATACGGCCTCGACGTGAAGATCGAGATGGGCGGACCGCAGGTCAACAACCGTCCGATGCTGGCCGCAGGCCGCCTCGACTTCCTGCTCACCGGCAATCTGCTCCTGTCCTTCAACAATGTCGCCAATGGCGTTCCGACCACGGTTGTGGCTGCCTTCTACCAGAAGGACCCGCAGGCCCTGATGGCGCATGATGGCGAATACAAGGATTTCAAGGATCTGGTGAACGCACCGACGATCCTGATTTCCAAGGACGGCCAGTTCTCGTTCTGGCCCTGGCTGGTGAAGGAATTCGGCTTCAAGGACGAACAGCTTCGCCCTTATGGCTATAGCCTCGCCCAGTTCCTCGGTGACAAGAAGACCGTGCAGCAGGCCTATGCGACCGCCGAACCGCTTTATGCGGCCAAGGAAGGCGCAAAGGTCAAGACGTTCCTGCTCGCCGATGAGGGCTACAACACTTATGCGAACACCATCGAAACGCGTCAGGAACTGGTCGATAAGAACCCTGACCTTGTGCAGCGTTTCGTGACGGCTTCCATCGAAGGCTGGGTCAACTTCATGTATGGCGACCACAGCAAGGCCTATGAGATGATCCTCAAGGACAATGCGGATATGAGCAAGGAAACGCTCGACGCCGAATTGTCAAATCTCAAGGAACTGCAACTCATCGACAGCGGCGACGCTCTCACCAAGGGCATTGGCGCAATCGACATGAGCCGCGTCAAGTCGTTCTACGAGCTGGCGCGCAAGTCCGGCATCGTCAGCGGTGAAGAACTCGACATGAGCAAGGTTGCAACCGACGCCTTCGTCAACAAGGGCGCAGGCCTCGACATCAAGAAGCAGCTGGGCCAGTAAGGCTTCCCACGAAACGGAAAGCCGCCCGCATTTCTGAAATGCCCGGCGGCTTCTCCTCTGACCATGGTTACAAATATGACGATCGACGACGAGAATGATGACATCGAGCCGACCGGACGGGACAAGGTTCTCGACCGCCGGCGGCGCATTCTCGGCGCGATCCGCACCGCTGCTATCGATGAATTTGCGGAAAAGGGTCTGGTTGGCGCATCCACGCAAGGCATTGCGCAACGCGCTGGCCTGACCAAGCCGCAGCTGCATTATTATATTTCCAGCAAGGAAGAACTCTACGAGGACATCATCGTCTTCATCCTCGATGAGTGGGAGGATATCTTCCTCGATGCCAGCGCGGAAGACGACCCGGCCAAGGTGATACGTCAATATATCCGGGCGAAACTCGACTACAGCCAGAAGAACCCGAAAGCGTCGCGGCTTTTCACCACCGAAATTGCCAATGGTGCGCCCTATCTCAGCCGCCACTGGACCAAGCATGTCACCGCCACCCATCGCGCGGTCAAGCTAATCCAGTCATGGGTGGATACTGGCCGTATCAAGCCGGTCGACCCGCTGCTGTTCCAGATGCATATCTGGGCGGTGACACAGCATTATGCCGACTTTGAAACGCAGGTGCGCAGCATGATGGAAGTCGGCAAGGACGACCCGCTGGATTGCGAGCGCATCGAAAAAGAAGTCTCGACGCTGTTTTTGCGCGCCTGTGGGTTGGCTGACTGAAGTCAGCCGCATCGGTACTTGAATAGCAAAGCGCCGCCTGAAAACAGGCGGCGCTTTTTGTTGTTATGCAGTCGCCAGATTGCCGAGAGCGCTTTCCGCCTTTGCCCGTTCTTCAGGCGTCAGTTCGAGGCGCTCAAGCTGTTCATCGAGAAGGATCGGCAACGTGCCATCCGGATGCGCTGCGACAACGCCGAATGTCTCATCGCTCTTTTCGTCGTAATGGAAGAAAGGCGCTTCCTTCTTGCCGAAAACGGTCACGATATGCGGCGGCTTTTTCACACCGGTCAGCGGGCTGTAACCGATGCGCGACTTGCCCATGCTGTCCTTGCGCGAAAGAATTTTCGCCCAGTAGAGCTGCAATTCCGCTTCGCTTTTCGCGGCGCCGACCGTCTTCGAAATGTTGAGAAAACGCTTGATGAACAGGACAGAACAGCCAAGCATGATGCCAAGCAGGACGACGCCCACCGTCAGGCGGTTCCAGAACTCATCGAGAGCCAGCGACAGCGTGACATTTTCAGGATGCGATTTCTGCATCACGACATCGGTTTCATAATCGCCGCTTGAAAAGCTGACGAAAGAGAAATCGACGGATTTGATCAGGCGCTCGCCTTCATACTCATAGGAGATATTGGCCTTGCAGTCGGTGATCATCTTCTTTGTCCGGCAATTGCCGTCGAAAATGGTGGCATCTTCGATCACCACCGGATCCTGCTTGATCTGATAATCCGCATAGAGGCCCGGCCCCCAAGCCCAGACCACGACGAACGAAATGACAGGGAAAATAAGCGCCAGAAAAAGCATGCGCCAGCGATCGGCGAAGCCAGCTTTTCCTACCTTTATTTTGCGCGCGGGGAGAATGCCGGATAAATCCGGAAGAGAATAGGTTGGAGCCATGTTGCTAATAATTTCTGGATATTTTCTGGTTGGGAGGAACCCGAACCTAACGCAACGTTAGCAATGACTTAAATAGCTTTTATCGACTACTCAGTAACGTAAAGTTACACTTTTGAAACGAGTTGAACGCTGTTTCGGCGAAATCAGCGCAATCCTTCCAGTTCGGCAATGCGTGCGGCGCTGTCCTTTTCCAGCATCCGCGTCATTTCGCGAATAAGGGTTTCGGCCAGCACGAACAGGGCCGCCGACGAATCCCATGCGGAGGGTACAGCCGTGCGGCCAGCCAGCACATGGCGCGCAACACGGGCAATCGGCGACAGCCACTGGTCAGTCACGAGAATGACCTCCACGCCTCGCGCCCGCGCCTTTTCCGCAAGCTTCAGGAGACTGTCCTGATAGCGGCGAATGTCGAAGACGACGAGCACGTCGCGCTTGCCCATATCGAGCAACCGGTCGCGCCAGATACTTTCCTGTCCGCCAAGATGAAACACATGCGGACGGATGATCGTCATATGCGCCGTCATATATTGCGCGATCGGGTCGGTGAAGCGACCGCCGATCAGATAGATATTGCCCTTGGCATTCGAAAGCGCCGCCACCGCTTGCCGCAACTGCTTGGCGCCGAGGTGACGGAATGTCTCGCGGATATTCTCCTGCGTGTGCTCCACCGCCGGATAGGCCGTATCCGGGCTTTTGTCCGAGTGTTCATTGCGATGGTGCGGCGACTGCAATTGCGCTGCAAGTTCGTTTTGCAGATGTGCCTGAAACTCGGGATAGTTCTGGAAACCGAGTCGGTTCACGAAACGCAGGATGGTCGGAGAACTGACCCCTGCCTGCGCTGAAAATTCGGCCACCGTCTTCAACCCCAGTATGGGGTAATTGGCGATCAATGTCTGGGCTGCGGCACGCTCTCCGGCGGGCATCGTATCGATCCGTTCATTGATGCGTTCGGCGACGCTGGCGGTTTCCGACAAGGCGTTTTCCATTCGACGTTTCGGCCCGACAACACTTGTGAATTGTGAGCCAAATTATATTTGACAAATTATCATACGGCGTATCAAATAATCCGCAATAGCGCAGAATTTTAAAAAACGTAACATAAGTTACAGCGCAGGGAACAAACAGATGGCGGACGAGCGAGAGGGACGCCCGGCTTCGCATGAGCCGGTTTTTGTCGTCAACGAAACGGGGCAGAGTCCCTGGCTTTTCGTTTGCGAACACGCTTCCAATTTTGTGCCGGAACGTTTCGACGGTTTGGGTCTGGGCGAGGATGCCCTCAGCGCCCATATCGCCTGGGACCCCGGTGCAGTTGAGGTTGCACGGCATCTCAGCGCCGCGCTCGACGCGCCGTTGGTTGAGTCACGCCTGTCGCGGCTTTTGATTGATTGCAATCGACCACTCGACGCGCCGGACCTCATTCCCGAGGTCAGCGAGATGACCGTCATTCCGGGCAATCACGAGCTGAACTCGCTCGAACGCACGGCGCGAATCGACCTGTCGCACCGCCCGTTTCATGCGCGCATCGAACAACTGATTGCGGCGCGCGCAGTACGCGGCCTGCCATCATGGATCGTCACGATCCATTCATTCACGCCGGTCTATCGCGATGTGGCGCGGCCCTGGCAGATCGGCATTATTCACGACGCGGACGACCGTGTAGCCGCGCCATTGATTGCGGCGTTGAAGCAGGATTCCGCGCTCAATGTAGGCGTTAATGAGCCTTATGCGCCTTCTGACCGTGTTTATTACACGCTGGAACGCCATGCGCGCCCGCGCAATGCGCCCTGCGCCATGATCGAAATCCGCAACAATGAAATTGCCGACGCAAAGGCGCAGACAGCATGGGCTTCACGGCTTGCGGAAATCTTCCGCAACCTGAAAGCCTGATCAGGTTTTATGACAAGAGTAGAAGACTGAAAGTACCATCCGCATGAGTGAGTAGAGAGCAGAGATCAAAGGGGAACAACCATGAGCTCAGATTACTCCGATAAAGATAAAAGCGAGGACATCAAAGTCCTGCATGGCATGGGTTACGCTCAGGAACTGCAACGTTCCATGAGCCGATTTTCGAACTTCGCAATTTCATTTTCCATCATCTGCATCCTGTCTGGCGGTATCAACTCCTTCGCCCAGGCTATTTCCTCGGTCGGCGGCGCCGGCGCAGGTATTGGCTGGATTGTCGGCTGTCTGATTTCCGGCATGTTCGCCCTGTCGATGGCGCAGATCGCTTCGGCCTTCCCGACCGCTGGCGGCCTCTATCACTGGGCGTCCATTCTCGGTAACCGTTTCACCGGCTGGCTGACCGCATGGCTCAACCTGCTCGGGCTGATCACCGTTCTGGGCGCGATCAATATCGGCACCGCCTTCTTCTTTCAGGGGACATTCGGCCACCTGATAGGCATGGATACCTCGGCCGGGCATATCGTGCTTTTCGTCTCGATCATCACAATCGGGCAGGCCCTGTTCAACCATCTCGGCATCAAGGTCACGACATTCCTGACCGACATTTCGGGCTATATCATCTTTGTCACCACGGCCGCTCTGGTCGTCGGCTGTCTGGTCTATGCGCCAGCGCTGGATTTCTCGCGTCTGTGGACCTTCACCAACTATTCCGGCGCAGCGGGCGGCGAAGTCTTCCCGCAAAGCGACAATATGGGCTACCTGTTCCTGCTCTGCCTGTTGCTGCCGGTCTATACGATCACCGGTTATGACGCCTCGGCCCACACCTCCGAGGAAACCATCAAGGCAGCCCATACGGTTCCGCGCGGTATCGTATCGGCAGTGTTCTGGTCTTCGCTCGTCGGCTGGATCATGATCTGCGCCATCACGCTGGCGATCCCGGACATGAATGCAGCCGCCGCACAAGGCTGGGGTATGTTCTTCGGCACCATGGACGCTATCCTGCCCGGACCGCTGAAGAATGTGATCTATTTCGCCATCGTCATCACGCAGCTTCTCTGCGGTCTGGCGACGGTTACGTCCGCATCGCGCATGCTGTTCGCCTTCTCTCGCGATGACGGCATGCCGATCGGCTCCAAGACGCTCGCCAGCGTTTCGCCGAAATACCGCACGCCGGTTGCCGCGATCTGGACTGCTGCCTTCCTCGAAATCATCTATGTTTTCGCGGCGCAGTTCGTCTCCATCGGCGGCACCAACCTCTACACCATCGTCGTCAACTCGACGCTCGTCTTCCTGTTCCTGTCCTTCACCATTCCGCTCGTGCTGGCGATCTTCGCCTATGGCACGCCGAAATGGCCGAACCCGGGACCATGGGCCATGTCGGGCGGCCTCTACAAGCTGGTGACATTCCTTTCAGTCGTCGGCATGGCAGTGATCTTCTACATCGCCGTGCAGCCGCCAAACGACAAGGTGCTGTGGATCGTTGTCGGCTTCGTCCTGCTTGCCGGTGTTCTCTGGCTGACCGTCGAGAACAAGCGCTTCCAGGGCCCGCCTGTCGGTGACCGGATCGCCAAGCGTGCTGCTGAAATCGCAGCCGCAGAACGGGCCGTCGGCGAAACTGCCCACTAACCAGCAACTCTGGCCGGTTCATCCGGCCAGAGTTTCCCATCGGATAATTTTTGGAGAGCACAAGAATGGCTGGATCCCTATCGTTTGAAGAACTCAAGAAAGCCGTTTCCGCCGGAGATATCGATACGGTTCTCGCCTGCATCGTGGATATGCAGGGGCGCCTGATCGGCAAGCGCTTCTATGCGCCGTTCTTCGTGGAATCCGCCTATGACGAAACCCATGGCTGCAACTATCTCCTTGCCGACGATATCGACATGGAGCCGGTGCCGGGCTACGAGGCCGCGAGCTGGGACAAGGGTTACGGCGACTTCGTCATGAAGCCAGACCTTTCCACCATCCGGCTTGCGCCATGGCTGGAAAAGACCGCCATCATCCTTTGCGACGTGCAGGATCACCACCATCACGATCTGGCTCATTCGCCACGCGCTATTTTGAAAAAGCAGCTCGCCCGCCTGCATGAACGCGGCTATCGCGCCTATTTCGCATCCGAGCTGGAATTCTATATCTTTGACGAGTCCTACAAGACGGCCCGCAACAAACATTGGCAGGCTATGGAAACGGCCTCGCCCTATATTCAGGACTATGTGATCCACCTCACCACCAGAGAAGAGCCGGTCCTGCGCGCCATGCGCAATCAACTGGCTGCGGCAGGCATTCCCGTCGAAAACTCGAAGGGCGAATGGGGCCCCGGTCAGGAAGAGTTGAATGTGCGTTATGCCGAGGCGCTGGAAATGGCCGACCGGCATGTGATCATGAAGACCGCGATGAAGGACATTGCCGAACAGCACGGCAAGTGCATCACCTTCATGGCAAAATATGATTACAACAAAGCGGGCAGTTCCAGTCATGTGCACAATTCCGTCTGGAGCGCCGACGGCAAGGAGCCGCTCTTCTTCGACCCGAAAGCGCCGCATACGATGACGCCGCTGATGCGGTCATGGGTGGCGGGCCAGCTGAAATATGCGACTGACTACACTTATTTCCTCGCGCCCTACATCAATTCCTACAAGCGCTTTCAGGCTGGCACCTTTGCACCGACCAAGATCACATGGAGCGAAGACAACCGCACGGCGGGCTTCCGTCTCTGCGGTGAAGGCACCAAGGCGATCCGTATCGAATGCCGTATCGGCGGGGCCGACCTCAATCCTTATCTCGCTTTCGCAGCGCTAATCGCCGCCGGGCTTCAGGGCGTGGATGAAAAGCTGGAACTTGAAGAGCCTTTCGTGGGCGATGCCTATGGCGCGGTGAAACTGAAGGAAATTCCCTATACGCTGCGCGAAGCCGCCCTTGCTCTCAAGAACTCGTCTTTCCTGAAAGAGGCGCTCGGTGAGGATGTGGTCAGCCATTATGTTCACACGGCCCATTGGGAGCAGATCGAATATGATCGTCGCGTCACGGACTGGGAACTGCATCGCGGCTTCGAACGCTACTGACCGGCCACCATCTCGAATGACATATGAAGGACATGCCCGATGAGCGGCACCGCCAAGATCACCTCGCCTATCGACGGTTCGGTTTATGCCGAACGCCCATTTTTGAGCGAAACCGCCATCCAGTCCACGGTTGCTGCCGCGCGCGCAGCTCAACTTGCCTGGGCCGAATTGAGCATAACGGAGCGGGCGCGTTATTGCCGTGCCGCGCTTGCAGCGCTTGCCGCGATGCAGGATGAAATCGTGCCGGAGATTGCCTGGCAAATAGGGCGTCCAACCCGTTACGGCGGCGAAAATGGCGGCGTTCAGGAACGCGGTCAGTACATGATCGACATTGCCGGGGAAGCGTTGGAACCTTATCTCCCAGCGCCGAAAGACGGTTTCCGCCGCTATGTCAAACATGTGCCGCTTGGCGTCGTGCTGGTGATTGCGCCGTGGAACTATCCGTATCTCACCGCCGTCAACACCATCATTCCCGCCCTGATGGCGGGTAACAGCGTCATCCTCAAACATGCAATGCAGACGCTTCTGGCTGGCGAGCGCTTCGCACAGGCGTTTGAGAAGGCCGGGCTGCCCAAGGGTGTCTTCCAGAATGTCGTTCTGGATCATGCTTCCACCGAAAAACTGCTGGCTTCCGGCACGGTCGATCATGTGAATTTCACAGGATCGGTCGGAGGCGGGCGGGCCATTGAAAAGGCAGCCGCTGGCACCTTCATGACGATGGGACTGGAACTTGGCGGCAAGGACCCGGCCTATGTTCTGCCGGACGTCAATCTGGACCATGCCGTGGCCAATCTGGTCGATGGCGCTTACTTCAATTCAGGCCAATGCTGCTGCGGTATCGAACGCATCTATGTGCATGAAGATATCTATGATCGCTTTGTCGACGGCTTCATCGATCTGACACGCCAATATGTCGTTGGCAATCCGCTGGATGCTGGCACAACGCTTGGGCCGATGGCGCAGGCGCGTTTTGCCGATCTCATCCGCGAGCAAAAGGCCGAAGCGCTGCGCAAGGGTGCCAAGGCGCATGTGAATATGAAGGTCGATCATGATGAGGCCGGCTCGCCCTATATCGCGCCGGAAGTGCTCACCCATGTCGACCACCAGATGAGCGTCATGCGCGAAGAGAGTTTCGGCCCTATCGTGGGCATCATGAAAGTGCGCAACGATCAGGAAGCGCTCGCCCTGATGAATGACAGCATTTACGGTCTGACCGCTTCGCTTTGGACCACGGATACGGACCGCGCCGCAGCGCTCGGTGACCGCATCGAAACCGGTACGGTTTTCATGAACCGTTGCGATTATCTCGATCCGGGCCTTGTCTGGACGGGTGTCAAGGATACGGGCAAAGGCGCGTCCCTTTCGCCTATTGGCTACGGCAATCTGACCCGACCAAAATCCTTCCACCTGCGTGAAAAAATCTGATCTGATCCCTGTTCTGCCCCACTTTGAAAGCAATTGATATGACGACACTGACCGCTAAATGGAACTTCCCGACCACCGTTCTTTTCGGACCCGGGCGCATCAAGGAACTGCCAGCCGTTTTAAAGGCAGCAGGCATTGCGCGTCCGCTTTTCGTCACCGATCCGGGTCTGGCGAAACTTCCCGTGGTCGCTTCCACGCTGGCCATTCTTGATGCGGCGGGCGTTCAATATGGCGTGTTTTCCGACGTAAAGCCCAACCCGGTTGAGAGCAATCTCTATGCGGGCGTCAAGGTCTATCAGGATGGCAAGCACGATGGCGTCATCGCCTTCGGCGGCGGTTCGGCGCTCGATCTGGGCAAGCTGATCGCCTTTCAGGCGGGCCAGACGCGCCCGGTCTGGGATTTCGAAGATATTGGCGATTGGTGGACCCGCGCCGACAGCAATGCCATCGCGCCGGTGATCGCCGTTCCCACCACCGCCGGCACTGGCTCGGAAGTGGGCCGCGCAGGCGTGTTGACCAACGAAGCCACCCACACGAAGAAGGTCATTTTCCACCCCAAAATGCTGCCGGTTACGGTCATTGCCGATCCGGAACTTTCCACCGGCATGCCGCCTTTCATCACGGCAGGCACCGGCATGGATGCGCTGGCGCACTGCCTTGAAGCCTATTGCGCACCGGGCTTCCACCCGATGGCAGACGGCATCGCGGTTGAAGGCATCCGTCTTGTGTTCGAAAATCTGCCCAAGGCCTATGCCGACGGCAACAATATCGAAGCGCGTGCCAATATGATGGCCGCTGCCGCGATGGGCGCCACCGCCTTCCAGAAAGGGCTCGGCGCGATCCATTCGCTGTCGCATCCGATTGGCGCGCTCTACGACACCCATCACGGCATGACCAATGCTGTTTTCATGCCCTATGTGCTGCACCACAACCGCGCCGCGATCGAAAAGCGGGTCGAACGGCTTGCAGATTATCTGGGCATCAAGGGCGGTTTCGACGGCTTCGTCGCTGCCATCGTGAAGCTGCGCAAGGACCTTGGTGTGCCGAACACATTGCCGGAATTCATCAAGGGGCTGGAGATGGACGACGCCCGCAAGGATCTGATTGCCGAGATGGCAATTGTTGACCCGACAGCAGGCGGCAATCCGACCGAACTTACCAAAAAGGATGCGCTTAAACTTCTTGAGCAGAGCATCGTTGGCAACGGTTGAGGACAGCGATTATTTCCCGCAAAACTGCGTAACGTTTTGCTTGCAACATAAATATAGAAAGCTAATAGTTAGGCTGACAAAACAAGCATCGCTTCGAAGCGGGGGGCGATGCATCTGGAGAGCGGGTTCTTGGGGAGGAGCCCGCTCTCCTTCATTCTAGTGCTAGAGCGGTTCCTGTAATGACGGAATCGTTGGAACCGCTCCATCTATTTTTCACGTATTATCCGACGCATCGAAGCGGGACCAGAAATCGGTCCAGCGGACTGATTTCCCCGCGTAGGCGCTTCGCACTTTTGCTGGAAATCCTCTATTCATTGGATCGATAGTCAGCGCGGGTGATGCCATGGCGCTGCATCTTGTCGTAGAAAGTCTTGCGCGGAATGCCGAGCGCCTTGATCGTTTCCTGCACATTGCCGCCGTGGGCGGCAAGCGTTTCACGGATCAGCGTTTCCTCATAGCGCTCCAGACGCTTCGGCAAAGATTCCTGATCATCCGACACTGGACGAACCCCGCCGCTAGCGGACGAAACACCGAGCGCCACCCGGTCGGCGAAATGCGCCAGTTCACGCACATTGCCCGGCCAGGCATGGCCCATCAGATGGCGATGCGTGGCGGCGTCGATCTCCGGTACATCGCGATTGAAGCGCTTTGCCGCGCGCGTCAGAAAATGCGCGAAAAGCAACGGAATATCCTCGCGCCGTTCGCGCAGCGGCGGTATCGATAGCGTCACCACATTGAGCCGGTAATAGAGGTCTTCGCGAAAATCTCCGCGTTGCACCGGATCGCCGAGATCGATCTTGGCAGCCGCCACCACGCGCAGATTGACGGGGCGGACCTCATTGGTGCCGAGCGGGGTGATTTCACGCATTTCCAGCACGCGCAGCAGCTTCACCTGCGTTGCCGCGGGCATGCTTTCAATCTCGTCGAGAAACAGTGTGCCGCCGCTTGCATGTTCAATGCGTCCCAACCGCTTTTTCTGCGCACCGGTGAAAGCACCGGCCTCATGGCCGAACAATTCGCTTTCAATCACGGTTTCCGGTAGCGCGCCGCAGTTGAGTGCAACGAAATTGCCTTTGCGACGACGGCTCCAATTGTGCAGCAGTTGGGCCACCACCTCCTTGCCGCTGCCCGTTTCGCCCGCCACCAGCACGTCCACATCCGTATCCGCAATGTCGCGCAATGTCCGGCGCAGGTTTTCCATCGCAGGTGTCTGGCCGATCAGCGGCAGATCACCTTCCGCATCCGTCGCTGCGGCGCGCAATGCGCGATTTTCGAGCACAAGCTGGCGCTTTTCACCGGCACGCCGAATGCTGTGCACCAGACGGTCCGCTGCAAAAGGCTTGGCTATGAAATCATAGGCGCCGTCCTGAATGGCCTGAACCGCCATTGGAATATCACCGTGGCCGGTAATCAATATCACCGGAAGCTCCGCGTCGATGGCCTTGATACGTGCAAAAAATTGCAGGCCATCAATCTGTGGCATCCGCACATCGGAAACGATGACACCCTCAAAATCCGTCGTGATATCCGCCAACGCGTCGATGGCATTGGCATAATCGGCGACCTTAAACCCGGCAAGCTCCAGCGTCTGCCGCGTAGCGCGGCGCAATGCCTTGTCATCATCGACCAGAATAACGGGAAGAGAATTATCCATCATGCCTTTCTCAATTCGACGCGGAAGACGGTGCCCTCGGCACTGCTTTCCGCAGATATGGTCCCGCCATAATCGGTGACGATTTCCTTGACGATCACCAGACCGAGACCAAGGCCCTTTTCCTTCGACGTGTTGAAGGGCGAAAACAAGTTGTCGCGAATGTGTTGCGGCATGCCCGGCCCGTTATCGGATACGGTGACCAGCACCGTCTCGCTCTTTTCCGTGGCACGCACTTCGATGCGCCCTTCATTGCCTTTGACTTCAACCGCCTCCAGCGCGTTCTGAAACAGGTTGATGAGAACCTGTTCCAATCGAAGGGAATGTCCGACGACGCGCAGATCGGGCGGCGGCAACTCAATATCGAGCTGATCCATACGGCCGGAAAAACGGCTGCGCAGCAGCACGAGCGCACCCGATATGACCTGGCTGAGTGGTGTCGGCTCGGAAGGTGATCGCCCCTTGCGGGCAAGGGCCTTGAGGTCGCCGGTAATGGTGCCGATGCGGTCGGTCAGTGCGGCAATTTCGTCAAGATTTTCGGTCGCGGCATCCAGCTGGCTTCGCGTGATGAAGGTTTTCGCATTGTCCGCATAGGCCCTTATCGTCGCGACAGGCTGGTTGATTTCGTGCGCGACGCCCGCTGCAACCTGCCCCATAATGGCCAGACGGTTGGCGTGAACCAGATCCTGCTGCACCCCCTGCAACATGGATTCCGTGCGATGGTGATCGCTGATCTCCGCTTCGAGGCGATCTCTTGCCAGACTGAGATCGCGGGTACGTTCCTCGACGCGCTGTTCCAGCTCCAGTTGCGTACGTCCGGCGGCGGCTATACGCGCCACGACCTTCTGCCGCCTGCGCAGCAGCAGCCCGGCGATTGTCGCAATGGCCGCCAGAATGATGAAGGCAATCAGGCGCGCCTCGCGCACCGCGCCGGGAATCTGCGGTTTTGTCGGGGCCATGCTGTACATCTGCCAGGGCGTGGACGACACCGCGGAATGTATGGCCAGAAACTGCGTACTGCGCCCCTCGCCCGGCAGTTGTGCATTCATCAACAGCACATCGCCCTCGCCCACCGGCATCATGGACAACGGCAGAGGTTGCAACGAGACATCGCCAAATTGCAGGCTGTCGCGAATGGATTGCGATTGTTCCGGACCGATCCGACCGATGGTCATGAAACGCCATGACGGCAGGCTGGTTATGAGCACGATGTTGCGCTCGTCTGTCACGAAAGTGGGGCGGCCCGCATTGCGCCAGTCCTGTTCCAGATCGTCGAATTCCAGTTTGACGACGATGACACCAAGCGGCCCATTGGGGCCATCAACACGCCGCGAGATGTAAAGGCCCGGGCGAAAACTCACATTGCCGAGCGCAAAATATTCCTCGCCGCCATTGATCAGGGCTTGCTGGAAATAGGGCCGGAACTTGTAATCATTGCCGACGAAACTGACCGGTCCGCGCCAGTTGCTGGCCGCAATCGCGATACCGTCCATACCCACCAGATAGATCACCGCCGCCTGCGTACCCTCCGCTAGCGTTTCCAGTTTCCGGTTCGCGGGAGCGATGGTCGTAACCGTCTTGTCCTGAAGCGCCGATGCCAGTTCCTGATCCTTCGACAGGACAAGCGACAGAGCGCGTTGCTTGTCGAGGACAGCGCGTAGCAGCGCCGTGTTGAGATTAGCGTCGATGCGCGCCTGTTCGCTCAAAGCCACGACGGCCCGCTCATGCGCGGTGTTGCCGACCAGCCAGAACGCAAGCGAGAAGAACATAGCGCATATAAGCGCAAACAGAGCCCAGGCCCGCCGATTGGAGGCCCGAAGGGCTGCTTCGTCAATGATAGGCGGCACAAGCTTGTTCATCAAAATTATTGTGCGATATTTCGCACAAATAGAAAAGGGGAATGTGTAAAAGTTCGCACAGTATTGGGTAAGCTCAACACTGCATTTCTAATAATATTTATATTATTCAATAGGATAATTGATACCGCACAAACTGGCACGGACATTGCAAATAAAACCTCCAACAGCGGTCGAGGGCCGTTGAAATCCCAGACTGAAAGGCTCGGGAGGCTGGACAGTATCCAGACTGAGCCAAACGGAGGACACAATGATTGCAGTTCCGACAGGCACCGCGGATGAACCGCGCGGCCGCATCCCGCTTTATCGGCATCTCTATTTTCAGGTACTGGTTGCGATTGCCGCCGGTATTCTGCTCGGCCATTTCTATCCAGAGCTTGGCACGCAGCTAAAGCCGCTGGGCGATGCCTTCATCAAGCTGGTGAAGATGATCATCGCCCCCGTCATCTTCCTGACGGTCGCAACCGGCATTGCCGGAATGACCGACATGAAGAAGGTCGGTCGCGTTGCTGGCAAGGCGATGATCTACTTCCTCACCTTCTCCACGCTCGCTTTGATTGTCGGCCTCATCGTGGCCAATGTCGTGCAGCCAGGCGCTGGCATGCACATCGACCCGGCCTCTCTCGACCCCAAGGCCGTCGCGGATTACGCCACCAAGGCGCACGAGCAGAGCATTACCGGCTTCCTCAGCAACATCATCCCGACGACGATTGTGGGTGCCTTTGCCGAGGGTGACATTCTTCAGGTTCTGTTCTTCTCGGTCCTGTTCGGTATTTCCCTCGCCCTCGTTGGCGATCGCGGCAAGCCTGTCACCGACTTCCTGCACGTCCTCACCGCACCGGTTTTCAAGCTGGTGTCGATCCTGATGAAGGCTGCCCCCATCGGTGCTTTCGGCGCGATGGCTTTCACCATCGGCAAATATGGCATTGGCTCCATTGCCAACCTCGCCATGCTGATCGGCACTTTCTACCTGACCTCGCTGCTTTTCGTGCTCGTGGTTCTGGGTGCCGTGGCGCGCTATAACGGCTTCTCCATTCTGGCCCTGATCCGCTACATCAAGGAAGAGCTGCTGCTGGTGCTCGGCACCTCCTCGTCGGAAGCAGCCCTGCCAGCCCTGATGAACAAGATGGAACGCGCCGGCTGCAAGCGCTCGGTCGTCGGCCTCGTCATCCCAACCGGCTATTCGTTCAATCTGGATGGCACCAACATCTACATGACGCTGGCCGCCCTCTTCATCGCGCAGGCGACGGACATTCCGCTGTCGTTGAGCGACCAGATCCTGCTGCTGCTGGTGGCGATGCTCAGCTCCAAGGGCGCGGCAGGCATTACCGGCGCGGGCTTCATCACGCTGGCGGCAACCTTGTCCGTCGTTCCGTCGGTTCCCGTTGCGGGCATGGCGCTCATTCTCGGCATCGACCGGTTCATGTCGGAATGCCGCGCACTGACCAACCTCGTTGGCAATGCCGTCGCCACCATCGTCGTCGCACGTTGGGAAAACGAGCTGGATCAGGACAAGCTTGCAGCCGCACTGGCTGGCGCACCGGTCATCACTGATGCAGTGCCACAGCTGGAGCCTGCGGAGTAAACCTTATTCTCCCCCAAGCAGAAACGGCCCGCTTCACGCGGGCCGTTTTTTAAATGCTGCCGCCTTCGTCAAGAGAGCTGAAATGCTCGATCATGCGGTCGACTTTCGGCGTCACACCCGTGAACAATTCGAACGCGCCGACGGCCTGAAAGACAGCCATGCCACCGCCATTGACGACACCGCACCCGCGCTTTACCGCTTCGAGAAGAAGCTGGGTCTGAAGCGGGAAATAAACGATATCCGCCACCCAGTGCCGGGGCATCAGAAGGTTTGTATCCAGTGGTACGCCGGGATGCTTGGCCATTCCGGTCGGCGTGGCATGAGCCAATCCGTCGGCAGCCTCCAACGCGGCGGCAATATCCTTGCCCGATTCAAACCGGCAGGCATCGTGCCTTGGTGCAAGTTGCGCGATCAGAGCTTCGGTTCGGGCTGCATCCAGATCGAAAACCTGAACGGTTCGCGCACCCATCGTCGCCAATGCATGCGCAACGGCCACTCCCGCCCCACCTGCACCGATCAGCACAACATTGTCGACCCGGGCGTCAGGCAAAGCACGGCGGAAGCCTTGCGCAAAGCCCCACCAGTCGGTGTTGTAGCCCGTCCTACGGCCATTTTTGAATGTTACCGTATTGATCGAACCGAGTGCCGCCGCATCGGGCGACAATTCATCCACAAACTGGATCGCCGCCTGTTTGCAGGGATAGGTGATGTTTAACCCGGCAAAGCCATCTTTCTCCGCCTGATCCATCAGATGAGGCAACGCTTCCACGCCAACGCCCAGCACCGACAGGTCGAGCCGATCATAGCGGTAATCGATGCCGTTCAAGCGTCCTTCGTGCATATGCATGGCTGGAGTGCGAGAGGCGCCTATGCCGCTGCCAATCAAGCCCACGCGAACCGACCGCGTCACTGTTTCCGTCACGGAATTTAAACTCCACCCCTATCGTCCCGCCATTTTCGCACGGCAGGTTTCTTTATTGCGAAAATGTACGAACTAGTTAGTCAGGTCAATCTGGCATAACGACTATTTTTGCAAAGCGCACGACATTGACCGCGCTTTGAGTCTCACGATTTCAGGTAAGCCAGGATCATATCCGCGATCAGTTTGCGATGTCGTGTCCGGTACTCATCGGCCATCAAATCCCGATCGAAAAGCGCGCCGAATGTATGCCGGTTGGCAACCCGGAAAAAGCAGGCGGCGCTGATCATCTGATGCAGGTCAACCGGATCGACCTTACGGGTAAAAACACCGCTTGCTTCGCCGCGCGCCAGAATTCCCGCAATGATCCCGATCACGCCGGAATTGGTGCGCTGGAAAATGCTGGAATTTTTCAGGTGTTCGGCGCGATGGATGTTTTCGATGCTAACCAGCTGAACGAAATCGGGGTTGGTATCATCGTGATCAAATGTGGCTTCGATCAATCGGCGCATCGCCTCTTCCGGCTCGAAATCCTGAAGCTGAAGGCGGTTTTCCAGCGCCCTGATCTTGGCATAAGCGCGCTCCAGAACGGCCAGATAGAGGCCTTCCTTGCTGTCGAAATAGTAATAGAGCATCCGCTTGGACGTCTTGGTCTTCTCGGCAATCGTATCGACACGCGCACCCGAAAATCCCGAATGAACGAATTCCTCGGTCGCGACTTCGAGGATGTTTTCCTTGGTGCTGTCGGGATCGTTTTTCCGTCCCGCGCGGGCCTGTGCAAGCTCCACTGCGCTGTCCATTATAATCGCTAGGCTGTTTTAGAAATGTACGAACTGGTCTGTTATATATGCGTATAGCGCCGCAAGGGGCAAGCGTGAGCAGCCGGGCAGCATACAATTAAGACAAAACCGACGGCGGGACCTTTTGTACAGCAGCCAATTTGCGGCACATTGCCAAACAGCAATATTATTTCGTATAGACTTATTTATGTAGATATAATGCAAAGCGCGATCAGCTTTCCATTGCGCCTTGTTGCATGCCCGGTATAGGAAAGGCTGAATTGAACGTTAGCGCGCTTCATTCGCGACATGCAAGGCCACCCCTTTTTCAGGCCGTCTTGCCCAACCCCCATCGTTGAAGCTGCGCCTTCGGAGGAGTGATTATATGCAATATTGCGGCAAGGCGCCTCGTCGGCTTCCCGAGGAGAGAAGACGATGAACGCCCAAGTGAAGCTCGCCCAATCGAGCGAACCCGATACGACGGCCATCGAGCTGAAGAATGTACAGATATCGTTCAAACTGGCCGATGGCGGTCGGTTTGATGCGGTTGCCGAAAGCAATCTCAAGGTCGCGGAAAACGAATTCGTCGCCATTGTCGGGCCGACCGGATGTGGGAAGTCCACCTTGCTGAACGCGGTTGCTGGCCTTCTGACGCCTGCACAAGGCATCGTCGAGATCAATGGCCAGCGGCTGCAAGGGCTTAATCGCAAGGCGGGTTATCTCTTCCAGCAGGATGCATTGATGCCCTGGAAGACCGTTCTCGACAATGTCGCCATCGGCCTTGAGATTGCTGGCACGGCCAAGGCCGAGGCCCGCAAGAAGGCTCAGGAATGGCTTGCCCGCGTCGGGCTTTCGAGCTTCGGCGACCGTTATCCGCACATGCTTTCCGGCGGCCAGCGCAAGCGCGTCGGGTTGGCGCAGGTGCTGATCCGCAACCCGAAATATCTGCTAATGGATGAACCATTCGGTCCGCTCGATGCGCAAACCCGCGTCATCATGGGCGATTTGCTGCTTGATCTCTGGTCGCAGGACAAGAAGGCGGTCATGTTCGTCACGCATGATCTGGAAGAAGCTATCGCCCTTGCCGACCGCGTCGTCATCATGTCTGCCGGTCCACGCGCCCGCATCATGGCAGAATATCGCATTCCGCTCGAACGCCCACGCGAAATCTCCGAAATTCGCCTCGACAACCAGTTCCACGAAATACACCGTGAAATCTGGGGGGCGCTGAAGGAGGAAGTCCTCAAAGGCTATCAGCAGACCAGCGGAGAACGCGCATGAAAAAGCCCGTGCTGTTTCTGGCGCAGCTCAGTGTCGCTGTCGCCATTGTTCTCGTGTGGCACGTCTTCACCGCCACACATCTTTTCGGCAACCCCGCCAAAGCGAAGTTCTTCTTTGCCGCGCCGGGCGACGTCGCCTTGCGCATCTATAAATGGTTCGCCGAAGGCACGATCTGGTATCACCTCGGCATCACGCTGCTTGAAGCCATGCTCGCCTTTGCCATCGGCTCGATTGCCGGTGTTTTGATCGGCTTCTGGTTTGCGCGCAAGCCCATATTGGCAGCGGTTTTCGATCCCTATGTGAAAGCCGCCAACTCCCTGCCGCGCGTTGTTCTTGCACCGATTTTCGCTCTCTGGCTCGGCCTCGGCATCTGGTCCAAGGTTGCGCTTGGCGTCTCGCTGGTCTTCTTCATTGTCTTCTTCAATGTCTATCAGGGCGTGAAGGAAGTGAACCAGACCGTGCTGTCCAACGCCCGCATGCTCGGCATGAACGAGCGGCAATTGCTGCGGAATGTCTACCTGCCATCAGCCTTGTCGTGGATGTTTTCGAGCCTCCACACCGCCGTCGGCTTTGCCGTCGTCGGCGCGGTTGTGGGCGAATATCTCGGTTCGTCCGCCGGTCTTGGCTATCTCATTCATCAAGCCGAAGGCGTGTTCGACGTGACCGGCGTTTTTGCCGGAATGCTCGTGCTGACCGTCTTCGTCCTGATCATCGACTGGGGCGTGACCATCATCGAGGAACGCCTGCTTGTCTGGCGTCCGAAAGCGGCAACTCACAACGCATAACGGCGCATGCATTCTTACTAGGAGGAAAATCATGAAGATTAGTCGCAGAGACGCCCTGCTGGGCGCTGCCGCCCTTGGGCTGGCTGGCATTGCTTCCCGCCTGCCTGCCTATGCGCAGGATGCATCGGCAACGCCAGAAAAGCCCGAACTGATGTTCGGTGTCGGCGGCAAGCCGCTGTTCTATTACCTGCCGCTGACGATTGCCGAGCGCAAAGGCTTCTTTGAAGAACAGGGCCTGAAAGCGACCATCAATGATTTCGGCGGCGGTGCAAAGTCGCTGCAAGCCTTGATTGGCGGTTCGGTGGATGTCGTGACCGGCGCTTACGAGCACACGATCCGTATGCAGAACAAGGGCCAGGACATCAAGGCAATCTGCGAGCTTGGACGTTTTCCGGGCATCTGCATCGGCGTGCGCAAGGACCTCGCAGGCGAGATCAAGACCATTGCCGATCTGAAAGGCCAGAATGTCGGCGTCACGGCGCCAGGCTCCTCGACTTCACTATTCCTGCAATATGCATTGATGAAGAACGGTCTGTCGGAAGACGCCGCGTCCATCATCGGCGTTGGCGGCGGTGCGAGCGCGGTTGCAGCGATCAAGAAGGGCGAAATCGCTGCTCTGGTCCATCTCGATCCGGTCATCACCCGTCTCGAGGTCGATGGCGATATCACCTTGCTGATCGACACCCGCACCGAGGAAGGCACGCGCCAGCTGTTTGGCGGCGCCAATCCGGCTGCTACGGTTTACGTGCAGCAGAGCTTCATTGATGCGAACCCCATCACCACGCAGCGCGTCGTCAATGCTTTCGCCAAATCGCTGGACTGGATTCACAAGGCTTCGGCAGACGAAGTCGCCGACGCTGTGCCGGAGGAATATCTGCTCGGCGACCGCGAACTTTACAAGACCGGCTTCGAGAAATCCCGCGCCATGTATTCCGAAAAGGGCCTGATTGCCGAAGAGGGTTTCAAGAGCCTCTATGAAATGCTGAAAGCGCTCGATCCGGAGCTTGCTAACGCGGACATTTCATTCGCACAGACTTTTGACCCGCGTTTTGTGCAGGCGGCAAAAATCTAACAAACAAAAAGACCGGGATCGCTTCAGATCCCGGTCTTTTTTAATATCCAAATTGCGATAGGGAATTATACGCCGTCATGCGATGGACGGGCGATATGTCGTTTCAACAGCGCGGCTGCAAATTCGAAATCCCCGGCCTCAATGGCCTGGAGAATTTCCAGATGATCCGTGCAGGCCTGATGAATGCGCGCGTCGCACAGACGATCAACTTCGCAGGATTCCGTCAGTCGCCGCAGATGATTTTGCCAGCGGATGGTCTGGGTCAGGAAGCGGTTATTCGCCCATGATACAAGCGTTTCATGGAAGTTCGCATTGACGTCGAACCAGTAACCGTCTGGAAAATCGGATATCGAGCGTTCGAGTATCTCGATCTGCGCCTTTTTCAGCTCCTGAAGCTCGGACTGTACCGGGCTGTAATCGGCTTGCGTCAGCGCACCGCATTCGATGACCATCCGAAAAGAATCGCTTTCATGAACGGCATGTTCGTTATCGAGCGTTTCCGCAAAGCGCCAACCGTAGCCGGGCAGACGCTCAGCCAGCCCTTCAGCAGCAAAGCGCATCAATGTCCGACGCACCGTGCCGCGCGTTACTTCGAACTGGTCAGCAAGGGCAGCTTCCGAAATTTCGAGACCGACTGCACCGGACGCGCGGGCGTTCATCAGCCTGTGATAGAGGTCTTCGAAGTCGGAGGGTGGCAAAATCTCGTTCGACAGCTCATCGTGCTCGGGAAAACGCTGCAGCAGATAACCACGGTTCGGCGCCTGCGCGACAATTCCCCGTTGCACCAGAAGATGCAAAACCTGCCGGACCGGTGAACGGGAAACATGCAGTTCGCGCGCAATGGCAGCATCGGAAATGCGATCACCGATCTGCCAGCGCTCCTTGGTGATGAGCGCCAGCATCTTATGCGCTACCTCCACCTGAAGATTGCTCAAACCGGTTTGCGTCACTGTTCCGTCCGTCTTGGGTGCTGTCACGATGATGTTCACGCGCGGTAAATCCTCCATGACAAATTTATAACAGGAAACACTACGCGCGGGAGTTCCATTCACGCGTGGGCACGCCAATGTGATCAGCGCGTGATGACCTGAGACGACAGCGTTTTTCCAAGGGGAGTGGCATGTTTTTAACGACCGGGGAACGACTGTGCTCGACCCGGAATGGTGCGCCTCAAAGAAGGAAGCAGACGCCACAATAAAAAACAGGCGACAGATCGGAGACCTGTCGCCTGCCTATAACAATGGACTGGAGGTCACATTATTATCAGTTCGTCTTTTCAAGCTTCATCAGACGACTCGACACATTTCTGCGCACATGAGCCCAGGCGAAGCCTATTTGGATATCGGGGGATTACCCCGATATCCGATCTTCATACCCGTTATTAGAACGAGCGCTGGAAGCGAACGATACCGCCCCAAGCGTCCTTCTCGGAAACGCGATCGCGCCATTCGCCACCGAACTTGGTGTACGAAATTTCCGGGGTGATGGTGAAGCCAGGAACGAGCTGGTAAGCAACGTTAGCCGTAGCTGCGGTCTTGCCCCAATCGTCGTGTGCAGCCTGAATGTTGAAGACAGCCTTGTCGGTTGCCTTGAACTTCGCGCCGCCCCAGACAGCCCAATCGCCGCCCCACTGGCCGTAGTTCTGCAGCGGGGATTCTTCCGAAGCGTAACCGCCCTGTACCCAAACCGAGAAACGGTCCGTGATGTTCACGTCGCCGCGAACCTTTGCAGACCATTCTTCGATAACCGAGTCGTAAGCTGCGATACCAGCGATCGAGCCCCAGCCGCCTTCGTACTTCAGACCGCCGAGGATGTGCGGGGTGTAGCCGTCGATGACGTAGCCCGTGCCGCCTTCTTCAACAGCCAAGATAGCCGAGAAGCCGTTGCCACCCTTGTAGGTGTACGAAATCTGACCGGTGGTGTAGCTGCCTGCGCCGATCACGTCATCGTTGATGACGCCGCCGAGGTAACCGGTGAAGGTGTGGAATGCGGATTCATCGATACCGACGCGGAAGCCGCCGAGCTGGATGTAGCCGATACGGAAATCAACGCCGCTGTTGGTCGAGCCGTATTCACCGTCGTCGCGGGAATTGTTGGCGCCGTAGTTGAAGCGGGTTTCGGTGTAGGTCTTCAGGGTGCCGAGTTCGGTTTCTGAAGCGGTGTGGGTGCGGAGCGTAAAGCGAGCGCCCTTGTCCCAGCCCTTACGGTCGCTACCGGTGTAGACGTCATCGCCGCCCTTTACGTCGTAACGGACGTAGCCGCTGATGCGCAGGCAGGTTTCGGTGCCCGGGATGTAGAAGTAGCCAGCGCCGTAAGCATCGCAAACGCGGACATATTCAACTGCTTCAGGTTCCGGCGCAACGATTGCGTCGGCGGCCTGTGCACCGGAAGCTGCAACCAGAGCTGCAGCGGAGCCGAGAAGAAGGCTCTTGATGTTCATTTCTGACCTCCAGGATCAAGTGGATTGAAGTTTCGATTTTTTTACGAGTCGTTTTTTACGATTGCATAATACGATTTTCATTGATGGTTTCGTTAGTCAATGGCGTTTTTTCCTAATAAGATACAGACCGTTACTTCCACGACGACCGTTGAAAATCTGCAACACCTAGATCAAGCCACGGCTCATCCAGCCCCCGGTTTTGCGGGAGTTTCAGATTTTCATTGTCCCGGCAGTCCGGAACGCTGTTTGGAGGATTTCTGCGCTATCTTCGGCCCGGCAGAGCCGTTCAGAAGACCGGCCCGTCCGGGCACATGCAGATGACGGAAACGGCTACATGCCGCCTGCAACTTTCACGCATGCGAGCAACATCATGCGCCGCATCTGCATCGCGCAAGACATTTTCCCGACAGTGCCGATTGCCAAACCCGCCATATTTCACCCCTCTTGAACACAAAAACCAAAGCTCGTTGTCCCCCAACGAACTGCGGAATGGCCGGATGCTTCTCCTACTTCTGTTACAATCAGATGACGAACAGTGAGCGTTGCAACCTTTCTCTGCCTTTTTAAACAAACCGTGGCGGAGTTCAGCTTATAATTTTTCATTGTTTTGCAGGGATTTAGCAAAATTCCCTACTGACGCAGGTATTTTGTTTTACTGACGCTAATTTTCCGGCCAGCTTTCGGGAAATTCAAAGTGCGCCTCATCAGAAGCCCGCAATTTGGCGCAAATCGCGCACGATGTGATTTGCGGCACTGACTCGTCAAGCCGACACAAAATATAAAGCCGACAAACAATCAGGCGCCCTTGAAAAATAAGTTATATATGCGGCTCAATGGAGAACCGCTCTAATAAATGACCGTACAGAAAATCATTTGTGACATTTATATGTAGGAATCTTTAGTTTTAATCAGAATTATACAAAAAATTACATTCATTCACTGATACATATCGCCGAGCAATATTCATATAAACTTCATTGGAGGACTGTGTTCGGACCCGTTATTAGGGCGTGCGCTCAAAAAGATGCGCGTCTCAATATCGAGGGTTCTCATGCAGACCAAGGTTTTCAGCGCTATCGGCGCAGTTATCGCTACGGCTTTCCTTGCAAGTCCGGCTGCCGCCGAAAAGACCAAGATCGATTTCTGGTTCGGCAATTCCGGTGATATCGCCAAACGCGTCGAGGAACAGTGCGACCGGTTCAACAAGTCCCAGAACGATTATGAAGTCGTCTGCACCACACAGGGCACCTATGATGCCTCGTTGCAGAACACGATCGCCGCATTCCGCGCAGGCAAGCAGCCGACCATCGCGCAGGTATCGGATGCGGGCACGCTCGACATCATGCTTTCGGGCGCCTACTACCCGGCGAACAAGCTGATGGCCGATATGGGCTACAAGGTCGACTGGAACGATTATTTCTCCCGTATTTCCAGCTATTATGCGACGTCCAAGGGTGAAATGTATTCGTTCCCCTTCAACTCCTCGACCGCATTGTTCTACTGGAACAAGAACGCTTTCGCCAAAATCGGCAAGGACCATGCGCCTGCAACCTGGGAAGAAGCGGCAGCCGATTTCAAGGCTCTGAAGACTGCCGGCTATGCCTGCCCGTTCGGCTTCGACATTTCCAACAACGAAGTCTGGCAGCTCGTCGAACAGTTCGAAGCCGTGCATGGCGAACCGATTGCCAGCAAGCGCAATGGCTATGAAGGCCTTGACGCTGAGATGACCTTCAACAAGGGCAAGCTGGTCAATTTCATCAAGGAACTGAAGGGCTGGTACGATTCCGGCGAAGCCGTCATCAAGTCCAAGGCCACCGGCCAGACCTTTATCGAAGCTTTCTCGGCTGGTGATTGCCAGACGATGATGACCTCGGTCGGCGATCACGGCAATATCGGTCGCACGGCCAAGGAAGGCATGAACTGGGGCGTCGCAATGCTTCCGGTTTACGAAGGCACCGAACGCAAGAGCTCCTTCGTCGGCGGCGCTTCGCTCTGGACGCTGAAGGGCAAGTCGGAAGCCGAATATAAGGCTGCCGCAGCCTTCTTCGACTTCATCGCCAAGCCTGAGGAAGCCCTCACCTGGTCGACCGTTACCGGCTATATTCCGGTGCGCAATTCCGGCTTCGAATATCTCCAGAAACAGGGCTTCTACGACAAGGCTCCCTATGCCGGTCGTGAACTCGCCATCAAGAGCCTGACCGCCTCGCCTGCCAACGATCCTGCGCCGCATGGCATCCGTCTCGGCGGCCTTCTGCAGATTCGTCAGGAAATCGCCAACGGCTTGCAGGCGATCTTCATCAACAATGAAGATGTTCAGGCGTCGCTGGATGCTTCGGCAGAACGCAGCAACCAGATTCTCCGCCGCTTTGAGCGCACCTACAAGGGCGCGCAGCTTCCCTGATCGTTCAAACCACAGCCTGATCGGCGCGCTCTGCGCCGATCAGCTTCGTTGCATGCACTATCATTCGGCTGCTGCCACACCAGCGCCGAGGAAAGCGAATGACCTTCCATGGAAAAGCGCGTCACTTTTTCTTCCACGACAATCGGCCTTTTATTCGCATTGCCGATGCTGCTTCTCATCTTTGTCTTCTTCTATTGGCCGAGCGCACAGGCACTTTATTGGGCCTTCACGCTGGAGCAGCCATGGGGCGGCGGCAATGTCTGGGTCGGCTTCGATAATTTTACGCAATTGCTACAAGATCCGGTCTATTGGGGCGCCATCACCCGCAGCCTGATTTTCGGTCTCGCATCAACGTCGATTGCCATGGGCATCGCGCTGGTTCTGGCCCTGATCACCGACCGCGAACTGCGCGGTAACAAGCTTTACCGCTCGGTTTTCATCTGGCCTTACGCCATTGCAGCTCCTGCTCTTGGACTGGCGTTCCGTTTTATTCTGGCTCCCGAAGCGGGACTTCTTTCGGTCATCAACCAGGTATGGCCCGGTTTGTGGAACCCGGCCCTCGACGGCAAGGATGCGATGATCGCCGTCATCGTCGCCTTTTCCTGGAAATATATTGGCTATAATTTCATCTTCTTCCTGTCAGCACTTCAGGGCATTCCGCGCCCGCTCATCGAAGCCGCAGCCATGGACGGCTCAGGCCCGATGCGCCGCATCTGGGATGTTCAGCTGCCACTGCTGACGCCGACCCTTTTCTTCCTGCTGGTGATCAACATCACCGAGAGCTTTCAGGATTCCTTTGGCATCGTCGACGTTCTGACTCAGGGCGGTCCGGCCCGTGCCACGGAACTGATGGTCTACAAGATCTATTTCGACGGTTTCAAAGGCCTCGATTATTCCGGCGCTGCGGCACAGTCGATCATCCTCATGCTGCTCGTCATCCTGCTCACCATCGTCCAGTTCCGCTTTATCGAGCGGCGCGTGCATTACAAGTGAGGTCAGGATCATGATCGAACGCACCCCCGTCTTCAATTTCATCTGCTATGCGATCCTGGTACTCGGGCTCATCATCGCTCTGCTGCCCTTTGCAATCGTCATCATTGCATCGACACTCGACATCGCAGCCGTCAACACAGTACCTATGCCGCTGACGCCGAGCACCCATTTCTGGGAAAATATCCAGACCGCCTGGGCGCGTGCGGATCTCGGCACCAAGCTGCTGAACAGCCTCATTTTCGCCGCCGCTGTTGCGGCGGGAAAAGTGATCCTGTCGGCAATGGCGGCCTTTTCGATCGTCTATTTCCGCTTTCGCGGACGCCAGTTCATCTTCTGGATCATCTTCATCACTTTGATGCTGCCGCTTGAAGTGCGCATCGTGCCCACTTACTCGATTGCCGCCAACGCCTTGCAACCATTCCAGACGATCTTCGATTATACCGGCATTTCATGGCTGTTCGCGCACCTCTTCGGCATTGAAATCAAACTCGAATGGGGTCTGCTGAACTCCTATACCGGCCTTGTGCTTCCACTGGTCGCAACGGCCACCGGCACGTTCCTTTATCGCCAGTTCTATCTCACTGTTCCGGATGAACTTGCCGAAGCAACCAAGATGGACGGTGCAGGCGCGATCCGCTTTTTCAAGGATGTGCTGCTGCCCCTGTCGCGGCCCAACATGATCGCGCTTTTCACGATCATGTTCGTCTGGGCGTGGAACCAGTATCTCTGGCCGCTGCTGATCACCACCGATCCAAAATTCGGCATCGCCGTCACGCAGCTCAAGACACTTATTCCCTCCGAATTCGGCCTGCCCGACTGGAATGTCGCCATGGCCGGAACTCTCATCATCATGTCGCCACCGCTGATCCTCGTCATTCTGATGCAACGCTGGTTCGTGCGCGGCCTTATCTCCACCGAGAAATAAAGGATACTCTCTTGGCACCGATCTCCATTCGCGGCGTAAAGAAGAGCTACGGCAAAAACGCAGTCGTTCACGGCGTCGATCTCGAAATCAAATCCGGAGAATTCATCGTCATTCTGGGCCCGTCCGGCTGCGGAAAATCCACGCTCCTGCGCATGGTCGCCGGGCTGGAAGAAATCACCGGCGGCGAAATCGCGATAGACGGCACGGTCGTCAACCAGATGGAACCCCGTGCACGCGGCTGCGCCATGGTTTTCCAGAACTACGCCCTCTACCCCCACATGACCGTAGCGCAGAACATTGGCTATGCGCTCAAAGTGTCAGGCGTTTCAAAGGCCGAGCGCAACCAGCGCATTGCCGATGTGGCGAAGACCCTCGGACTGGAAGCCTTTCTGGATCGTCGACCCGCGGCATTGTCAGGCGGGCAGCGTCAGCGCGTCGCCATGGGCCGCGCCATGATCCGCGAGCCGAAGGTGTTCCTGTTTGACGAACCACTCTCCAATCTTGATGCGAAACTGCGTATCGCGATGCGTTCGGAAATTCGTCGGCTGCACCGCAAGCTCGGTGCGACGTCGATTTTCGTGACACATGATCAGCACGAAGCCATGACCCTTGCCGACAGGATCATCGTCATGAATGCGGGCAAGGTCGAACAGGTGGGCACACCCGCCGAGGTCTATCACCGGCCAGCAAGCCGCTTTGTGGCCAATTTCGTCGGCACGCCATCGATGAACCTGCTGGAAGGCAAGGTCGGCGACAACGGCATTCTGGTTCTCGATGGCGGCCAGTCGGTTGCCGTGCCACCCGCGAAAGTAAACATGCTGGCAGGACAGCGCGTGGTACTTGGCATTCGTGCCGAATCGACACGCCTCGTCTCGGCGGAAAAGCCGGGCGCATTGATTGCCACCACCGACTTTGTCGAAGAGTTGGGGGCAAGCCGCGTGGTCCACGCCGATCTCGACGGGACGCTCTTTGCCATCGCACTGACCGAAGCAGCCGATCACAAAACCGGTGAACGGGTGGGCATCGAGATTGATCCGCAGGCGATCCACCTTTATTCGGTTGAAACCGGCGCATTGATCGACACCGCCGCCGCGAACAATGCGGTTAAAGCCAAGACCACCACATTTGCGTGAGAACAGCGATGAACTTTCAGTCTTTCTTCACGAACCCGCACTTTTCCACCCGCGCAGGCAGTGATCGGTCGATCGTGACGCAAACCGTTGAAGCGCTCGACGTGCCGACCTCATCCTTCTGGGAGGATGCACGACAGGCAGCCCCGACGATGGAAGAACATGACCGGCTGATCGCGCAGCTTCCGTCATTGTCATCCATTGAGGTCAGTCTGCATGATGCCACAGCGCCGGCAGCTGAGACCGGCATGCTGTCGGTCGCCGCATGGAATGCGGAGCGCCTCAAATATCATACCGGCTCCGTCGCGCTTCTGGCCGCGCACCAGCCCGATATCGTGCTGTTGACGGAAGCCGATATCGGCATGGCCCGTTCCGGCAACCGGCATACGGTGGCCGATCTCGCCCGCGATCTGGGCATGTCCTACGCCTATGGTGTCGAGTTTGTCGAAATGGGTCTCGGTGATCGGCGCGAGCGCGAATGGCACAAACATGAGACGAATTCCATCGGCTTTCACGGCAATGCGGTGCTGAGCCGCCTGCCTCTGCTCGACGCCGCACTCATCCGTCTGGACGACGGCGGGGTCTGGTGGATCGACGAAACCGACGGTCAGGGTCGCTTCGGCAGCCGTATGGCGATAGCCACCCGCATAGAGACAGCGAACGGACCAATTGTTGCCGTCGCGGCGCATCTCGAAAGCAAGAGCGACGCGGAAGACCGTGCACGCCAGACCATTCGTCTGCTCGACGCTATCGACAAGCTTGCCGGAGATTTGCCAGTGGTGATCGGCGGCGATTTCAACACCAATGTCCTACCGGACGGAACCCGCGACTCGGCCCGGTTCGAACCGCTATTCGATGCGCTCACCCAAAAGGGCTATGACTGGGAAGCGGCCAATGATTTTGCGCAGACGCAGCGCATCCGCCCAGATGGAACACCGCAACCGCCTTTCGCCCGACTGGACTGGATTTTCACGCGTGGCTTCACGGCGCAAGAACCGCAAACCATTGCAGCCGTCGACAAGGACGGCGCAGCGATTTCCGACCATGAACTGATCGTCGCGACGCTCAGCGCCTGAATATTCAATAAAGCGCCTGTCTATTTCAGGCGCTAACAATATTTAAATACCGCGCATCGAAATTCATGGCTAAATATAGTCAGAACTCTCTTTCCGGATTCTGGCTATGATCATTGACCATCCGATGCGTCGGCAGCTCCACAACGAACTTCACGCACGGCCGTCGATCTATTTCGACGCGCCTGCGGTTGTCTGGCATGACGCCTTCTATGTTCAGGATGCGATCAGCGAAATTCCGCAATCCCTGCTAGATCTCAATGGCGCCAATACGCTCGACGGAAAGAGCGGCATCGTCCGCACGACCAGCGGCCAGATCAAATGGGAAATGCACACCGAATTTGTGTCGCTCACCTATGTCGTGCCGTGGAACGGCGACCCGGATGTCATTCCGCTAAAGGACGCCACCTGGACCGACCTTGTCGGAAAGATGCCGGGCGAGCGCATCACCTCGGTGGAAGTTCTGGTGGGCAAGGCTGGCACCCATGACGCCAAGCAACTGCTCGGTTCGCATTCCGATGCGGTGGCCTCAACAGTCGGCGCTGGCGACGCGGAAGTTTGGACGACCTTCCGCCTGAATGAGCGCAATGCGATGCGCATCGTGGTGCTGAACCGTGCGCTGAATGACTACCGAACCGGGCGCATGGTCCGGCGCATTCTCGAAATTGAAGACTATCGTATGATGGCCCTTCTGAGCCTGCCCTTGGCGCAGGACGCGTTCGTACAAGGCGCCAAGTTCGACAGCCGGTTGCGTTCAATCGTCGACGAGCTGGGCGCAGGCACCAGCAGACAGGACGCCCTGCTCGACCGGATCGCCAAGCTTTCCGCAGACATCATCGATTTCTCAGGCAAAACGCGTGAGCGTTTCAGTGCTACGGCGGCCTATGCCGATCTGGTTTTTGCCCGGCTGGAAGAAATTCGCGAGCAAAGGCTTGATGGCCATCAGCGGCTCGGTGTCTTCATCGACCGCCGCTTTCGCCCTGCGGTTCGCTTCTGCCATCAGGCCGACAAGAAAATCGAGAATTGCGCAGTGCGCACATCCCGCGCCAGCGATCTGTTGCGGACCTCCGTTCAGGTCGAACTTGAACAGCAGAACGCCCTGCTGCTCGAATCCATGGAAAAGCGGGTCTCGCTGCAAGTGAAACTTCAGGAAGCCGTCGAGGGCCTTTCCATCGTGGCAATCAGCTATTACGCGCTGGGTATCATCAAAATGTTTCTGGAGAGCTTCGGCAAATATTACCACAATGAAGAGGTGCTCAAGGGGCTCTATCTTGCCGCCATACCGGCGGTGATCCTGCTGGTATGGTTCATCATAAAACGAACGAAGCAGAAGATCACCGGCGGCGGACACTAACCCTTTGAAAGCGCGATAACCGGATCAAGCTGCGAGGCGTTTCGCGCCGGGAGATAGCCGAACACGACACCGATCAGTGTTGAACACAGGAAGGCCGCGACAATCGACGTGGTCGAATAGATCAGGCTGAAATTCGAGCTGATCAGGCTAAACAGCAATCCGAAGCCAAGCGCCGTCAAGATACCCAGAACGCCACCGATCAGGCAGACGAGCACAGCCTCGATCAGAAACTGCTGCAAAATATCACTCTGCCGTCCGCCGACAGCCATGCGCACCCCGATTTCCGAAACACGTTCGGAGACGGTGACGAGCATGATATTCATCACCCCGATGCCGCCGACAATCAGCGAGATGATAGCAATTGCCGCTACCAGAAGCGTCAGCGTCTGGGTCGTGCTGGTGATCGTCTTGCGAATATCGTCGGTGTTCAGGATATAGAAATCCTTGGTGCCGTGGCGCTGTAGCAGAAACTCGGTGACTGACTGCTCGGCCAGCGCCGTATCGATTCCGTCCTTGACCTGCAAGGTGATGCTGCGCAACGAATTGCTTCCCAGAAACCGCGCCTGAACAGTCGTATAGGGCAGATAAAGCGACAGATTCTGGTTCGAGCCGAAACCGCCTTGCTGCGGCTCCATCACGCCGACAATCCGTGCCGGAACATTGCCGATCAACAGCACCTGCCCGACCGGATTGGTATCTGCAAACAAGGCGTTCTTGGTGTTCTGGTCGATAACGACATCCGGCGCCGTGGTCCGCACGCTTTCGCGGTCGAAGAATTGCCCATCGGCAATCTTGCTGCCCTTGGCAACAAAATATTGCTCGCTGACGCCGTTCACCAGCGCATTGGACTCCTGTGAGCCGAAACGCACCGTGCTGTTCGTTGAGACCGTCGGCGTTGCAGCGGCAACATAGGGCTGTTTGGACAGTTCTATTGCGTCGGAAACCACCAGCGTGGTGATTTTTCCGGATCGCACATCGCCAAAATCCTTACCGGCAAAAATTTCCAGCGTGTTGGTGCCGAGGCTGGAAATATTGGCCAGAACCCGTTCCTGCGAGCCGCGCCCCAGCGCCACGACGCTGACGACCGACGCAATGCCGATGATAATGCCGAGCATGGTCAGGAAGGTGCGCAGCTTGTGCGCACGCATCGAGAGCAACGCCATCAGAAAGGCTTCGCGAATAGACCCCATCAGCCCGTAGAGCGACAGCGCGCGCTTGCGGGTCGACGCTGCATCGTCGGGATTGACGGTGCTTTCAACGATCTCGGTCTTTTCCACCGGGCGGTCGGCGATAATCTCGCCATCGCTGATTTCGATGATGCGCTCCGCCCTGCTGGCAATCGACATATCGTGGGTGACGATGATGACCGTACGCCCCTCGGCATGCAGCTCTCCCAGAATGCGCAGCACCTCTTCGCCGCTGTGCTTGTCGAGTGCGCCGGTCGGCTCGTCGGCCAGAATGAGGCTGGCATCGTTCATCAGCGCGCGCGCAATGGATACGCGCTGCTGCTGGCCGCCAGATAGCTGACCCGGACGGTGATGCATCCGGTCGCCCATGCCAAGACGCGTCAGCAAGGCCCCGGCACGCTTGGCGCGTGTCGACGGGTCAATCCCGGCATAGATTGCCGGTATCTCGACATTGCCGACTGCCGTCAGTTCGGGCAGCAGATGATAACGCTGGAAAATGAAGCCGAAATGCTCGCGCCGCAGCGCGGCCAGCTCATCGACATCCATGGAGGCGGTTTCCCGCCCGTTGATTTCGTAGCTACCGGACGTCGGGCGATCCAGACAGCCAAGAATATTCATCAGGGTGGACTTACCCGACCCCGACGCACCGACAATCGCCACCATCTCGCCAGCCTCGATGGTGAGATCGACGTCTTTCAGGACTGCGATAGAACTGTCACCCGACGGATATTCCCGCCGGACTTTTCTGAGACGGATCAACGGTTCCGTCATGATCAGAAGCCCATCGGCGGGCCGCGTCGACCGCCCGAACCGGAACTCGCTGCAGAACCTGCCGCCAATTCGCCACTGATGACGCGATCACCTTCATCAAGGCCGGATTTCACCTGAACCATGACCTTGTTGTTCAAGCCGATCTCGATCTTCTTGCGTGTGATATCGCCCTTGTCGTTAACCACTCGGACCGTATAGCGACCATCCGCATCGGGCGCGCCCAAAGCAGAAGACGGAATGGTCAGGACATTCTTTTCCTGACCAAGAACGATATGGACTTCTGCCGTCATATAAGTGCGCAAATGCCCATCTTCATTCGGGATGGTGAAGAGGCCATTGTAATAGATCGCTTCCGACGAGGTGCTGGTCGACGATGATGTCGATGTCGAGCTTGAAGAACTGAAACTGCTGTCGCTCTTGATCGATTCCGGCGCCGGTTCCACCGATTCAAGGCTTGCTTCATAGCGGCGATCCTGATCGCCGAGCACCGTGAAATAAAGCGGCAGACCTGGCTTGACCCGAACGATATCGGCCTCGGAAATTTCCGTATAAACCGTCATGCGGTCGAGCTGGCCGAGAATGACAATGGTTGGCGCGGATTGCGTTGCATTGACCGTCTGGCCTTCCTGACTGACGATGGAAAGAACGGTTCCCTCAATCGGCGCAGTGATCTGCGTATAGCCAAGATTGGCTCTGGCGGTCTCGACGGCGACTTCGGCCTCCTTGATCTGGGCCTTGATAGATTCAATCTGCGCCTGCGTGACATTCAGATCGGCGGCAGCCGTATCGTAATCGGCCTGCGATACGGCACGTTTGGCGAGCATGGATTTCTGGCGCGTCAGCGTCTGCTGGTTCAGCACCAGTGTCGCCTGCTTTTCCTTGAGCTGCGCCTGCATATTGGCAAGCGACGCCTCGGAGGTTCGCAGATCGTTTTTCTGTGTCGTGGAGTCAATCTCGGCAATGAGATCGTTCGCCTTGACGGTCTGTCCGAGCTTGACTTTTACCGATGTGATACGGCCCGATGCCTGCGCACCGACGGCAACCAGACGAACAGGCTTGACGGTTCCCGTGGCAAGCACCGTGACTTCGATATCACCCCGCGCCGCAGCAACGGTCATGATCGACTGCGACTGTGATCCCGATTGGCTGCGCCAGTAAAAATATCCGCATACGGCCACAGCGATGATGGCTGCGATCGTGACGACGAGACGTTTAAAGCGCATTCAGGGAACCTTGCATCTGCTCGTGGATTGAATGTGACCTCTGAAACCGGCCAGACGGGCCGCATGATCAAGTGTCGTATTCGAAAAATCCACTAAAAATCTGTAATTGCCAGCAATCTTTTCAACTCCGGCATCTGCTCAGGCTCAGTTGTGAGGCTGGAAGCAGATGCCGGAATAAGATCGCCAATCCGGGTGAAGGGCCGGATAACCGGGTTTGCGTTTAGTTGCTGGCGGCTGCCGCCACCGCTTTTTTCTTCGGAAGACGTGGACCCGTATTCACGTCCACCACTTCCGGTTTGGAAACCTCGATGGCACCGCTCCAGCCGCCGCCAAGCGCCTTGTTGAGTGCGATGTAATCGGTCGTGATCAGAACCTGGCTGGCGATCAGCGAATCTTCCGCCGAATAGAGCGAACGCTGCGCTTCCAGAAGATCGAGGAAGCTCTGCGTACCCGACTGATAGAGCGAACGTCCAAGCGATGCCGCTTCGCGATAATGACCGGCTGAGGTTGCTAGCTTGGAAGACTTGATGCGCTCCTGCGCCAGCGACACGATCGCGTTTTCAACTTCTTCAAGCCCGGTCAGGATCGAAGAACGATAGGCGATGAAATACTGGTCGCGCTGTGCTTCCGCCAGCTCGACCGCTGCCTTGAGCTGACCGCCATTGAAGATCGGAACCGAGAGGCTTGGGCCAAACGACCAGCTGATCGAAGAGCTTTTGCCAAGATCGCCGATCTTCGTGGCTGATGTCGCAATATCGCCCGTGAGGCTGAGGCTCGGATAACGGGCGGCTTCCGCCTGACCGACCTTGGCTGTGTATTGTGCATATTGACGTTCGGCCAGCCGCACATCCGGGCGCGACAGCAGAATATCTGCCGGAATGCCGGTGGGCATTGGCAGCTTCGGCTTGGGGATCGCCTTGACCTTCTTCATCCGCTCGGCCAACGCCGCAGGCGCACGACCCGTCAGCACGGACAGGCGATGCACGGAAGCTGCGTAAGCGGCTTCAAGGTCTGGAATATTCGCTTCCGTCGACGCAGCCTGCCCCGATGCATTGGAAAGATCGACCGCCGAGGACGCGCCCGCCTCGAACTTGTTGCGCGTCAGTGTTGCCGTCTCGCGTTGCGAAGCGGCAGTCCGTCGGGCCAGAGCGATACGGGCCTGATAACCGCGAGCTTCAACATAGTTGGTCGTCACATCGCCGATCAACGTCACGAGCGTGTTGCGCAGGTCTTCCTCGGAGGCGTCCATACCGTATTTCGCGGCTTCCACCGACCGGCGGTTGGCGCCGAACAGATCGATTTCCCAGCTTGCATCCAGTCCGCCCTGGAACTGGTTGCTGGTGCTCGCAGCGCCATCCACCGAAGAGCCGGTCCGGCTGCGGGTCGCCGAAGCAGAACCGTCCAGCGATGGCAGCAATGTACCGACCGACTGGCGATAGGTCGCACGCGCTTCACGCACACGGGCCTTGGCGGTCGCAACGTCCAGATTGCCCGCAACGGCTTCCTCTACGAAAGCATTGAGCAATGGATCGTTGAGCCGCTTCCACCATTCGGCCAGCTCTGCCGGCTTGGCCGGCTTTTGCTGCTTCTTGTTGCCCCAGTTCGAAGGCATGTTGATCAAGGGCGACTGATAGTCTGGCCCAACCACACAACCACTGACGGTGGCGACGAGGCACAGGGTGCCCAGCACTTTCAGATAGCGGCGGACACGCTGATCCTGTCTGGTGCAGGGCTTATGGTCAAAAGTCGCTGCAACGCGGGTAAGATCATTTGTCGTCATGGTTTGATTCCGTCTGCGTCTGCGGCGACACCGGTTGAGTTTGACTGGATTTGCCCTTGAACACACGTCGAACGGTAACGAAGAGCAGCGGAACAAGGAAGACACCTACCACGGTTGCGGCGATCATCCCACCCATAACGCCGATACCAATTGCGTTCTGTGCACCGGAACCGGCACCGCTTGCAATGGCCAATGGCGTAACGCCCAGAATGAAGGCGAAGGATGTCATCAAGATCGGTCGCAGGCGCTGTCGCGAGGCTTCCAAAGTCGCCTCTACCAGCCCCATGCCTGCGGCCTGCCGCTCTATCGCAAATTCGACGATCAGAATGGCATTTTTGGCAGCAAGGCCGATGGTCGTAAGAAGACCGACCTTGAAATAAACGTCGTTGCTTTGGCCGAATAGCGTCGCCCCAAGCAGAGCGCCGAAGATGCCGATTGGCACCGACAGCATGACCGCAAACGGGATCGACCAGCTTTCATAGAGCGCCACGAGGCACAGGAAGACCACCAGAACCGAGATTGCATAGAGAGACGCGGCCTGATTACCGGACAGCTGCTCCTGATAGGAAAGCCCCGTCCATTCATGCGCAAAGCCGGAAGGCAACTGCTTCATCAGATTGTCGATTTCATCCATGGCAACGCCGGAGCTGACACCTTCAGCGGCAGCACCCTGAATTTCCACAGCGGACGACCCGTTATAGCGTTCCAGTCGGGGCGAACCGAATTTCCAGTAGCCGGTCGCGAAGGCCGAGAACGGCACCATGGTTCCAGCCGAATTGCGAACCTGCCATTTGGCCAGATCTTCCGGCTGCATGCGGAACGCGCTGTCACCCTGAATATAGACCGGCTTGATGCGTCCCCGGTCGATGAAATCGTTGACATAGGCGCTACCCCAGGCGGTGGAGAGCGTGCTGTTGATATCGGCCAGAGAAACGCCAAGCGCGCTCGCTTTTTCCTGATCGATATTGATGCCGAATTCCGGCGAGTCTTCCTGCCCGTTCGGGCGGGTGCCGGACAAAAGACTGCTCTTGCCGGCGAGCGCCAGCAACTGATTGCGCGCCTCGATCAGCTTGGCATGGCCCACGCCATTGACATCCTGCAGGAAGAAATCGAAGCCGCTCGAATTGCCCATACCCTGAATGGCAGGCGGCGCAAGTGCAAAAACCTTACCGTCGCGGATTGTCGAGAAATATTTCATGGCGCGTCCGGCAACAGCACTTGCCGAGAGATCGGCAGTCTTGCGCGTTTCGAAATCTTTCAGGCGCACAAAGGCCAGACCGACATTCTGTCCCTGCCCGCCATAACCGAAGCCGATGACGCTCATCACGCCTTCGACGGCATCTTTCTCCTGATTGAGATAGAAATCCGTCACCTGCTTCATGACGCGCTCGGTACGGTCCTGCGTTGCGCCCACGGGGAGCTGAACGCTGGTCATGAGCGTGCCCTGATCTTCTTCCGGCAGGAACGAGCTTGGGAGGCGGTTGAACAGCCAGCCCATAGCGATGACGATCAATACGAAAATCACCAGAAAGCGCGACGAACGAGAGAGAATTCCGCTGACGCCGCTGCGATAGGCGTTCGTCGTGCGGTCGAAACCGCGATTGAACCAGCCCGAAATTCCGCGCTGTTTCGCATGACCATGAACCGGCTTCAAAAGCGTGGCGCACAGCGCCGGTGTCAGGATGAGTGCGACCACCACGGACAGAATCATCGCCGATACGATGGTCACCGAAAACTGGCGATAGATAACGCCGACCGAGCCTCCGAAGAAGGCCATCGGGATAAACACGGCAGAGAGAACCGTCGCGATACCCACCAGTGCGCCGGTGATCTCGCCCATGGATTTGATCGTGGCTTCTCTTGGTGGAAGCCCCTCCTCCTCCATCACGCGCTCGACATTTTCCACAACGACAATCGCGTCATCCACCAGAAGGCCGATGGCCAGCACCATGGCAAACATGGTCAGTGTATTGACGGAATAGCCGAAGACCGCCAGCACCCCGAAAGTACCCAGCAGAACGACCGGAACGGCGAGTGTCGGGATGAGCGTTGCGCGGATATTTTGCAGGAATACCAGCATGACCACGAAGACGAGAACAATAGCTTCAATAAGCGTCTTGATCACTTCCTCGATGGACAGGCGCACGAATGGCGTCGTGTCATAAGGATAAACGACCTCCACACCGGCCGGGAGTGTTTCCTGAAGGTTGCCGATGGCGGTCTGTACGCCTTCGGCGGTGCTGATCGCATTGGCGCCGGTGGCAAGATAAATACCGATGGCGCCCGAAGGCAGACCGTTATAGCTGGATTGGCTCGTATAGCTTTCCGAGCCAAGCTCCACGCGGGCCACATCATTCAGCCGCACCAGCGAACCGTCGGTCGTGCTTTTCAAAATGATATTGCGGAACTGCTCCGGCGTCTGAAGACGGCTCTGGGCCGTCACCGTCGCATTGAGCTGCTGGCCTTTTTCAGCGGGCATCGCACCGAGCTGACCCGCAGAAACCTGCGTGTTCTGCGCTTCGATGGCCGTAGTAATATCGCTCGGCATGAGCGCGTATTTCGTAAGCTTGTCCGGGTCCAGCCAGATGCGCATGGCATAGCCAGCACCGAAAATGCGTGTATCGCCAACGCCTTCGACACGCTTCAGCGTATCGTTGAGCGTGCTGTCGATATAGTCAGCGAGATCGTTCGCCGTCAGCTTTTTGTCTGTCGAGACAAAGCCGATGACCATCAGAAAGCTTTCGGACGACTTGCTGACCGTGATCCCGGTGCTCTGCACGATTTCCGGCAGCTGCGACTGGACGAGCTGCAGCTTGTTCTGCACCTGCATCTGCGCCACATCAGGATCAGCGGCGCTGGTGAAGGTCAGCGTGATGGTTGCAGCCCCGGTCGAGGTCGAGTTGGCCGTCATGTAATCCAGATTATCGATACCGGTCATGCCTTGCTCGATCACCTTGGTGACCGAGTTTTCGACCGTTTCGGCATCCGCACCCGCATAGGTGGCGCTGATGCGCACTGTTGTCGGCGCAATCTGCGGATATTGCGAGATGGACAGCGAATTGAGGGCCAGCAAACCGCCAAGCATGATGACGATCGCGATAACCCAAGCGAAATTGGGTCGGTTGATGAAGAAATTCGACATGGTCTATTCCTTCACCGCCGCGCTGCTTGCCTGACCCTGAGCAAGCTGGGTGGCGGAATCTTCCGTCGCCTGAGCCTGCTTGCGCTCGCGCACTTCGCCCGTCGTATCGTCGACGGTTACATCCACTGGCTCGACATCCTGACCGGCGCGAACGAGCTGCGAGCCTTCGACAATAACCCGGTCGCCAGCGGCAACGCCGCTGATGACCAGCCAATTGTTGCCGACGCTCTGGCTGACTTCCAGAACACGTTCCTCAATCTTGTTTTCCGCATTGACGAACAGACCGGTCGGCTCGCCCTTGGCGTTGCGTGTCACACCGCGCTGCGGCACGAGGAAACTGTTGGGCGCGACGCCTTCTTCAACCAGTGCACGAACAAACATGCCCGGCAACAGCAGGCGATCCGGATTGGGGAATGTCGCGCGCAGCGTGAAGGTGCCCGTGGTTTCGCTCACGGCGGATTCGGCAAATTCCAGCTTGCCCGACAGCGGATAGATCGCGCCGGTTTCGAGCTTCAGGCGAACAGTGACATTTTCACCGCTGATCTTGATGCGGCCGTCCTGAATTGCCTGACGCAGATTGAGCAGATTGGTGCTCGATTGCGTCACATCGACATTGATCGGGTCAAGCGTGCGGATCGTGGTCAGCGCCGTATCCTGGCTGGCTGTCACCAGCGCGCCCGGCGTCAGGGTCGACCGGTCGATGCGCCCGCCGATGGGGGCTTTGATAGACGTATAATTGAGATTGATCTGCGCTGTATCGAGCGCCGCCTTGGCAGCCGCAACATCCGCATTGGCCTGCGCCAGCGACGCGATTGCATTGTCGAGGTCCTGCTTGCTGACTGCGTTCTGCTTGATCAGGCCCTGATAGCGCGTCACCATGGATTGCGCGCTCGGCACAGTGGCTTCCGCTTTCTGGAGAGCCGCCGCCGCACTGTCATAAGCAGCCTGATAGCTGGCGGGATCGATCTGATAGAGCGCGTCGCCCTCATTGACCTCGCCGCCTTCGGTGAACAGTCTTTTCTGAATGATACCGCCAACCTGCGGCCTGACTTCAGCCACCAGCGACGCCGTCGTGCGCCCTGGCATTTCCGCATTGATGGACACCGATTGCGGCTGCAAGGTCACAACACTGACCTGCGGCTTGGGCGCACCACCGGCGGCGGCATTCTGGGATTGCTCTTGAGAACAGGCCGACACTATCAGAAGCGAGGCGGCTGCGAGCGCCATTCCGAAAGACCGCACACCTGGGAGGGAGCTGCGGGGCTTGCCATGGGAGATCAGCGGCTGAACCATACTATAGACCTTGTTTACTGAGCGATTTGGTTGCGACCGGCAGTGTCACCGTTTGTGCAATGCCGTTCGGCGTCTTGTTGGCGATATCGATGCACCCTCCCATGCGTTCGATAATCTCCTTTGCGATAGCTAGTCCAAGTCCTGCACCGGGATGCATTTTGCGGCGTCCCGCATCCACCCGGAAAAACGGCTCGAAGATGCGTCCCATCATCTCCTCCGGAATGCCCGGTCCGTCATCTTCTATAAGAACGATTGCCTTGCCGTTCTTCTCAACACTCGACACAACCGCGTGATGACCATGGGTTGCAGCATTGATCATCAGGTTGCGCAGCGCCCGTGTCAGCGCAATCGGGTTTGCCTGCACCATAATGGGCTGTGTGACTTTTGCTGTCTGCAACTCTGCCGAATAGCCAATCGCCCGCAATTCCGTGACCAGTTCGGTCACGAGGCGGTCGAGTTGCAAAATCTCCGTCGCACCATTGCTGTCCACTTCCTCGCGCACGAGGCGGATCGCGCTATCGGCAATCGAATCGAGTTCTTGCAGATCGGCCAGCCACTTTGTGCGCTCCGTCTCGTCCGTAACGAATTCGGCACGAAGCCGCATACGCGTCATGGGAGTCCGCAAGTCGTGACCGGCGGCAGCGACCAGCCGCATACGGCTTTCCATCGCGGCTTTAAGCCTTGTCGAAAGCTGGTTGATAGCCTTCGCGGTGGCTCGCACCTCGCCCGATCCCGTCTCGGGTATCAGCGGCAGCACGCCATCCGGCCCGATACGCGTGACCGCGCCTTCCAGCAGGCGCAGCGGTTTGGTAATCTTGTCGGCGGCAAACAATGAAATGGCGGCACTGCCCAGAACGATCAGACAGATCCACAGCGCCAGCACCCGGGCCGCTCCATCCGGTGGGCCCATCTGCGGGATTTGCAGAATCAACCATTGCTCTTCACCAAGCTTGACAGAAACATTCTCTGTCCTCGGTGCATCCGCGCGACTGACAATCAGCGGCCAGTTTTTGCCATTCGCCGCCAATGCGCGTGAAATGAAACTTGTGCCTCTTTCATCGACGTCATTATCGACCGGCTGCTTTTGAAGCGTGAAACCGAGCTTCTCTGCTTCCTCCGGATTTTTATCAAACAACGAAACGAGCAGGATGATCTGGCGCGCCAGCGGATCAGATGTCAGTTCACGCGACGGCGGGCTGAGCACACGGTCTGCCGCAAAAGTCGCAAGCCCCACAACGGCGACAATGGCGCAGATCAACAACAGCGCGATTCGATTGCGCAACGTGTTCATCGCGTCACGACCGATGTCTTGACGGGCACGGTCAGCTGATAGCCGCCATTGCGAACAGTTTTAAAAATATCCCCGGCCTGACTATCATCCAGCTTGCGGCGCAACCGGCTCATGAGAACGTCAATCGAACGGTCCAGCGGGCCACGGCCACGGCCCTGCGTGAAATCGAGCAGCTGATCGCGCGACAGCAGGCGTCCCGGACGTTCCACAAACACTTTCAACAAGTCAAATTCAGCTGCCGTCAGTTCGATCTGTGCGCCATCCTGCTTCACAACCTTGCGCAATTGCGGGTCGAGCGAGAAATCACCGAAATGAAAAATCGTCACATCGTCGTTCGTCGTTGAGGCAACATGCTGGCTGCGGCGCAGCACAGCCTTGATGCGCGCCGTCAGCTCCCGCGGATTGAACGGCTTGCCGAGATAGTCATCAGCACCGATTTCCAGACCGATGATACGGTCGACATCCTCTTTCAATGCCGTCAGCAGGATGACCGGAATACTTGGCTCCCGATCCCGCAGCCGCCTGCAAATATCGAGGCCGGAACCGTCCGGCAGCATGACATCCAGCACGATCAGATTGGGGTTGGTTTCCGTGAAGCGCTTTTCGCATTCGCGCCGATCACCCGCCACAGAAACACGAAAACCCTGCTCGCTGATATAGCGAGACAGCAGTGATCGAATTTCCGGGTCGTCATCGACAATCAGTATATGCGGAGGAACACTCATTCAGACTCGTGTCGTTTAACATGCAGATATTGTTGCACGCTACTATAGCTGCTTCACGACGAGTATTTCTTATTTTTTTGTAACTGAATATTTCCAAGTGAAAGCGAGAAACATTCAGCAACAAATTTGCTGAGACCGCATGCACAGCAACACTTCGGATGTTGGCGATCAGGCCCTTTCGCTGATTACTCGCCGTAAAAGCGTGTTGGCCGTATTGATATCCCTGCTCTCAAACTCCCGGAATATTTTCTGATGTACACCATCAAGGAGCTTTTGCATGATGGAAACGACGCGGTGCCCCTCTTCGGTCAGCCTGATCCTGTTCGCTCGTCTGTTGTTCTCATCCACCTCGCGACGCGCAAGCTGAAGTGCTTCCAGTGAATCGATCATCCGCACCAGCGATGCCGCCGTCAGCCCCATTTCCGTTGCGATATCAATCTGCTTGGCGCCATCCCCCACATGCGCAATCCAGAACAGGCAAGCCGCGATCCCCGAATCAAGTCCGAGATCGAGTAACGCCTCGTTTGCGAGTGATCGCCATATTTTCGCGGAAACAAGTATATTTGCCATCAAATCCCGCAACAAAGTCAATTTTTCTGCGTCAATTGCCATCGATAATACTTCTTTTCCAATTACTCGCCCCTCAAGGCACGATTAAAAGCTCACATTCTGAAACGAATGGTTATACTATCAGTCAAATTCAAAAAATCGCAACTTTTTGAAAAGTAATGACAATTATATAATTAGCCTACCAATTATCATTTAGACATAATTATAAAATGAGCACCAATTTGATATAAATAAAAAGTATAAATAATAATATATTGTGGTAATTGGTATCATTGCTGCAACATTTAAATAACAATTGAATGAATTACTTTTTACGTTGTTGAGGCAGAACGGTCACGGATGTATAAATGGGCCTCATAAAATTCACGCTGAATCGAGGCAAATCTTATGAAAATGAAGACCGTTCTGATCTCTTCGGCTGCGACGATGATCTCCTTTTCATCCTATGCTGCCGACGCAATCATCGCGCCAGAGCCTGAAGGCGTTGAGTATATGCGTGTTTGCGACGCCTATGGCACGGGCTATTTCTACATCCCCGGCACAGAAACCTGCCTGCGTATCCACGGCTATCTGCGTTACGATATTAAGGGCGGCGACGATGTCTACTCTGGCATTGATCGCGAAGGCTGGGACAAAACTGCCCGTTTTGCGCTTCGCACCTCGACCGGTTCGGAAACCGAATTCGGCACCTTGAAGACTTTTACTGAAACCCGCTTCAACTATTAGGCAAACAGTTCCGGCATCAGCGATGTATATGGTGATGCGGATTCGGATGTTGTCCTGCGATATGCCTTTATCGAACTCGGCGGTCTGAGGGTCGGTATCGACGACTCGGAATTCCACACCTTCACCGGCTATCTCGGCGATATCATCAATGATGACGTGGTTTCACCCGGCGCTTATCGCACCGGCAAGATCTCGTACACATTTGGAGGCAGCAGCGGCTTTTCAGCGGTCATTGCCCTCGAACAGGGTGGCGACAATGACGGCGGCTATATCAACCCCGACGGTCACGACTACACCATTGACGGTTATGTGCCGCATGTCGTCGGCGGATTGAAATATGCGGGCGGCTGGGGGGCGATCGCAGGTGTCGTGGCCTATGACTCAGTCATTGAAGCGTGGGCGGCCAAAGTCCGCGGCGACGTCAATCTGACCGACCGTTTCTCGCTCTGGCTGCAGGGCGCATATTCTTCTGAAGACGATCCGGATCAGATGTATGGCCAGTGGGGCGGCGACTGGGCGGTATGGGGCGGCTTGAAATTCAAGGCGACCGACAAGGTGGCTTTCAATCTGCAAGGCGCGCATGATGATTGGGGCAAGACCGCTGCTGCGGCCAATATCGCCTATCAAATCGTCCCCGGTTTCACCATCACGCCGGAAGTCAACTACACCAAATTCGGTGGCGAGTGGAAGCGCTATGAAGCTGATGTGCGCGACAATCCCGTTAACGATGCCTGGGGCGGCACAGTTCGCTTTCAGCGGTCGTTTTAAAAGCAAAGCCCAATCCGGCATTGCCATTGTGATGATCTGACCTCCAGTCGAGATAACATCACAAAGGGGCAGCGACAGACATCATGTCTGTCGCTGCTTTCTATACTGCAAGCAAAGATCCGTTTGTTGCCTTATGCAGACAGTCTTCCATAGCTGGCCAGAACCTCGCGCAGCTTGTCGTGGTCGATAGCCTGAATGAGCAGACGGTCATAGGAAGTCCCGCCCATATCCTCAGCTGCAATCATCGCATTGACCACCGCTTCCTCCACGCTGTCGACCGCAGCGAGATAGAAAGGATCAAGCGGTTCGTCATTGACCACTTCCATCTGGAGGAAGGGCTCGGAGCGGTGTTGCATCGGACGCTGATTGGCCGTCGAGAAGGCCAGGAAAATATCGCCTGAGTTGTTGCCGCCCGGCGTGCCGTTGCGACCGATACCGATAGCGGCGCGGCGCGCCAGCCGCTGCAGCTGATGTGGCATCAAGGGCAAATCGGTTGCCAGCACCACGATGATGGAACCGCGCTCCTGCAACTGGCTTTGCGGGGTGCCGTCGCGCATATGCTTGCCGACCGGAACACCGGCAATGGTCAACCAGTCGCGCTGGCCATGATTGGCCTGCACCAGCGCACCAATTGTGAAGCTGCGACCACCGAACTCCACAACGCGGGATGCCGTACCCGTGCCGCCTTTGAAGCCATAGGTGACCATAGCCGTACCGCCACCGCAATTGCCTTCCTGCACCGGGCCGGAAGCAGCGCTGTCGAGCGCCTTGCGCACATCGGTTTCCGTGACGGGAAAGCCGTTGATGTCGTTCAGCGCACCATCATAGGTTTCGGCAATAACCGGCATGATCCAGAGGAAATCGTCAGTCTGGTAGGTCGAGGCATAGCGGTCCACCATCCAGCGTGTGGTGGCATGATGAGCCATGCCGATACCGTGCGTATTGGTGATGACGACGGGGCCAAGGAAATAACCGCCATCCGCGATCCAGTGCGTGCCCGTCATTTCACCATTGCCATTGAAGCGATGAATACCGGCATAGACCGGAACCGGTGTCTCCGACTGCATATGCGGCACAATTGCGGTCACGCCACTGCGCGCCGGACGCTTGCGACCCGGACGTGGCTCGTTCTCGATGATCGTCTGGAAGCCGACCCCGATACCATCGACATCGGTGATCGCATTATTGGGGCCAGTGCGCCCGGTAAAAGGAATGCCGAGGTCACGGCCACGCGGTTTGCGGATAGGTGTCTGTGAAGTCATGTTATTTCTTCCGAGAGCGAAGATAGAGACCGAGCGAAGCCACGACGAAAGAGAAGGTCAGCATCATGACGGCGATCGCATTGATTTCCGGTTTGATGCCGCGTCGCAGCATGGCGAAGATGAACATCGGCAGGGTCGTAACATCAACGCCTGCGATGAAATAGGTGATGACAAGGTCATCCATGGAAATGATGAAGGCAAGCAGTGCCCCACCAAGAATGCCAGGCATGAGCTGGGGCATGACGACCTTGCGGAACGTCGTCCATTCATTGGCGCCGAGATCTGCCGATGCATGTTCCAGCGTGCGGTCCATACCGGCCAGCCGGGCCGAAACCACGATGAATACATAGGAGATCAGAAACGTGCATTGCCCGATGATGATCGTCGTTAGTCCCAGATGAATACCCGCATTGACGAAGAAGATCAAAAGCGCAATGCCCAGTACGATATCCGGCATCAGCATCGGCATGAAAAGCGTCACCTGATAGAAGCGCTTTCCCAGAAAATTGTAGCGATGCATGGCCAGCGCCAGTGCAGTTCCGAGAACGGTCGAGATGAGCGTCGTCGAAATCGCGATTTTCAGGCTGTTGAACACGGCGGCCACAAGCTGGTCGGTCGATTCGATATAGAGCGCACTTTCGGAAACGCCTGTCTTGAAGCCCAGCACCTGCGCATACCAGTCGGTGGTAAAGCCGCTCCACACCATCATGTTCACCGGATTGGCGTTGAACGAATAGACGATGATGAGCGCAAGCGGGATATAGATGAAGGCGAAGAACAAGGCGACGTAGAGCAGCAATCCGCCGTTGAAGAGAGTACGGGCGACTTTCATGAATATCTCCCCTTACTGCGACAGCGCTTCGGCGGCATTACGCCGGTTGGTCAAAAGCACATAGAACAAGAGCAGCACCAGCATGACGGCCATCACCATCATGGCGAGCGCCGACCCGAACGGCCAGTTGCGCGCCGAGAGAAACTGCCCTTCGATGAGATTGCCGAGCATCATCACCTTGGCACCGCCGAGCACGGCAGGCACAACGAAATTTCCAAGCGACGGAATGAAGACAATCACCGAACCGGCGGCAATGCCGGGTGCGGTCAGCGGCAGGACAATCCGGAAGAATGTCCGCACCGGACCTGCCCCCAGATCCAGCGACGCCTGTACCAGACGCCAGTCCAGCTTTTCAATGCTGGCATAGACCGGCATGAACATGAATGGCAGGAACACATAGACCATGCCCAGTACGATGGCCCCGTCGGTATAGATCATGTCCAGCGGACGCGAAATGATGCCGAGCGACATCAGCGTTTCATTGATGAGGCCTGTCGGGCGCAGGATCATCACCCAAACGAACAGCCGCACAATCAGGCTGGCGAAGAACGGCAGGGTAATGAGAAAAATGCAGAAATTCTTCCACCGGTCGGGAAGCCTGCTGATGTAGAACGCGGCGGGATAAGCGACCAGCAAGGCGGCGATGACCGTCACGATGGCGATCCGGACTGAGCGAAAGAAAATCGATAGGTAGATGGGGTCGTATTCCTCGAATGCCGGGTCGGCAAAACCCAGAATGCGCCCGAAATTATGCGGATAGAACTCCCATTCGACACCGCCATAAAGACCGGGCGCGAGAAAGCTCGTCACCACCATAATTCCGAGCGGAATGGCAAAGAAGACGATCAGGAACAGTGTCGCCGGTCCAAGCAGAACCGTCAGTTGCATGCGCCGCAGGGCAGCGAGATTCATCACGCACCCTCCCCTTCACACAGAAGGTGGACCGTAGCCGGATCGTAATACCAGCGCGCGGCCTGCCCCGGCTGCAGATCATTGACCGTGTTCCGGTCCACCGCCGGAATCTGCGCCATCAGCTTGCGCCCGGACGCGAGACGCCCAAGTAGTTCGAAAGACGAGCCGACAAAGACAATCTGATCGAGCGTGACATCAAGCGCGCCATGTCTTTCATGGCGCGCGACAAGCGAGAAATTTTCAGGGCGCAGAAGTGCGGTAACCTTGCCTTTGGCTTTGCCGTCACCGTCGTGATGCAACACCGTCCCATCCCCCAGCACGAAGCCGTTGGCGTCGGCTTGCCCTTCCAGCAAATTGCTGGCGCCAACGAAATTGGCGACGAAGGCATTGACCGGGCGATCATACACAACACGCGGCGCGTCCAGCTGCTGGATGCGCCCATTGGAGAGCACCGCCACGCGATCCGACATGGTCAGCGCTTCCTGCTGGTCGTGGGTGACGAAGATGAAGGTAATGCCCAATTCGTGCTGCAAGGTTTTCAGCTCGAACTGCATCGCCTCGCGCAGGTTTTTGTCGAGTGCGGATAGCGGCTCATCCAGCAGCAGAACTTTTGGCCGCGCCACAATGGCCCGGGCCAATGCGACACGCTGCTGCTGACCACCGGAGAGCTGACGCGGCAAGCGCGCTTCCATACCAGCCAATCCCACCATCTGCAAAACAGCCCTGACGCGCTCCGTGCGCTCGGCCTTGCCGACACCCGCAACTTCGAGAGCATATCCGGTGTTCTGCCCGACGCTCATATGCGGAAACAGCGCATAGTTCTGAAAGACCGTATTGACCGGTCGGCGATAAGGCGGTCGATCCGTCATGTCGACGCCGTCGATCTCGATCCGCCCGCTATCCAGTGCGGCAAACCCGCTGATTGCCTGGAGCAAGGTTGTCTTGCCGCAGCCCGACGGGCCCAGCAATGTGATGAACTCATTCCGACCGATATCCAGATCGATACCGTCCAGTGCCTTGACCTCGCCGCCCTCCGGACTGGCAAAGGTCTTGGCGGCGGACACCAGCCGCACAATCGCATCGCGCATTTTTCGTTCCCCGAAATGTTATTGAATTAACTCTTGCGTGATTTGGTTATGTTGATACCATATTCCGGTACAAGTCAACGCCTCGAAGACCCATCCTTTCCGTCACCAGCGATAAGCGGGAAAGGTTGCGGCCTTTGAGAAAAATGTGACAAACGACAAGGGGAACTACAATGACGACCTTCAAGGGTGCCGTTCAGCGCCTCGGGCTGATTGCGCTTACGGTTATGGGCATGTCTACCGGCAAAAGCTTCGCAGACGAGTTGAACATCTATAACTGGGGCGAGTATATCAATCCCGCCGTTCTTCAGAAATTCGAGGAAGAGACCAAGATCAAGGTCAATCTTTCCACCTATTCCTCCAATGAGGAAATGCTGGCCAAGATTCAGGGCGGCGCCAGCGGCTATGACATCGTGTTTCCGTCCGTGCATATGCAGGACATCATGGCCAAGCTCGATCTGCTGGCCAAGACCGACATCAACACCTATGAGGGCTTCAAGAATATCGATCCGAAGTTCCTTCGCGCCAAAAGCGACCCGAAGGGCGAATATTGCCTGCCCTATGCCTTCGGAACGGTTGGCATTCTCTATAACCGGCGTGTGCTCGGCAAGGATATAACCGGCTGGAAAGACCTGCTGGCGACGGTCAAGGAAAAGAAGCTCAAGATCACCCTTCTCGACGATATGCGCGAAGTGCTGAGTGTTGGCCTCATCCTCAACGGCAATTCCGTGAATTCGACCGACCCGGCGCAACTTCAGAAAGCCGCCGATACGGTGATCGAGATGAAGCCTTATGTGGCCGCTTTCACCTATGATTCCCGACCGATGGTCGGCGCAGGCGATGTTGCCGCCGCGCATTTCTTCGTCGGCAGCATGATCGACGTCTTCGGCAACCCGAAAGACCTCGGCTATGTCATTCCGGAAGAAGGCGCGACCATGTATCAGGAAGATATGTGCGTTCTCAAAACGTCTCCGAACAAGGACAATGCCATCAAGTTCATGCAGTTCTACACGCGGCCTGAAATTGCTGCGCTCAATGTTGCCCAACAGACCAACGGTACGCCCAATGTGCCGGCCCGCCAGCTGACGCCAGACAACATCAAGAGCAGCACGGAAATCAACCCGACCGACGAAACGATGAAGCGGCTTCAGATCTTCGAAGATCTTGGCTCCGGCGTTCGCCAGCTCGACCGGGTCTGGACAAAGGTAAAAACGGCACAATAAGCTGTTGCGTCACCTCCAGTCGCCGCTATAGCGACTGGAGCACATCCCGAAAATCTTGATACGATTTTTGGATAAGATGTGCTCAAAACAAATAGATAGAGCGGTTGGATGATTCAGTTCCAAGGGGAACCGCTGTGGTGCTTACGGGAGGGGTAAGATTTGGCTAAAGACATTCTCGTACGCCTGCAAAGCGCCGAGCTGCGTAAATCCAAGGCCGACAAGCTGATCGCCAGCTATATCGAGCGCAACATCGCCGATCTTCCATTTGAGACGGCAAAGTCCATCGCCGAACGGCTGGGCATTTCTCAAATGACCGTGGGGCGTTACCTGCGACGGCTGGGCTTCGACGGACTGGAAGAACTGAAAACGGCGCTCAGGCGCGGTCGTTCCAATCCGGCATGGCAGGTGAAGGGACCGGTCGCCCGGCTTCAGCAGGATTTCCGCGAAGGAAAACTGCTCGCCGGTCTGGTACAGGAGCAGATCGAGAATCTCGGCACCGTCTACGAGCTTACCACCAGCCCGGAATGGCAGCAGACCATCGACGCGCTGATCGACGCGCGCGAAGTCTATGTTGCCGCCTATCAGAATGTGCGCGGCATTGCGCAATATTTTGCATCGCAACTTTCCTATTCGCGCCCCGGCGTCTCCTTCGTGGATGGACTGAACGGCACCTATGCGGAACTGCTGGACGGCTCCGTCGAAAACCGCGTGCTGTTTCTGCACGATGTGCGCCGCTTTGCCTCCAAGGCGCGCCCTCTGGCGATCGAAGCGCGCCGTGTCGGCGTGAAGGTGATCCTGCTGACCGACGAGTTCTGTTCCTGGGCAAATGAAGTCGCCGACATCGCGCTCATCGTCCCCGGCTCTCACGGTCCGCTCTGGGATGGCGCGGCGACGATGACGGCCATCATGGACCTCATGCTGTCGCATATCATCATTCTGCTCGGCAGCGCTGTCGATGAACGCGTGCAACAACTGACCCGCTTGCAGGATATTTTCGGCGACTTCGAGAGTTAGGCGTTCACCTGCTCCACGAATTCATGCACGGATATGGTGCTGTTCCCGGTCCCGGCTGCCTGAATCGCCAGCACGGTCGCGAGTGTCATCATGCCATCGCGTGCGGACACCAAAGGCTCCGCCTCGCGACGGATGACCGACAGAAAATGGTCGAGCTGATTGACATAGGCGCGCGACCGATCCAGCGAAACATGCTGGCACAGAAGCGGGTCCTGCCAGTTTCCATCCGGATTTTCGTGCCGCCACAAATCCATACCGGGTGCCGTTAAACAGCCTTTTGTGCCGCCGAAATAGTAGGCATTCTCCGGCTGATGCGGGAAGTAAAGCGCCTGTCCCGCAGCCGTGCCCCAGTTGAAAGACGAGACCACCGTATCGCTCATCAGGAAACTGCCGAGTGCACCGTTTTCAAACCGGAGCCCAATGCTGGCCGTGTCTTCGACTTCGAACGCACGGACAGCATTGGAAGTGAAAGCCTGTACGGAATGGATATCACCGCAAATATATCGCAGGCAATCAATGTCATGGATCAGATTGATTAGCAGTGGTCCACCACCTGCCCGGCGACGCCATTCGGCATTGAAATAGTGCCCCGGCTTGTCGGTGAGCCACATGCCATGCACGGCAACCAGCCGACCGATCATTCCCTCGGCAATCAATTGCCTGCTTTTCTGAATGTCGGGGCTGTGCCGACGTTGATGTCCGACCAGTACCGGCACACCTGAACTTTCGCTGGCCCGGACCAGCGCAACTGCGGTTTCAAGCCGGTCGGAAATCGGCTTTTCGACGAGACTGACGATGCCGCGCTCAACGCAGGCCAACGCTGCCGAAACATGCAATGCATTCGGCGAGGCGATGATGACCCCATCGGGTTTGACCTCATCCAGCATCGTTTCAAAATCGAGAAAGTGGCGAACACCGATGGCGGAAGCATAGAACACGCTTTCATCCGACACATCCGAGATCGCAACCAGTTCCGCATCTAGGTTTGCCGATATCAACGTGACATGTTCACGGCCAATCAAGCCTGCGCCAATCAGCGCGATGCGAAGTGGCGCCATCAGCACACACTCTCTCGGCCAAGCAGACGTGTGATCTTCAAACCGCGCGATTTATCAAATGATCTGTCCGTCATTGTTCCTCCCCAGGATATTTCGTCAGCTCTCACGATCAGGGACGATCCACAGATCATCCGAGAAAGTCTCAAACCCTACCGCAAGTCAGGATATCACATTGTAACAGGAACGCGAGACATGTATGATAAAGTCTCGAATATCTGAGATATCTCCTAATGCGTTACGAATCTTCCAATGAGTCCATCGCTGAAAGCTGCTATCGCCGCATTCGGACCGATATTATCTTCGGGCGTCTGGCGCCTGCACAACGGTTACGGCTGGAAAGCCTGAAGGATTCCTACGACACCAGCGTCAGCACACTGCGTGAAATTCTCAACCGTCTGTCGTCGGAGGGCTTCGTCGTCGCCGAGGGTCAGCGCGGCTTTGAAGTCGCCCCCATGTCGGATGCCGATCTCAAGGAAATCGCCGCACTGCGCCTCCTGCTGGAAACCCACGCGCTTGAGCAGTCCTTCGCCTTCGGCGGCATGGATTGGGAGGCGCAACTGGTCTCGTCGCACTACAAGCTGGCACGGATGGAGCAGATCATGGCGTCAGGTGATGCCAGCCGGGCGGAAGAGTGGAAGCGCTATGACTGGGAGTTTCATCAGGCGCTGATTTCAGCCTGTGGTTCCCGGCTGCTGATGGAAACCCATGCCACCGTCTTCGATAAATATCTGCGCTATCAGATGGTTGCGCTGTCCTATCGCGGCGACGTCGCGGAAAAGGAACACAAGCAGTTGCTCGATGCGGCACTGGCGCGCAATGCGACCGAAGCAAAAGCCATTCTTATCAAACATATAGATGGCGGCGTCCAACATGCGCTGACCGGGGGCACGCTGCCCTGATCGGCGCCCCTTCCCGCTACCACTATTGAACGTGACCGCCACGCAAAAGGAAACACCATGCTGCGGGAAGACAGTGCATCCACCGAAACCGTCAGCGATGTGGTTTTCCGGCAGATCCGCAAGGACATCATTTCCGGAACATTGCCGCCACGAGCCAAGATCAAGCTGGAACAGGCGAAAGAGCGCTATTCGATCAGCGTTTCGTCGCTGCGCGAAATCCTCAACCGGCTGACGACGGAAAATCTCGTCGTGGCCGAGGGGCAGCGCGGCTTCGAAGTGAGCCCCGCCTCCCGCAAGGAACTGGAGGAACTGGCCGATCTGCGCGGAGTTCTCGAAACCCATGCCATCGCGCTTTCCTTTGCAGCTGGTGACCTTGAATGGGAAGGCCGTATCGTTGCGGCCCACCACAAGCTCGCGGCGGCCGAAAGGGTTCTGCTCGCGGGCGATGCATCGCGCACCATCGAATGGGTTCGTTACGACTGGGAATTTCATCAAGCCATCGTGTCGGCATGCGATTCGGAAACGCTGCTGACGGCGCTATCCTCGGTGTTCGACCGCTTTCTCCGCTATCACATGCTGGCACAGACATTTCGCGGACGCCCTGTCGTGGATGACCACAAATTGCTGTTTGAACTGGCCGTTGCGCGGGACGTCGAAGGTGCTCAAGCCGTGATCCGCCGCCATATCCAGAGCGGCGTGGAGCATATTCTCAAAAGCGGACGTATTACCTGATCCACCATCCAGCCGATCACACCGGCTGTGGTGACGGGCGGGAAAATCTGTTTTATGTAAAATTCAAAATCTCATATGATTTTGATAAACTCGGTTGATTTGCCAAGCATCATCTGCCAAACATATAATCATACGGCCATCTGATCCACGGGAGAGGATCGATAGAGCGCCAGTTTTGGGAGGAGGAACGAATGTTTAAGTCTATGCTGACACGTCGTCACATGATGCTGGGCGCGGCAGCGCTGGTGGCAGCCGTTGGGCTCGCCAAGCCCGCAGCCGCCATTACGCCAGAGGAAATCAAGGCGCGCGGCAAGCTCATCGTCGGTATTCAGGGCGACAATCCACCATGGGGTTTTGTGACGAGCGCAGGCCAGCAGGATGGTCTCGACGCCGATATCGCCAATCTGTTCGGCAAGGAACTCGGCGTGCCGGTAGAATTCGTACCGCTTGAAGTGAACAACCGCATTCCCGCGCTGACAACGGGACGGGTTGACGTGCTGTTCGCGACCATGGCCATGCTGCCGGAGCGCGCCAAGGCTGTGCAGTTCAGCAAGCCTTATGTGGCGAATGCCATCGTACTGATTGGCCCGAAATCCATGTCGATCAAAACCAATGACGACATGGCCAATCTCACCATTGGCGTTGCCAAAGGCGCTGCACAGGACACGCAGGTTACCAAGAACGCGCCATCCAGCGCCACCATCCGTCGTTATGACGGCGATGCACCGAGCGTACAGGCACTGGCGTCCGGTCAGGTGCAGGCGCTTGGCGGCAACATCTTCTATATGGATCGCGTCGAAAAGGCCCGTCCGGGTGAGTTCGAAAACAAGCTGGAATTCCAGAAGCTCTATAACGGCGCTTGCACGCGTCTGGGCGAAAAGGAACTCAACGCTTCGATCAACACCTTCATCGACAAGATCAAGGACAATGGCGAGCTGAAGAAAATCTACGACAAGTGGATGAAAGTGCCTGTTCCGGAATTCCCGGAAAAGCTTGAAGGCGTTTCCTTCACGGCGAACTGATAATTCAGCGATCCTGATTGCAGACGCTGGCTAACAGCATTTTCGGCAAAAGCGCGAAGTCGCTTTGCGTTCAAGTGCATAAAAACGAGAATTGGGGAGGCTCCGGGGGGCGCTTTTCCGATTAACAAACGCCAGCGTCTGCAACCGTTTCCTCATGTCGTAAAACGGCCCACCCGCCGTTTCGGGAAGCACCATGTCCAGAACCATCTTTATTTTGAACGGCCCCAATCTCAATCTGCTCGGCGAGCGCGAGCCGACCGTCTATGGCACCACGACGCTTGCCGATATTCGCGACCGCGCGACACAAGTGGCCGAGACGCTTGGTTTTGCGGTGGACTTTCGCCAGACCAATTTTGAGGGCGAACTGGTGGAAAGCGTGCATCAGGCGCGCAAGCAAGCTTGCGGTATCATCGTCAATCCGGCGGGCTATACATTCACTTCAGTCGCCTTGCTTGACGCCTTGAAGATGTTCGACGGCCCGAAGATCGAGCTGCATATTTCGAACGTCCATGCCCGCGAGAGCATCTACCACAATTCTCTCATTTCACGCGTCGCAACCGGCATCCTGATCGGGTTCGGCGCAAATGGTTATGAGTTGGCCGTGCAAGCCATGGCAAAGATGGTCGACAAAGACTGACCGACAGACATCTGGCCGCATCGGTCAATTGGAGCAAAGAGAACAACGGCGACCAAAAGACGACCCGTCGCCCAAGGCTCAGGGCCTGTTGTTCAAGAGCAAACAGACAGAGCGAACGATGAATTATACTCTGGATTTCACGCCGGTCATCGATGGCCTCCCCAACCTGCTGCTTGCCTGTTTGGGAACCTTTACCATGGCCATATTCGGCATGTTGCTGGCAATCGTCATCGGTATTGGCGGTGTTCTGCTGCGCGGCTCCCGCTTCTGGTTTCTGCGCTGGCTGGTCATCGGCTTTGTCGAACTCATCCGCAACACGCCATTTCTCGTCCAGATCTTCTTCATCTATTTCGCTTTACCGCTTGCCGGTGTCCGGCTCGACCCGACGCCAACCGCCATCATCGCGCTGGGCATCAATGGCGGGGCCTATGCCATCGAGATCATTCGCGGCGGCGTTCAATCCATTCCAAAGGGCCAGATCGAGGCTGGCATCGCGCTTGGCCTTCATAAGGCGCAGGTCTTCCGGCTGATCGTGCTGAAACCGGCCTTGCGGGCGATTTTTCCGTCGCTGACAAGCCAGTTCATCCTGTTGACGCTGACAACCAGCATTGCCTCGGCAATCTCGGCCTATGAACTGACTTCCGTTGCCCAGCGCATCGAATCCGACAGCTTCCGCAGCTTCGAGGTCTATTTTACCGTCACGGCGTTCTATCTGGTGATTTCCTGGGTCATGATGCGCCTCTTCTCCTTCATCTCGGCGCGCTATTTCGCCTATCCGGTCAAGTAGGAGTTTCCCCATGGGTCACGATGAATTTGTCTTCCTGCTGATCGGATTGAAGTGGACGGTAGCGCTCTCGGCTGTTGGCTTTGTCTGCGGCTGCACGGCAGGTCTCGGCATTGCCTTGCTGCGCACTTCGGGCATTCCAGCACTGGAACGGATGACGGCAACCTATATCGCGGTCTTTCAGGGAACCCCGCTTTTGATGCAGCTCTTTGTGGTCTATTACGGCCTTGCGCTCATCGGGCTGAAACTCGATGCATGGCTTGCCGTTGCTATCGGCCTGACACTGCATGCCAGCGCCTATCTGGGCGAAATCTGGCGCGGGTCCATTGAAGCGGTGCCCAAGGGCCAGACAGAAGCTGCAAAAGCGCTCAGCCTTCGCTATTTCTGGCGCATGAAGGATGTGATCCTGCCGCAGGCGATCCGCATTTCGCTGCCTGCCACCATCGGCTTTCTGGTGCAGCTGATTAAGGGAACCTCGCTTGCCTCCATCGTCGGCTTTACCGAGCTGACGCGGGCCGGAAACATTATCTCCAACCAGATTTTCGAACCGCTCACCGTCTTCGGCATCGTTGGCGCGCTCTATTTCCTCATGTGCTGCCCGCTGACAATCTTCGGCGCTCATCTTGAACGCAAATTTGCAGCGTCAAGCCGCTGACCACTACGACACTACCCGGAGTGACCCGATGATCCACCAGCCCTCTGCTGAGACTTCCGATGCGATGATCCGCTTGCAGAATGTCGAAAAATGGTACGGCAATTTTCAAGCCTTGCACGACATCAATCTGACGGTGCGCAAGGGAGAAAAGATCGTGCTCTGTGGACCGTCCGGCAGCGGAAAATCGACGCTCATTCGCTGCATCAACCATCTGGAAACCTACCAGAAGGGCGAAATTCATGTCGGCGGCATTCTGCTCGGCCATGCGGGCGAATCCATCGATGCGGTGCGTCGTGAGGTTGGCATGGTGTTCCAGCAGTTCAATCTCTTCCCGCATCTCACCGTGCTGCAAAACTGCATGCTCGCGCCGATGCGCTCGCTTAAGGCCAGCAAGGCAGATGCGGAAAAGAGCGCCAAGGCGCTTTTGAACCGCGTGAAAATTCTGGAGCAGGCCGACAAATTCCCGTCGCAGCTTTCAGGCGGTCAGCAGCAGCGCGTCGCCATTGCCCGCGCGCTGTGCATGAAGCCGAAGGTCATGCTCTTCGACGAACCGACATCCGCGCTCGACCCGGAGATGGTCAAGGAAGTGCTCGACACCATGGTCAGCCTTGCGGATGAAGGCATGACGATGATCTGCGTTACCCATGAAATGGGCTTTGCACGGCAGGTGGCCGACCTCGTGATCTTCATGGCCGAAGGCGCGATTATCGAACAGGCTTCTCCGGACGAATTCTTCGCCAATCCGAAGCAGGAACGCACGCGCAAATTTCTGGGCGAACTATTGCATCACTAACAGTATCAAAGCGCTGTTCCGCCTGTGCCTGCACCGGGCATGGCGCGAGATAGCGAAGCGCCGGAAACATCACGCAATATCTGGATGAGCATTTGCCGCGACCCGGAACTGACCGTATCCGTCCGCATTGTCAGGCCCACAGGGCCGACCGTTTCGCTGGTATCGATCGGCAGCATGACCAGTTTGCCTTCGGTCACATCGCGCGCCACGACACCTTCGGAAATAATCCAGATCGCATCGCTGTCGCGAACAAAAGCGCGCCCAAAGGCATCCGATACGGTTTCAACCTGAATGGGCAACGCGCCGATGCCGTTGGCGATCAGCAGCCGTTCCACAAACGGGCGGATGATCGAATTTTGCGTCGGCATCAGCACCGGATAATCCGCCAGATGATCGAAGACCGGTCGTCCGTCCGTGAGCGGATGCCCTGCCCGGACCAGAAACCGCACCTGCTCGGAATAGAGATGCTCGAAGGAAAAGCCCGTCATCTTTTCCGGCGCGGCCAGACGCCCGACAACAAGGTCGAGATCGCCAACGCGCAATTGCTCCAGCAGAACCGCGTTCTCGCCCGTGACGATCTTCACACGACTGCCCGCCTTCTCCGCCAGAAACAGGCTCATGGCTTTTGGCATGATGCGTGTGGAAACGGTCGGCAGAGCGCCGATACGGATCGGCGGGCCGGAACCGTCCAGCTCATGCGAGACTGAATCGAGCCCCTGCCGCAAGGCCGTCAACGCCGTTCCCGCATGGCGCAGAAACACCTCCCCGAAACGCGTCAGGCGAATTCCGCGACCGTCACGCTCCAGAACCGGAACGCCCAGCACATCCTCCAGCTCACGGATTGTTTTGGTGACGGCGGGCTGGCTGATATTCAAAATCTCCGACGCCTTGACCACGCTCTTCTGACGCGCCACTTCAACGAAGGTGTGCAGATGGCGAAACTTGATCCTGTTCCCGATCACGTGATTAGATAACCTATAAGTTATGATTTCGACTGATAATATCATTTTACTTAACCAATTGGAAAGCGCAACACTGCTGATCAAGAGGAGAAAGCCGTGCAATTCGCCAACGTAAACGACGTCGTGCTTCACTATGATTTGCAGTGGAGCGGGGATGAAAAGCCTGTTCTGGTTTTCATCAATTCGCTGGGAACCGACATGCGCATCTGGGATGATGTTCGGGCAAAGCTCGGCAACGATATCCCGACGCTGGTTTACGACAAGCGCGGACACGGCCTTTCCGATATCGGCGACACTCCCTACTCCATCGCGCTTCTGGCGCAGGATCTGATCGCGCTTCTCGAAAAGCTGTCGATCCGCCGCGTGGTGTTGTGCGGCCTTTCGGTCGGCGGTCTGATTGCGCAGGGTGTCTATGCCGCCCGCCCTGATCTCGTCGCGGGCATGATCCTGTCCAACACCGCACACAAGATTGGCACTGCGGACATGTGGAACGCCCGCATCGACGCTATTTTGCAGAACGGTCTGGCAAGCATTCTGGACGGCACCATGCCGCGCTGGTTCACCGACGATTTCCGCAAGCCGGACAATGATGCCTTCCGCGCCTATTGCAACATGTTCGTGCGCCAGCCGCTTGATGGCTATGCAGCCACCTGCGCAGCCCTGCGTGATGCCGATTTCACGGATGCGGCGAAGGCGATTTCCGTGCCTGTGCTATGTGTCGTCGGCGATCAGGATGGCGCAACGCCGCCTGCACTCGTCAAGGAACTGGCAAGCCTCGTGCCCGGCGCGACTTTCGCTGAAATCGCGCATAGCGGCCATATACCCTGCGTGGAACAACCGGACGCCTATGTCTCGCTGTTGCGCGATTTTCTTTCAACCCGCCTTTCAAATTAAGCTTCCAGGGAGAATAACCATGGGTGACACTGCCGAGCGCTCCGAGCGTTACAAGCTTGGAATGAGCGTCCGTCGCTCGGTTCTTGGCGATGCGCATGTGGACCGGGCATCGAATGGTGCCACGGGTCTTGATGCACCGTTCCAGGAGCTTATCACCGAGACGGCATGGGGAACGGTCTGGTCGCGTCCGCAGTGGACCAAGCGCGAGCGTTCCATGGTAACGATCGCGCTTCTGGCCGCACTTGGCCAGGACGATGAAGTTGCAATGCATATCCGCGCCACGAAGAATACCGGCGCGACCAAGGAAGACATCTGCGAAGCTCTGCTGCATGTTGCGATTTATGCGGGCGTGCCCGCATCGAACCACGCGTTCAAGATCGCCAAACAGACCTACGCACAGATGGAAGCGGAGGAAGCCGAGAAATGAAAAACACACCGCCGGAAACGAGCCCCTTTTTCGCTCGCGATCTGACCATGCATCCACCGGCCTATACGCCGTGGTACAAGACATCCGTTCTGCGTTCGCCCACCCGCGCGCTGCTGTCGCTGGAAGGCACCAAGAGCGAGATTACCGGCCCGGTTTTCGGGCATGGCATGCTGAACGAACTCGATAACGACCTGATCCGCAATTATGCGCGCCCCGGCGAAATGCCGGTCGGCCCGCGCATTCTGGTGCATGGTCGCGTGCTGGACGAAAGCAATCGCCCGATTCCGGGTGCGCTGCTAGAATTCTGGCAGGCCAATGCCGGCGGTCGCTACCGCCACAAGAAAGAAACCTATCTCGCCGCCATCGATCCGAATTTCGGCGGCGTTGGCCGCACCATCACCGATGAGAACGGCTATTACTGGTTCAAGACGATCCAGCCAGGCGCTTATCCGTGGCCGAACGGCGTCAATGACTGGCGCCCGGCCCATATCCACTTCTCGATCTTCGGACATGGTTTCGCGCAGCGTCTGATCACCCAGATGTATTTCGAAGGCGATCCGCTGATCTGGCGCTGCCCGATCGTGAAAACGGTGCCTGACAGAAGCGCGGTCGAGCGCCTCATCGCGCCGCTCGACATGAATGCGACCCTGCCGATGGATATGCTGGCCTACAAGTTTGACATTGTGTTGCGCGGACGCCGCTCGACCTTCTTTGAAAACCGTCCGGAGGGCAACTGATATGGTACAGCCACTGGGTTATCTCAAGGAAAGCGCATCCCAGACCGCGGGCCCTTACGTCCATATCGGATTGACGCCGAATTTCGTCGGCATCCATGGCGTCTTCGCGGAAGATCTCGGAACGAGCCCGCTAACCAACGACAAGACGCTGGGCGAGCGCGTGACCATCAAGGGTCGCGTTCTTGACGGCATAGGCGCGCCGCTGCGCGATGCGCTGGTGGAAATCTGGCAGGCCGATGCCACGGGACTGTACAACAGCCCTTCGGAAACCGGCGGCAAGGCCGATCCCAATTTCCGTGGATGGGGCCGCTGCCCAACCCATATGGAAACCGGCGAATTCACTTTCGAGACGATCAAGCCCGGTCGCGTTCCCTTCCGGGACGGACGCCTGATGGCGCCGCATATCCTTTTCTGGATCGTCGCGCGCGGCATCAATCTCGGCCTGCACACACGCATGTATTTCTCCGACGAGGCCGACGCCAATGCGGAAGATCCGGTGCTGGCGCGCGTCGAGCACCGCATGCGCGTCCCGACCTTGATCGGTCAGCGCGAAGGTGACATCTATACTTTCGACATCCACTTGCAGGGCGAAAAAGAAACAGTCTTTTTCGATATTTGACGCATGAGCATTTCGGTATTCGAACATCCGTTTCTGGCAGGACTTTTTGGCGATGACGAAGAGATTTTAAGTCTCTTCACCGCGGCTGCGGATATTGCCGGAATGGTCCGCTTCGAAGTGGCGTTATCGGATGCCCAGGCTTCACTGGGGATTATCCCCCATGAAGCCGCCAATGCGATCAGGCTTGCAGCCGAGACTTTTGAACCGGACCTGTCCGTTCTTGAAAGCGGGACTGCACGGGATGGCGTCATCATCCCGGCACTCGTCAAGGAACTGCGTCAGGCGACCGGTCCGGAATTCGCGGCCCAACTGCATTTTGGCGCAACCAGCCAGGACGTTATCGATACGAGCCTGATGCTGCGGCTGCGTGAGGCAAACGCCATTTTACGCGGTCGGCTGCAACATTTGTCCGACCGCTTCAAATGGCTTGATGCGACCTTCGGCAAAAATGGCCTGACGGCCTATACCCGGATGCAGGCCGCCATCCCCGTAACGGTTTCAGACCGCATCACGAGCTGGCAGACGCCAATCGCCGATTATGAGCAGAAGCTCGCCGCTCTCGCCTTCCCGCTGCAATTCGGCGGAGCTGCCGGAACACTGGAAAAGTTTGGCGAAAATGGCCCTGCACTGCGCGCCCTTCTGGCAGAAAAACTCGGCCTCTGCGACCGACCGCAATGGCAAAGCCAGCGCGCATTCATTGCCGAGTTTGGCAGTCTTCTGTCGCTGATCACTGGCACGCTTGGCAAATTCGGACAGGACATCGCGCTGATGGCCGAGCTTGGGGCAGAGCTTTCCCTGTCGGGCGGTGGCGGCTCATCCGCCATGCCGCACAAGCAAAACCCGGTGGGTGCTGAAGTGCTGGTCAGCCTCGCCCGTTTCAACGCGGTTCAGGTTTCAGGCCTGCATCAGTCGATGGTGCATGAGCAGGAACGCTCGGGCGCGGCATGGATGCTGGAATGGATGATCCTGCCCCAGATCGTGACCGCCACCGGCAGCGCGCTCAATCTGGCCTTGGCACTCGTAGACAAGATCGTTCGTATCGGTATCGAGTAAACACCCCTTCTTCGTATCAAAATTCGACGCTATCGCCGCCTGAATACGGAACCATTTGTGTTTTCAGGCGTTTAGATGCGTTGTTCCATACGGAGGGTTGCACATGAACATATTGAAAAAGGCGTGCGCGGGGACCTTGGCGCTGGTCTTTGGTATCACATCTATCGTTCCGAGCATGGCTGCGCCGATGAACCTTGAGCGTCCTGCGCTTAATCAGAATGTCGAACAGGTTCGAGATGATCGCCGTCCGCCGCGGGGCCATGCCCAGCGTCATAAACGTCCGCCGAGCAATGCCCACAGGCCAGGCCGCCCGCCGCATCACGCCAACAGGCCGGGGCGTCCGCCACACAGCAGCCACCGGCCTTCGAACCGCCCCGGCTACTGGCACGGTCATCATGGCTCGCGCTATTATCGCAACGGTTATCGCCGCCACAGCGACGGCTGGTGGTATCCGCTGGCAGCCTTCACCGCCGGTGCGATTGTCGGTGGCGCGCTCAACCAGCCGCGTGTTGTGCACACCAACAACCACGTGTGGTGGTGCCAGAACCGTTATCGCACCTATCGCGTTTCGGATAACACTTTCCAGCCGAACAGCGGCCCACGCAGACAGTGCGTTTCGCCCTATCGGTAAGAGAACCATCGACAAACGGAAAGCGCCCCGCGGGGCGCTTTTTTATTGCCTGACGATATGCTGAAGGCGTTGTGGCAACAGTGATCGCAAAGCAACGTGCCGGCACATCTTTCTTCTGGACGCTTTGTTCAAGCAGGAATAAGCAATCTCGACGTCCGTCCTGCCCACAATTGAGAATTTCTACAATTCGATTGCTTTGCGACATGACAGACGGTTTTGGAACATGCGTAGCAGAAAAAATGTGCTGAATTCGCTCTGCAACGCCGGTTCATCTTTCGCATGTCGGACCTCATCGCATGCCCGCAGCATCCATCATGCAGGCGGCTTTAGGCGTTCGACACAAGACCGAGTTTGACCCCGAGTTTGACATGTCGCAGACGACCGCCCCAGAGAGCCCCGTAACGAGCCCAACCCCTTCCAACGCCCAATCCTTTGGTCAGCGCTGGGCCATGCCAATTCTGGTGGCCGGCGGCTTTGCCATTGCCAGCTCGCCGATTTTCGTTCGTCTTTCAGAAGTTGGCCCGCTTGCCACCGGATTCTGGCGCGTGGCGCTGGCGGTCATCCCGCTCATGCTGATGAGCGGGCGTGAGCGCGGTGACATCAAGGACAATGCGCGCCTCACCCTCACGGACTGTCTGCTGCTTGCCGTGCCTGGCCTGTTCATCGCTGCCGATCTCGGCGCGTGGCATTTGTCGCTGCATTACACATCAGTCGCCAATGCGACGCTTCTCGCCAATATGGCCCCGATCTTCGTAACGCTTGCGGCATGGCTGCTCTATAAGGCACATGTCAGCCAGTCGTTTATCATCGGGCTGGTGGTTGCCGTCCTCGGCGTGGTCGTGCTGAAAGGCGGCCCCGGCGAACTCCTGCATTCGCAATCATCCGGCGATGCGCTCGCGCTCCTCGCGGCTGTCTTCTATGCCGGATACATTCTGTCGGTCGGGCGCTTGCGCAACCGCTTTTCGACCATGCGTATCATGCTCTGGAGCAGCGCCATTGCAGCAATCGTATCGCTGCCGGTCGCTTATTTTGCAGAAGGGCAGATCATGCCCACCACGCTCTATGGCTGGCTTGTGCTGGCGGGCCTTGCATGGCTCACCCATGCCGCCGGACAAAGCATGATCGCCTATGCTCTGGCCTTTCTGCCCGCTTCCTTCTCGTCGCTCACCTTGCTGCTTCAGCCGGTTGTGGCGGCGTTCCTCGCCTGGACTATTCTGTCCGAGCCGCTCGGCATGATGCAGGGGCTTGGCGGCGCGATTGTCATCGCCGGTATTCTCATCGCCCGCAGGGGATAAAAAAAGCCCCGCATGAGCGGGGCTTTTCCATCTCTAGACTACCGATTATTCGGCAAGCCATTCCTTGATGCGATCCGGGTGGTCGGCGATATATTTATCGACGGCCTTCTCGTAAGACGTCTGCTGTGCGTCGAACATTGCCGATTCAAGTTCGTTGATCGGAATGTCGATCTTGGTCAGTAGCGCCGCGACCTTCGGGTTTTCTTCCTTGAAGCCCTTGCGGACGATAGCGTCCACATGCTCTGCACCGCCCAGCGCGCCTTCAGGATCGGCGATATAGCGCAGTTGGTACTTGCCGAACATCCAGTGCGGGCTCCACGACGTTGCCACAAACCAACCGTCCGAACGGGTTGCGCGATCAACCGTCGTCAACATGGCCGCTTCACTCGAAATATTGAGCTTGTAATCGAGCCCGTATTTCTTGATTGCTTCCTGCGACAGACGTGTCAGACCGGCGCCCGGATCGATACCCTGAATTTCGCCCTTCAGCTTTTCCTTCACTTCCGGCTTCTTCAGATCGGCAATAGAGCTGATCTCGCTTTCCGGGATGTAATCGGGAACGATCCAGCCAAGCTTTGCACCTTCATAGAGCGGTCCGAGATTTTCGACCTTGCCCTCGATGCGCTTGTAGTAATCAGCGTGGGTTTCCGGCAACCAGGCCATCAGCATGGCATCGATATCGCCACGGCTCACGCCCTGATAAAGCGGTGCAACATCGGTCTGCACCAGCTCGACCTTCTGGCCGAGATTGTCTTCGATCAGCTTCTTGGTCAGCTTGGTGACGAACTCGGCATCGGACCACGGGGCCCAGCCGATCTTTACCGTCTTACCGTCCTGGGCAAAGGCCGCGCCCATTGTCATGGTACCCGCCACCACTGCAGCCAGACCGAAACCTGCAAGTTTCTTCAACATGCCTACTCCTTTTCGATTGGATTCAGTTCCCGTTTTATTATTCTTTGGAGCGCATTTTTGCCCGAAAACCGGTTCCCATTTTTCGGAATGCACTGCCATTATTTTATTGTTCTGTTTCATGCTTCCTGCTTGCGAAAGGATGAGGCAGACTGTGTGTCTGCCGCCTTTCTCATTGATGCCAGCCGCTTGAAGAAGCCGGTGCCATTTCCCTTGCCGAAGCTCTGGGTGATGCGGTCGAGAATGACCGCCAGAATGACCACGGCCAGACCGCCTTCGAAGCCAAGGCCCACATTGAGGCGCTGAATGCCGGTCAGGACTGTATTGCCAAGACCGCCTGCGCCGATCATCGACGCGATGACCACCATCGACAGGGACAGCATGATTGTCTGGTTCACGCCGGCCATGATCGACGGCATGGCGTTCGGCAGCTGCACCTTGAACAGGAGCTGTCGCGACGTGCAGCCGAAGGCCAGACCCGCTTCAACAAATTCCGCGTGAACCTGACGAATGCCGAGATTGGTCAGGCGCACCACTGGCGGCATGGCAAAGATCACCGTTGCAATCGTGCCGGGCACGGCGCCAAGGCCGAAAAACATCGCCGCCGGAATAAGATAGACGAAGGCTGGCATTGTCTGCATCAGGTCGAGCACCGGGCGCACAATCGACGCCACCATGTCGCTGCGCGCCATGGCGATACCCAGCGGGATGCCGATCACCATCGCGATAACGGTCGATGCCAGGACCAGCGACAGGCTTTCCATTGTGCCACTCCACAATTCCATGTGGATGATGAGCGCCAATGCGAGAATGGTGAAGATCGCGAACTTCCAGCCGACGCGCCACAGCGCGAGCAGGGTGAGGATGGCCACACCGACGACAGGTGGAATTGCGATGAGAGCGTTTTGAATACCATCGGTAACAAAGCCGATGGCCGCTGCGATTATGTCGAGTGCAGGCGTGAAATGGTCGAGAATGTAATTGACCACCACATCAGCCGCACCACCAACACTGAAATTCAAATCCATGTTTTACCGTCCATTTCCGTATTTCTGGACTGGGTGGGAAGCATTTCCAGCAAAAGTGCGAAGCGGTTTTGCGTCCGGAAATGCGTCAATAAATGCATGCGAGAAAAATCTGGAGGCGGGCAATCAGCCCGCACGACCCAAAGTTTCAAGCAATGACGATTTGCTGATCGCGCCAACGTAGCGGTTCTGCCGGTCGGTGACGGGCATCGGCCAAGGGCTGGCTGCAACCTGCGTCAGCAGACCGGACAACGGCGCTTCCGCCTCGATGGCAGTCACATCGTCAAGTCGCGTTCCGGCTTCGGCGACAGCGCCCTTGGCGAGCGCATCCCGGCTGACAAGGCCGCGATAGGTGCGGTCGGCATCAACCAGCACGCCAAACACCTTGCCGCTGGCATCAAAACGCTCCAGCGCAGTTGCAAGCTGGTCCGGTTCGAACATGATCAGCTCATCCTCGCGGGCGACGTCGGCGGCCTTGAAGACACGCGACACATCCACATTGCGGAAGAAGGACCGGACATAATCGTTGGCAGGCTCCGAGACGATCTCGTTCGGTGTGCCGACCTGTACGACCTTGCCGTGCTGCATGATGCAGATACGGTCGCCAATGCGCATCGCTTCATCAAGGTCATGGCTGACGAAGATGATGGTGCGGCTGTGCTGGGCCTGAAGGCGCTTCAACTCGTCCTGCATCTCCGTGCGGATCAGCGGATCGAGCGCGGAAAACGCTTCATCCATCAGCAGGATGGTCGGCTCGCTGGCCAAGGCCCGCGCCAGACCGACGCGCTGCTTCATACCGCCGGAAAGCTGGTCCGGCATGCTGTTGGCATAAGGTTCAAGACCAACGGCTGCGAGCGCGCTCAGCGCCTTTGCGTGACGCTCGGCTTCACCCATTCCGGCCACTTCAAGGCCGAAGGCGGCGTTGTTCAGCACCGAACGATTGGGCAACAGTGCGAATGACTGGAAAACCATGCTCATGTCGCGGCGGCGAAGGTCGATCAGCTCGCGCTTCGTCATTTTGACGATATCGCGGCCTTCAACTTCGATGGAACCAGCGGTCGGTTCGATCAGCCGATTGAGCAGGCGCAGGAGGGTCGACTTGCCCGAACCGGACAGACCCATGATGACGAATACTTCGCCTTCATAAATATCAAAACTAGCATCGTCGACGCCAATGGTGGCCCCGAGATCGCTGTAAATCTGCGCTTTTGACTTGCCTGCGCGCAACGCTTCCATTGCACGCTCCGGGTCGTCGCCGAAGACTTTAAACACGCCATTCAAGCTTATCTTTGTCTTAGCCGGCGACTTCATACTTTCATCCTTGTATAAAATACCATGCATTAAGTTTAACCCCGCTGTGCTGGCGGACTTAATCTCCTTTTCAAGATTGATAAAACTTCATTCCAGCGCAAATTGCGCACACACGATCTGCGTTCCGCGAACGAAACGCATGGAATGATTAGCGAAAGATTGCCTGATTCTATATAGGTCATTTCCCGACATGTCCACCCACAGCCGTGAATTCATCCAAGCGCACCCATCCCCTTTAGTGATTTTATGAAAGGTTGCGCGACGAAATATGCAGGCTGGCCGGGGCATTTTTAAGTAGGTCGAAGTCGGCCAGCATGAGGACAATAGTAGTCCTCCGCCACTCAATTGCACGAACGGCGTGCGACAAATATGCCATCAGCTGCGACATCAGCCCTATGACTATAGATTGAAGACGAAATAGCTATAATTTGAGAAAAACAGTATGATTATACTATGGATCGACATGTATTCGTCTATACATGAAAATAGGCGCAAACCGGCCTCATTTGCGCCCAAAAAACACCTGAATCCGCTATTTTTTAGCGATATCTCATATAACCAACGAAGCCCGTAATTTTCCAGTGTGCGCCATCGCGACGGCAGAAATAAAGCGTCTGCCAGTTGAGGCGATCGACCGAGCCATCTTTTTTTGCGATGGTGCCGTAAAATTTCTTCCGCGCAACTGCGACATCGCCCGTAATGTCGATAACGCTGAGATCCGTAGCGCGGAAAATGCCCTCTGAAAGAGATTCGGCAAATTCCGTCGCAGCACTTTCCGCCGCCTGTCGCAGCCACTCGTCGCGATAGGCCGCCAATGTCGGGAATCCGGCATCCCATTTATCGGGATCAGCTTCATGATGCGCATGAATGCCAAGGAAGCGCATTTCGTCGAAATCATCGGCCACCAGCGCCCAGTCCTGATTGACGAAAGCCTCGATATCACGCCTCACCAGCATGTCCCAGATCTGCGCGCGATCCTGATCGCCATCGAAAGGATTGATCGTTCCCGTCATCTTCATCCCCTTGCTTGTCGCGGCTCTCTATGCCTCGGCTATATGCATTACAATGATCTCAGTCGCCCAGCGGCAGACGCGGATCGTCGATTTTGAGCGTGTTCAGGCTATGTTTGATCCGGCGCAGGTTTTCCAGCACCTTCGGCCCGCGCGCCTCGGCCGTCGCTGTGGCGATCATGTCGAGAATGGCAAGCAGCGCAAAGCGCGAGGACGTCGGCTTGTAAATATTCCCGTCCTCATCAGCCTGAAACGGAATGATCCTGTCCGCCGCCTGGGAAAGATCGGAATCAGCCGCTGTAATGGCAATCGTCACAGCCCCATATTGCTTCGCCACCAGCACCGCCTCCACCACGGAGCGCGCAAAGCCCGAAACCGAAAAGGCGATCACCGTCGTTTCGGGCGTAGTCACTGCGGCATACATCGGCTGCAACTGGCCATCCACCTGCGCGCTGACCGGAATGCCGAGACGAAACAGCCGGTTTTGCATTTCGGTCGCCAGCATGGAGGAGATACCGCCCGATCCCAGACACAGAACAGGACCGCCAGCAGCCAATCGCTCAGCTGTTTTCATCACCACGGCCATATCCAGCCCATCGCTGGCGCGCTGAAGCGCGGCAATGGCAGCATCCGTTACCGCTGTCGCAATGCGGTTCTCGCCGATGTCGCGAGCGGGGAGTTCAGCGGTCAGATACTGGCCGCCAATGGCCAGTGCCTGCGCCAGAAAGAACTTGAACTCACGCACCCCATCGCAACCGAGCGCACGACAAAAGCGCGTCACCGTCGGTTCGCTCACACTGGCCCGCGCGGCAATGTCGGAGATCGCGGCTTTTGACGCATAATCCGGATCGGCCAGCACCAGCGCAGCCAGTTTGCGGTCGGATTTTGACCCGTCCTGCGCCACGACATGCAGCCGCGTTATGATGTCGGCAACCTTGCTCATGACAATCGGAGCGGCAAGCCGCTGCCCTTTCCCATCGGCCTAGTTTCCTCCGAGAATATCGTCGATGAAAGGCCTGCTGCCCGCAGTCAACCCGGCATCGACCGGCAGGATCGCACCTGTAATCCCCGATGCGCGATCAGAGGCCAGAAAGGCCACCGCCTCCGCCACCTCACGCGTATCAACGATACGCCCCAGCGGATAAAGGCGCTTCAAGCGCTCCAGCACGGCAGGGTTCTGCGCAATGCGGTGATCCCAGGCGGGTGTGCGGATCGATCCCGGACACACGACATTGGCGCGCACGCCCTTTTGTCCGAACTCGACTGCAATGGCCTTGGCGAAAGCGTTGATCCCGGCCTTCGCGGCTGCATAGGCCGGATTGCCAAAATGCAGGACGGCATTGACGGAAGAGATAAACACGAAGACGCCCCGCCCGCGTGCCGCCATAGCCTGCGCCATGACGTTGGAAAACCCGGCCACGGCGGTCAGATTGAGGTCGATTTCCGCCTCGATTTTGCTCTGGACAAGACCGTCGAATGTTTCCGCGCGCGTCCAGCCCGCATTGTTGATGACGATATCCGGCAGACCGTCCGCAGCAATGATTTGCGCTGCCGCTGGCTCCAGCATGCTGCGGTCCAGCAGATCAAAGGCATGGCGGCTATGAAGCTCTTCCGCCGTCAAATGGTCCAATGTTGTGTCGCAGCCGATGACACGCGCGCCATGCGCTGCAAACAGCTTCACAAGCGCACTGCCAACACCGCCGCCTGCGCCGGTGATCAGAACCGATTTTCCCGCAAATTCGCCCGCATGCGCCATGCCATTCCCCGTCGTGATGACGGCTTTTAACTGGTTTGCCGCCTTGATATTTGCAGCAGCGTAAGAGCGAGAATGTAAGTTTGCAACAGAGATTTTTGCTCAACAGAGCCAATAATGTAATAAAATGACAGAGCCGCCTTTGGCACGTCAGCAAGGGCGGCACTGTGCGCCGTGAAACGAAAAAGGGGAGCCAAACCGGCTCCCCTTTTCTCGATAACGCGGTTTATTAAGCCCGCTCGATCACGATTTTCAGCACATTGCGGTCGCTGTCCCAATAGGGCAGCGCCTGTTCGGCTTCGTCGAATGGAAACACTTTCGAGATAAGCTTGTCGGCATCGGCGCCCAGCTTTTCCAGATGTGCGACAACGGCCTCGAAATCGGTCAGCGTCGCATTGCGTGACCCCATAATGTCCAGTTCCTTCAGGTTGAAAAACTGGGTCTGGTAGGTCACTGGCGATTTCGAATAGCCGACATAAACCACACGTCCCGCAAAGCAGGCAAGGTCAACCGCCTGCGTGAAGGTGATTGGCAAGCCAACCGCTTCGAAAGCGACATCCACGCCGTCGTCTCCGGTCAGTTCCATGACCTTTTGCACGACATCTTCGCCGCTCGCCAGAACATGCGTTGCGCCGAATTGCAGCGCCAGTTCGCGCTTTTCGGCGCTCGGATCGATGGCGATCACCTTGGCGCCACGCGCCACCGCGCCGATCAGCACACCCATGCCGATCATGCCGCAGCCGAGCACGGCCACCGTATCGCCAGCCTCGACGCGCCCCCGCGCCACGGCATGGAAGCCCACCGACAGCGGCTCGACCAGCGCCAGATGGCGTGGCTCCAGCGTATCGTTCAGGATCAGCTTTTCGGCAGGCAGCACGATCTGGTCGGCCAGGCCGCCATTCTGCTGCACGCCGAGCGTTTTGTTATAGCGACAGGCATTGAGCCGCCCCTTGCGGCAGGACGAGCACTCGCCGCAATTCGTATAGGGCAGCACGATGACCCGCTTGCCTGCAGCATAAGCCGCATCGACGCCCGCACCGGCCTCGATGATTTCGCCGCCGATTTCATGCCCCGGAATACGCGGCAGCTGCACCAGCGGATTGAGACCCTTGAAGGTGTTCAGATCGCTGCCGCACAGGCCGACATGGCGCACCTTGACGCGCACATGACCGGGCAGCAGCGGCGCTTCATCGATCTCAGCGAAGCGGGTTACGTTTTCGCTCTCGATACGCAGAGCTTTGACCATCGGATATTCCTGTCGATTACATATTGAAAGATGCAGATCAGGTGACGGCGCCGACCTGCCATGGCACAAATTCATTATCGCCATAGTCGTAGATTTCGCTCAGCGTCTTTTCGCCGGAGGCGGCCGCAATGATATATTCGAAGATGCGCGTGCCGGACTCTTCAATGGTTTCCGCGCCGGTGACGATGCCGCCGCAATTGATATCCATGTCTTCCTTCATGTGCTCGTACATTTCGGAATTCGTGGCGATCTTGATGCAAGGCGAAGGCTTGAAGCCGGAAACCGAACCACGGCCCGTCGTGAAGCAGATGACATTGCAGCCGCCCGCCACCTGACCGGTCACGGCCACCGGATCATAGCCCGGCGTATCCATGAAGACGAAGCCCGGCTCGGTGACGGTTTCGGCAAATTCATAGACGGCCTTGAGCGGCATGGAGCCACCCTTGGCAACCGCACCGAGCGACTTTTCCAGAATGGTGGTGAGACCACCAAGCTTGTTGCCATGCGATGGATTGTTGTTGAGTTCATCGCCGTTGCGCGCGGTATAATCGCGCCACCAGTCAATGCGCTGCAACAGCTTTTCGGCCACCGCAGGCGTCACGGCGCGGCGCGTCAGCAGATGTTCTGCGCCATAGATTTCCGGCGTTTCCGCCAGAACGGTCGTGCCGCCATTGCGCACGATAAGGTCCGAGGCATAGCCCAGCGCCGGGTTGGCCGATATGCCGGAATAACCGTCCGAACCGCCGCATTCCAGCGCCACTTTCAGCTTCGACAAGGGCTGCTTGGTGCGCACCGCAGAATTGACCAGCGGCAGCATTTCCTTGATCTCGGAAATCGCATGATCGATGGTCTTGCGCGTGCCGCCATGCTGCTGGATCGTCATGGTGCGCAGGCGCGTGCCTTCTTCCATGCGATAATGTTCGAGGATCGGCGCGATCTGGTTGGTTTCGCAGCCAAGACCGATCAGCAGGATGCCGCCAAAATTCGGGTGCTTGGCATAGCCCTGAATGGTGCGGATCAACAGGCGATAGCCTTCCGACTTGGTGTTGATCGCGCAGCCGCTGCCGTGCGTCAGCGCGACGACGCCATCGACATTGTCGAAACCATCAAGACCGCCCATGCGGTTGAAATAGTCGGCGATATAACGCGACACGGTGGCCGAGCAGTTCACCGACGAGATGACGCCGATATAATTGCGTGTGCCGACACCGCCAGCGCCGCGATCATAACCCATGAAATGGCGGCGTTCGGCTTCCGGTAGCATGCCGCGTTCTTCGATATCGATGGAGAACTGGTGCTCATGTTCGGAAGGCAGCATTGCGAGGTTTTGCAGATGCACATGCTCGCCGGCTTCAATGTCCTTGGTGGCGACGCCGATGACCTGTCCGTATTTCAGAACTTCCTTGCCTTCTGGAATGGCGCGAATGGCAACCTTGTGGCCACGACCGATCAGCTCGCGGGCATGGATGCCTTCCAGCCCGATGGGGTCGCCAGCGCGAACGGAAATGCGCGCAACCGCGACGTCGTCGGATGGATGCAGCAGGATGACCGGCGTTGCAGCCGGGGAAACGGAAATATTCATATGTCTGACCTCACTCCCAATTCATGTCGCCGCGAATGACCTGTCACGCGGCTCGTTATCCATCCAACGCTGTTTGGATTGCTCCAGATGCGTTCGCATGGCCGCCTGCGCCTGAAGCGGATCCCTCGCCTCCAGCGCCGCATAGATGATTTCGTGCTCTGCCAAAGCCAGAACCCACGTATCGTTATTCTCAAACCGCGTCCTGATCTGCGACGTCAGCGGGCTGTGCCGCTCGTCGAAGAGGTCGCGGATGATCCGCACCACCACCGAATTGCCCGCCTGTTCGGCCAGCAACAGGTGAAACTGCCGGTCAAGCTCCATCGCCCGGCGGTCGACATGCACATTGGCCCGCATCTCGTCGAGCGTCGCGCGCAATGCGGCAAGCGGCTCCGGCGTCATGCGCGCGCAGGCCATCACGACCACGCTGCCTTCAATCAGCTCGCGCGCCTGCATGATTTCCAGCGGGCTTTCGCCAATGGATACACCTTGCGTAACGACACGCTTTTCCGGATCGGCATTGACATAGATGCCGGAACCCATACGGATTTCGACATTGCCGGCAATCTCGAGAGCGATCAGCGCCTCACGCAGCGACGGGCGCGACACACCCAGTTGCTGGGCAAGCTCGCGCTCAGCCGGAAGCCTGCTTCCCGCCGGAAACTGCCCGTCCTGAATCAGATTTCTGACCCGGTCGGCAATCTGCTGGTAAAGCCTGCGAGGTTCCGCTGTGGCCGCAAAGTCGCTCATCATCACTCCCAAATTGGCCTTACCATAATTCCAGCCAACGGGAAGCGCAATATGCCTGAATCGGTGCGAAAATGCGGCAAATCGCGCGGCGCTCCAGAAAAATTCAACCCTATTTCTGCGGTCAGAACCTATTGGCTTGACCAATTTGGCGCAGATCGCGTAGCACTACGGTTACAAATTCGGGAGCATGCCATGCAAAACAAGCCAGCGATTCTTCAATTCGGCACCAGCCGTTTTCTGCTCGCCCATGCCGATTTCTTCGTCGCCGAAGCGCTGGCGACGGGTGATGCAATCGGCACGATTGCCGTGGTGCAGACAACGTCCAATCCGCAGAGCGCGCAACGCATCGCAGCACTGAATGAAGGCAAGACCTATCCCGTCGTGATCCGCGGTCTGGTCGATGGCAAGCCGTCGGAAACGGAGCACAACGCCAAGGGCGTGACCGCCGCTTATTCCGCACATACCGACTGGGCCGAGATTCTCGATCTCGGCGCGACTGTTCAGGTTATCCTCTCGAACACTGGCGACAAGGGCTATGAACTGGACGCGAGCGACGACGCTTCGCTGCTCGCCAATCCGCAGACCCTGCCGAAGAGTTTTCCCGCCAAGCTGCTCGTACTTCTGCACCATCGCTGGAAGAACAACCCGGAAGCACCGCTCTCGATTTTCCCGTGCGAGCTGATTTCCCGCAACGGCGACAAGCTGCGCGCCATCCTGATCGGGCTGGCGCAGGAATGGAAACTGCCGAGCGGTTTTGTCGAATGGCTGGAAACGCGCTGCGTCTTTGCCAATAGTCTGGTGGACCGCATTGTCTCCGAAGCGATTGAGCCGGTCGGCGCTATCGCCGAACCCTATGCGATCTGGGCTATCGAACAGGCGCAAGGCCTGACGCTGCCATGCCGCCACAAGGATATCGTCGTGACCGACGATCTGGCGCGCTATGAGCGGCTGAAGCTTTATCTGCTCAATCTCGGCCATAGCTTCATTGCCGAACGATGGGTGAAGGGAAATCGCCCCAAAGACGAAATCGTGCTGGAAGCCATGCAGGATGAAACCATCCGCAACGAGCTGGAAGCCCTGTGGCGCGAGGAAGTACTGCCGGTATTTGCAGCCGATGGACTAGGCGATGCGGCGGAAGCCTATGTGGTTTCCGTTCGTGAGCGTTTTCTCAACCCGTTCCTGAAGCACCGCATTGCCGACATTGCTTCCAATCACGAAGAAAAGAAGCAGCGCCGCTTTGCTCCGATCATTGCCCGCGCGGAAGAATTGGGGCTCGGACTGGAACAGCGCCGCTTGAAAGCCGCTTTAAACTAGCACTACAGTTGCAAATTCGTCAGGCCGCGGCGAAACGAGTGATTTTTGAGCACCGGAGCGCAGGAAATTGCTCGTTGCAGACCGGCATCACGAGGAATGCAACTATAGTGCTAAGCTGTACGCAGTTGCAGCACCGGCGCTTCATACACACGCCCCGGTGCGCAATAGCGGATATGACAACCGCTGGCACCCATATGCTCGACCTCCACATCAACTCCAAATACGGAACTGATACGCTCCGCCGTTAACACGTCTCGCGGTGCGCCGAGCGCCACCAGCCGCCCCTTATCCATCACCGCAATACGGTCGCAGAACATGGCTGCATGATTGAGGTCGTGCAGCGCTGCCACCACGGTCAGCCCGTTGGTCTGGCTCTGCCGGCGGACGAGATCGAGAAGCCCGATCTGATGACCGATGTCGAGGTGATTGGTCGGCTCATCCAGCAGCAAGATGCGCGGCTGCTGCGCCAGAGCGCGGGCAATATGCAGGCGCTGGCGTTCTCCGCCCGACAGCGTATGCCAGTTGCGTTTGGCCAGATGCGTCATATCCACATGCGCCAGCGCATGATCGACGATGGCGTCATCTTCAGCAGACCAAGGTGACAGAGCGCCGAGATAGGGCGTGCGCCCAAGCTCCACCGCCTGACGCGCCGTGATACGCTCGGTCGTTTCCGCCTGCTGTTCGACCAGCGCCAAAAGGCGCGCAATCTCGCGGCGGTTGAAGCGTTCAATCGGCGCTTCGCCGAGTTGCACCGCACCGCTGCGCGGACGCTTCAGACCTGAAAGCAGTGACAGAAGTGTCGTCTTGCCGGAGCCGTTCGGCCCGATAATGCCGAGAAACTCACCTTCAATCACCTCAAGCGAGACGCCGCTCAGGATTTCCGCGCCGCCCGCCATCCAGGAAACATTTTGCGCCGTCAGCATCATGCGCGCGCCCTCCTCTGTCCGAGCAACAGCGCAAAGGCCGGAGCGCCGACCAGCGCTGTCACAACCCCGATAGGCAGCACCTGTCCCGGCACGATAATGCGCGACACGATATCTGCCGCAATCATGAAGATTGCACCGATCAGCGCACTGACCGGCAATAATGCGCCATGCCGCACGCCAACGATCATCCGCGCCGCATGGGGTATGACAAGACCGATAAAGCCGATGGACCCGACGATGGAAACCATCACCGCCGTCATCATGGCGCTGGTGCCAATCAACACCGCATAGACGCGCCGCACCGGAATGCCGAGCGAAGCGGCGGATTCCGCACCAAACGTGAAGGCATCGAGCGCGCGGGCATGCCACAGGCAGATGATCAGGCCGATCAGACAGGCAGGCAGCGCCAGCGTCACATCGGGCCAGCGCACGCCGGAAAGATTGCCGAGAAGCCAGAACATGATGCCCCGCGCCTGTTCGGCATTGGCTGCCTTTGTCACGATAAACGAGGTCAGTGCGTTGAAAAGTTGCGAGCCGGCTATACCGGCCAGAATGATGGCGCTGTTGCCGCGCCCGGCTTTCAGCGCCAGCAGCGAAACCAGAACGAAGGCGAGTATCGCCCCGATGAATGCGCCGAGCGAAAGGGTGAGAACGCCAGCGCCGATGCCAAGAATGGCGACGCTGACGGCCCCGGTCGAAGCCCCGGCGGAGATGCCCAGAATATACGGATCTGCGAGCGAATTGCGCAGCAGCGATTGCAGCACAACGCCGGAAAGCGCCAGCGCTGCGCCGCAGCATGCCGCCACCACGGCGCGGCTGAGACGATAGCTCCACACGATCCCCTCATCGATGGGATCGAGCACATAGCCTGCGTGCCACAGCCGGTTTGCGACGGTCTTCGCCACCACATCGAGCGGTATGGCGGTTTCACCAATCGCCGCGCCAAGCCAAAGGGCGGCAAGCAGCAGAATGAGCGCCAGAACCCCGACGCTCACCTTGTTGCTGAAAGGAAGCCTTCCTATGGCCACCAAAGCTGTCATTTGTTGAGGTCCGAAGCAGCGATGGCCGCCGCCAGCGTTTCAATACCCTCAATCACCCGCAGCGATGTGCTCATCGACTGCGCATCCATGTCGAAGACATGGCCGCCCTTGACGGCTGGCATCAGGCTTGTCACCGGATCGCTTTCGAGGAACTTGTGCTTCACAGCAATATCGTCCGCCGGATAGCGGCGACGGTCCAGTTTGGCAGCCACGATCATCGACGGGTTGGACTTTGCAATCGTCTCCCAGCCGACCGTCGGCCACTCTTCTTCGCTGTCGACCACGTTCTTGATGCCAAGCGCCGACAGGATATAGGCCGGAGCGCCAAACTTACCGGCGATATAGGGATCGGCGTCGATCTGCGTGCTGGAGAACCAGACCGCAGCGGAGAGCTTGCCGCCGCTGGCACCGATCTTGCTGCGCGCCGCTTCTTCGCGTCCCTTCAGCTCGGCAATCAGCTTTTCACCACGATCCTGCACATTGAAGATCGCGGCCAGCTCGCCGATTTCCTGATAGACGACATCCATCGTGAAGGCCGCCGTGCGCACCCCGTCGCCACCGCCGGAATTATCCTTGCCGACGCAATCCGAAGGCGACGTATAGGCCGGTATGCCCAGTTCCTCGAACTGTTCCGGCTTGGCGACGATGCCGTTCGGTCCGACATGCCACTGGAAATCTGCTGTCACGATATCGGGCTTCTGCGCCAGAACACTCTCAAAGCTCGGATCATTATCGGCCAGCCGCTTGACCTTGGCATTGACCTCTTCAAAGCCCTTGAGCACCGGGCCAAACCACACTGCCGTGCCGACCACCTTGTCGCCGAGACCGAGGCTGTACAGAATTTCCGTGCTGCTTTGGCCAACAGCCACCGCGCGCGTCGGGGCCTGTTTGAAAGTAACGTCGCGTCCGCAATTCTTCAGCGTCAGCGGATAGTGCGTTTCTGCAGCCTGAAGTGCCGGCACGCCTGCAAACAATGAAAGAGCGCATAGCGCTGCGCGAAACGACGTCTTGCCGTGGAATGTCATGAGAATCCCCGAAATGATGAAAATGTAGCCACGTCAGCAAGCGACGGCGATAAGGCACCGTGAGCAAACGGAGATATCCGGGGATATGAACGACGGTGTAAAAAAGCGCCTTGCAGCGCGATGTGCTGTCATAACCTGCTCCTGCTCCGGGCATCCCCGCCCGTGACAATGGATGATGGTGGGCTCAAGGCCCTATGACGGCAGGTCTCCTGGCTTGCGGATGGTCGCTTCCATCTGCCTTCCCGTGTCGTTCAGCTTTCGCCGATCAAACACAGTGGCATGACGCATGTCAGCGTCACGAGGATGGACAGCAATCCGCTTACAGTTGCGGGGGCAGCCACGGTCTCGGTCCCTTTTCGGATCGTCCTCACCGTGTTCCCTATTAATCCCCTTCACTCTCGGTCGGGGAACCGTCGTAACACTATTACGTTCCGATGCCGGAACGGTCAAGTGTTTCCATCCAGTTCTGACGCGTTGGCCACACATAAAGCCATGGTTAATAAAGTGTTAATATCACATTGATTTTATTTAATGTTTCAAAATGCTGCCATTCATCTTCCGTTCATTCGTCTCCCAATAGTGTCAACCCAACACCAAAGGAGAACATGATGTTCAAAAAAGTCATTCTTGCAGCCGTAGCCCTTTCCTTCATCGGCGCGCCACTGGCAGCACAGGCGCAGGATTATCAGCGCAAGCCGGGTCCGCATCGCATGGAGCAGAAGCCACGCCCGTCGCATGGCAAGGAATTCGGCCGCAATGATCGTCGCGATCATGGCCGTCAGAACTGGTCCAAGGGCCAGCGTTACAATGACTGGCGCCGTCATCCGGAAGTCCGTGATTATCAGCGTTATGGCCTCCGCCGTCCAGGTCCGGGCCAGCGTTGGGTGAAGGTCGACAACCAGTTCCTGCTGGTCACCACCGCAACGGGCATCATTGCTGGCATTCTAGCTGGCCGCTAAGGGCAGCAAAGTCTGAAGCTATCGCCATTATGCAAAACATCGGCCAGAGCCCAGCTCTGGCCGATGTTTTTTGATCTTCGAAAAGCGCAACCGAAACCGGCTCGTCGAACGCACACAGCGGACGCCTAAAACAGTCAGTGAAAGCAGTCTATCGGTTACGGGCCTTCATCAATATCCAGACAAGGACCACCATCACGACAAGCCCGATGGCCAACCCCACAAGGCCGCCATAAACCGCATCAGTACTGCCACCGATCAGCGCACCAATGCCAGCCCCTAAAATCAGCAGGATAAGCGGCGGCAAGCATCCGACCATTGCGATGTCCTTGAAAATAACCTTCAAAGCCGCATATCTAGCCAAATTTACCGCAAGCGACAACGGCTTCACGGCGAGATTGTCCAATCCCGCAGTAAACTCAACGTGTTAGTGAAATGGCCTGGGAGAGAAATGGTACGGTCGGTTGGTATCAAACTGTTCCACACACTATTGTTTTTATTATCTTATTTTCATTGCGAACCCGAAATTGTAGCACAGTTTGTAACACAGTAAATTGCACGATTTGTAGCACGTTCATGCACAGCAATTTAGCGTCTTGACGACGAACTCCAATGAGAACAAAATGGGAACATATAAATTAGCAGGAGGAAGCCATGAACGCTCTTGTGCAAAATTATGAAGACGAAATTCAGCAGGTTCTCGCCTACCACAGGGGAGATGTGCACGCGGCCATTGAGGCGCTCCTGAAAGACCGTGACTTTCTGGCGCGCGAAGTCGAACTTTCTCGCCTCGCCATTACGCATGGCCAACGCGCTGACCTATTCAAGAGGGCAGCGTGATGAAAACGTTCCAAGTCGCCCTTCCTGAAGCTTATGCTCTGAAATGCGCCCGGCGCGAAGTGCATCGCGACGCCGACCGCCTTGGTGCCAGCTTGCCTCATCGCATGGCGCGCCAGTCGGGCGTGGATTTCTGCGTATTCAGCTTCCCGACAGAAAGGCTCATGGGCGCCTTTATGCGACGGCATGGCGGGAAGCCATTCGGCAGCGCTGGAATAGCCCCCTAATTGCCCGGACAGTTTCTGCCACTTAAATAAGTGATAGGACTACTGTTCACATTATGACTGGTAATAGCATTAAGATGGAAATTC
>NZ_JBQEPD010000008.1:0-222578 GCF_052045675.1 Brucella sp. 22210
GTAAGCGCTGTCCTGACCCCACCTTCCGGATCATCGCTTGATCATTGATGTTCAACCTCGAAAGAGGGCTAGGACATATGTCGATTTCAGAACTTACGCTTAAATCCAAGGATGAGCCGATACGCCGGTTTGAGGTGTTCACAGGCAATGGCCGTCGTCGCGAATGGAGCGACGATCAGAAGGCGCAGATCATTGCGGAGAGTTGCGAGCCTGGCGTCACGGTGTGCTCTGTGGCGCGGCGGCATGGATTGACGCCGCAGCAGTTGTTCACATGGCGACGGCTCGCCCGAAAGCCGCTTGATGTGTTGTCGGTGCCGGAGCAAGCACCAATGTTTGCACCAGCAGTCGTCGTGTCGCCCGAGAATTCGGAACCGAAGAGGGCGCGGCAAGCACGTTTGCCAAGAAGAACTTCTCCGGAGGCGGCCATTGAATTGCGGATTGATGGAGCCTGGCTGCGTATTGCCTCTGGCACCGATGCTGCAACCATTGCCGCCGTCATCCAGGCGTTGAAGGCTCAGTCGTGATTGGCCCGTCCGGTGCGGTAAAAGTGATGATCGCCACCAAGCCTGTCGACTTCCGCAAAGGTGCTGAAGGATTGGCGGCATTGGTAAAGGCCCAGATGGGTGCCGACCCGTTCTCGGGCACGATCTACGTATTCCGGGCCAAACGAACGGACCGGATCAAGCTGATCTTCTGGGACGGCAGCGGCGTGTGCCTGGTCGCCAAGCGGATCGAGGATGGCGAGTTCCATTGGCCTCGAATGCAAGACGGTGTGATGCATCTGACGGCCGCCCAGTTCTCGGCTCTGTTCGAAGGATTGGACTGGAAACGCGTGCATGCGCCGAGCGAAACGCGCACGCCGATAAAGGCCGGATAACGGGCGCGACCAATTGAATCAGAGCCATTCAGCGTCTCGCTCCGAGCGGCAAAATATGCTGTTCTCGATCCATGACGATGACGGCAGACGAGCTTCCGGATGACCTGAACGCGCTGAAAGCAATGGTGCTTTCGCGTGAGGCGGAGAATGCCCGCCTGCGGCAGATCATCAAGGAATTACAGCGTCACCGCTTTGGTCGACGGGCAGAGACGCTTCCAGAGGACCAGCTTCTGCTTGGGCTTGAAGAGGCCGAACAGATCGAGGCTGCCGGGCTGGAAGAGAAGGAACAAGGCTCGACTGCTCTGCGCCAGGCGCAGGTCGCTAAACGGCGTACGAACCGGGGTTCACTGCCAGCGCATCTGCCGCGCGTCGAGATCGTGGTCGATATCGATAACCATGCCTGCCCCTGCTGCCGCAACGACCTGCATCGGATCGGCGAGGATGTCAGCGAGAAGCTCGATCTTGTGCCCGCCCAATTCCGGGTGCTCGTGCTGCGCCGCCCGAAGTATGCCTGCCGGGCCTGTGAAGAAGTCGTTGTCCAGGCTCCGGCCCCGGCAAGGCTGATCGAGGGCGGCATCCCGACAGAGGCAACCGTCGCCCAGGTGCTGGTATCTAAATATGCTGACCACCTGCCGCTGTATCGCCAGGCGCAAATCTACAAGCGTCAGGGCATCGACCTCGACCGTTCGACGCTCGCCGACTGGGTCGGTCGCGCCGCCTGGCATCTACGCCCGGTCCATCAGCGGCTGCTCGATCATCTGAAGTCATCGTCCAAGCTCTTCGCCGACGAGACGACGGCCCCGGTGCTCGATCCGGGACGTGGCAAAACCAAGACCGGCCAGCTTTGGGCTTATGCACGAGATGACCGGCCGTGGCAGGGCGATGACCCGCCCGGTGTCACCTATGTCTATGCGCCAGATCGCAAAGGCGAACGACCGATGGCCCATCTCGACGGCTTCGTCGGCATCCTGCAGGTAGACGGCTACAGTGGATATCGCCCGCTCGCGGCAAAGAACACCGTGTCGCTGGCCTTCTGCTGGTCCCACGTTCGACGCCGCTTCTATGAGCTTGCTGCCGCTGGTCCGGCACCCATCGCCAGCGAGGCGCTGCGACGCATCGGCGAACTTTACAGGATCGAAGAAGAGATACGTGGCCGGCCCCACGAGGAGCGTCGTGTCGCCCGTCAGGAAAAAAGTCGTCCGATTACCGACAGCCTCGCTCCCTGGCTGCGTGAACAACTCGGCTACATCAGCCAGAAGACAAAACTCGCCGAAGCAATCCGCTATGCCTTGTCACGCTGGGACGGCTTGACCCGCTTCATCGACGATGGCCGGATCGAGATCGATTCCAACGTCGTCGAACGGTCAATCAGGCCAATTGCCCTCAATCGCAAAAATGCGCTATTTGCCGGTTCTGACGCCGGGGCCGAACACTGGGCGACTATCGCCTCGCTCATCGAGACGGCAAAGCTCAACAATGTCGAGCCACTGGCCTATCTCTCAGACGTCCTCACCAAGATCGTCAACAATCATCCAAATAGCCAGATCGACGACCTGCTGCCTTGGGCCTATGCCGCAACGCACGATCTCAAAGCCGTGGCCTGAAAACAGCGCTTACGTTTTAGCTACGGGCGGAGCTTACAAGCTCCTGCAGAATGCGAAGCGACAGGGCGCGCTTTTCAAGGTGAGGCATGTGTCCACAGGCATCGAATGCATGAAGCGCTACGTTGTCCGGCAGGTTGCGACTGTGCTTGAAAGGTAGAATGCGGTCCTGCTTTCCGAAGACCACACGAACCGGTATTTCAAGCGATGCAAGGTCATTTGCTATTGATATGGTCTGCGTTCCATCTGCGAAGAACTGCTTTGCAAAAGCGCCCATCGCGTCGCTCAGCGACTGGTTTTGTCGCTGGTGCACCACGGCATCAATGAACGCATCTGAAATCACATCTTTCGCGTGAACAAGTTCATGCAGCCAAGGCTTGACGCTTTCTTTCGACTTGGCTTTAATGAAATTTTCGACGAAGCCAGAATTGATTTCCGGTCCTAGACCCGCTGGTGAAAATAATCCGAGTGCACGGATATCGATATTGCCTCGGACTGCCAGTCGGGTGCTCACCGCGGCGCCGAAGGAATGCCCGACTACAATTGTTTGCGAGAGGTTGAGCTGTCTGATAGTCGCTTCTACGCGTTCTGCGATAGCGTCGAGGTTTTCGACAACGTCAAGCGACGAGGCGCCATGCGATGGTAGATCAATGGCCAGTAAGGGTTGCTGCCATTGGGTTCCGGCAAACAACCCACGCCAGTTATTATGATCCGAGGCAAAGCCATGTAGAAGGACGATTGGTGTTCCTTCTCCCTTACGCAGCCACACGGCGTTGAGTGCTGTGTCACTGGTTTCGTAAGATCTGTTGCCTACAGTTTGTTGCGTTTCGATGGCGGCAATAATGTCTTTCTTTTGTATGCGCCCGCTCGGCCCACTGCCGTTGATCTGTGAAAGATCAATACCGGCGTTTCCGGCGAGGCGCTTTGCAAGTGGTGTTGCAATAGCTCTGCTGGTTTGTGTGGTGTGTGAACGGATATCCGACGCCGGGTTCCCTGAGTTCATTTTGCTCTCAGGAGACAAGCCAGCAGTGGGTTCCGATGCGGGTATGGCGGGAATTGAAGAGATCGTTTCGTCTTCGAGAAACAGGCTCGCAACGCTCTGGCCGACGTCAATTTCGTCGGATGTCGAGGCCCTCAGAATTTTGAGTGTTCCATCGTGAGGTGCATCCACCTCAACGACAGTTTTATCGTTGTCGATCTCAAAAAGGAGCTGCCCTTGGCGGACTAGATCACCGTCTTTCACATGCCAACGAGAGATTGTGCCGGAATTCGTTTCCAGACTGACTTTTGGGTATAGGATGTCGGTTGCCATGAGATTTCCTGCAACAATCTGCGGCGTCGCGTTATGGATGACTATGATAAGGAAGGTGAGGGCGCTTCAATCTTGCCGATCAGACGCTCTTGCAACTCGATTGCCAGTTGCTTGAGTGCTGGTCCGATTTCGCCATAGCAGATGCCTCGCGGTGCAATATCTGTAATGCCGCCACAGGTAATTGCAACAAGCTGGGTGCCATCAGTTGGTCGAAATGGAACACCCACAGCGTTGATGTAGCTGTACCAGTCGCCGCATGAAACAACGAAGCCGTCTCTTGCGAAGTCCTCAAGCGCATGGCTTGTCAGGCGGCGAATTTTCTCCGCATGATCAGGCTCTGCTGCAAGCATTTGTTCAAGCAGGGCTTCGCGCTGGGTTTCTTCCATGCCCGCATAGTAGGAAAGCCCCATGGCTGTCCGCCAGAGGGGCAATCTTGAGCCGACATTGAGACGCAGAGAAACCGGGTTTTCCGAACGCGCATTGGCGATATAGACCATTTCGCGCTGCTCACGGAGTCCCATTGCAACAGCAACGCCGGTCTTCTCTGCGAGCTTTCGCATGAGCGGCATCGCCATATAGACAACGGCGTTTGCGCTAAGACCCGAATAGCCCAGAGCAATCGTCGCAGGGCCGATACTGTAACGTCCGAGATTCTCATCGTAGTTGAGGTAGCCCAGATTGACCAGAGTCAGTGTCAGCCGCGACACGGTAGCTTTCGGCAAGCCGGTGCGATCAATAAGCTCCTGATTTCCAAGAGAAATATCATTAGGGGTGAAGCTTCGCAGAATCTCAAGTCCCCTTACCAGGGCACTGGAAACCTGAGCGCTGTCTTTATCGAGGTCCAACGAACTGGGCTTCGTTCTTTTCTTCACGTTGTCTCCTGGGCGTGCTCGGTTTCAGTTCAAAGGAATATCACATTGGAAAATGAAATTTAATTCCAATTATATTGACGGCGTCAAATTTGCTTGTCAATACTATGTGCAAGGACGCACCAAAAACCGCGCCAGATTTCCAGAATGGGAACCGTGCATGTCAAATTATCTCTTCAAGCGCCTCATTGCGATGCCATTTTTGGTACTGGGCATCGTAACTATGGCCTTTGCGCTCACAACAATCACCAAGGGCGACCCGCTTACATCTATTGTTGCCGAGCAGCAGATGAATAATCCCGAAGTTGTCGCTGCGGCGAAAGCAAAATGGGGCCTCGATCGCAGTCTCCCAGAGCGCTATATCATCTATCTGAAGAATCTGCTGTCGGGTGATATGGGCACTTCGTTTGTCACAAAGCGCCCGGTAAGCACAGACCTGATGACCCGGTTACCAGCCACCATGGAGCTGGTTTTGTCGGCAATGGTTCTAGGCTCTGTTGTTGGTATTCTGCTCGGTATTCTGGCGGCTTATTATCGTGACAGCGCCATCGATCACGTGGCGCGGCTTTTTGCACTGTTGGGCTCTTCCCTACCGGTCTTCTGGTTGGGGCTCGCCGTTCTATTTGTCTTCTCGGTGCAGTTTGAACTACTGCCGGGGCCGGGCCGGTTGGATCCGCGCATGGCGCCACCTGTTGCAGTTACGGGCTTTATGACAATCGATAGTTTTCTGGCGGGAGATTTCACAGCATTCAAAAATGCACTCGCTCATCTGATTCTTCCGGCAACAGTGCTTGGCTGGACCGTGGCGGGTACGATTTCGCGTCTTGTTCGCGCCAATATGCTTGATGTGATCGGGCGTGAGTTTATCCTCACTGCACGCGCCAAAGGTGCTGGTGAACTCCGCGTAGTGTTCCGCCATGCCCTGCGCAACATTCTTGTCCCGGTTCTGACCGTCATCAGTTATTCGTTTGCGTATCTCATCACGGGCGCAGTGCTGACTGAAACGATCTTCGCTTGGCCGGGTATGGGCTCTTATGCAGTCGAGGCTGCACGCTCGCTCGATTTCCCAGCTATCATTGGTGTCACCATCGTCGGCGGTGTGATGTTCCTGGTGACGAACCTGCTCACCGACGTCGCCTATGTTCTCGCCAATCCCCGCGTACGCTTGGGTTAGGGGAAAGCAGATGGTTGCAGTAGTAAACACCTCATCGCGTCAGCTTAAATTCAGAATACCCCGCTGGTTCACCCTGCCGGTCGCAATCGGGATGATAGTCGTAGCGTTTTGGATCATCGCGACATTCTTTGCGCCTCACATGACGCCCTACGATCCGCTCGATATGGTTGGACGACGCTTGCAGGCGCCAAGCTGGTCGCACTGGCTTGGAACCGATGCTCTGGGACGCGATGTCTTGACGCGCACGCTTTATGGAGCCAAGCATTCGCTGCCAATTGCCCTTGTAGTGGTGGTGAGTGCGGTTATCATTGGTGCTCTGGCCGGTGCTATCTCAGGCTATAAGGGCGGCTTGATTGGCTCGGCGATCATGCGGCTCGTCGATATTACGCTGTCATTTCCTCCGATGCTTCTCGCAATGGCTGTTGCTGCATCACTCGGCCCCGGACTCGAAAATGCTGCGATAGCCATGGTCATTGTTTGGTGGCCTGTCTATACGCGCCTCATGCGGGCGCAGGTGCTGGAAGTGCGCGAGCGGGAGCATATGGAGGCGGCAATAGCATCTGGCGCCAGCAGCTCCCGTGTTCTCTTCAAGCACATTCTGCCGCTCTGCTGGACCCCCATATTGATCAGCGCGACGATGGATTTGGGGCAGGTCATTTTGCTTGCCGCATCGCTCAGCTTTATCGGCCTTGGTGCAACACCACCCACGCCAGAATGGGGCTCCATGATCGCCGAAGGCGCAGTCTATTTCTACAACTGGTGGATAGCCATGGGTCCCGGCCTTGCAATCTTGACGATCGTTCTTGGTTTCAATTTCATCGGCGATGGTCTTCGCGACTATTTCGACCCGCGTTCGAAGTGATTGGAGAACAACATGACAAATCCAAATGAGAACGCCAGTCTCTTCCGAGTTGAAAACCTGCGTGTCGGCTTTGGCCGCGATGGTGTGGTGCTTGACGCGGTCAGAGGTATCAATCTCGAACTCAAACGGCGCGAAGTTCTGGGTATCGTTGGCGAGTCTGGTTCCGGCAAGTCTATCGGGATGCTGGCCTCAATCGGCTTGACGCCGCCCAATGCCAAGGTTTCAGGTTCGGTTACATTTCAGGGCGAAGAACTGGTTGGTAAATCGCGGCGCGAAATGCGGAGCCTTCGCGGCTCGAAAATTGCGATGATTTTTCAGGACCCGCTGTCTTCTCTCAATCCGGTGATGAAGGTTGGCGATCAGTTGATAGAAGCCTTGCAGCTTCATCAAAAAAAACTCAATCGGAAAGCCGCTATGACGCGGGCGATCGAGTTGCTGGAGCTAGTCTCCATTCCGCAACCTGATCAGCGTGTGAAACAGTATCCACATGAGTTTTCAGGTGGGATGCGGCAGCGTGTCATGATCGCCATGGCTGTCGCTAATGATCCAGACCTACTGATTGCGGACGAACCTACCACGGCACTTGATGTCACGGTTCAGGCGCAGATCATGGCAGTATTGCGAGACTTGCAGAATAAACTCGGTCTTGGGCTTATTCTCATCACTCACGATCTTGGTGTCCTTGCGGGACATGCCGACCGCGTTGCCGTTGTCTATGCCGGTGAGGTAGTCGAGGAAGCGGATGTCTTTGAACTTTTTGACAATCCTCGTCATCCATATACGCGCGGGCTGATCGCTTCGATCCCGACACTGAATGATAGTGGCGGCAAACTCTATTCCATTGATGGTGCGCCGCCTGTTCTGGGTGCTTTCCCCAAAGGATGTGCGTTTCATCCGCGATGCGCACATGCACAGGAAATTTGTAAGACAACGGCTCCCACATATCAGCAATTCGGACGCCACATATCGGCGTGCCACTTTGCCGACAGTCTGCCTGCATATCAACGAAAGGCCGACATTCCGGTCAGTAACGAGGCCGCGCTATGAACCAGAGTTTTTCATCGCAAACAGCTCCATCCTCCGTGTCGGATGCCGCTCTTTCGGTCCGCAATCTTCGCAAATCATTTCCGATCAAAGGCGGCACGATCTTTCAACGTGATGTGGCTGAGGTTAAGGCGGTCGATGATATTTCGTTTGATCTGGCTAAGGGTGAGACGCTTGGTCTGGTCGGTGAATCCGGCTGCGGAAAATCCACACTCGGGCGTTGCCTGCTCAGGCTGATCGAGCCGACGAGCGGAGAGGTTCTGTTTCAGGGACAGAACGTGGCGCAGTTCTCGCCGAAAGAAATGCGGGCTGCACGCAAGCACCTGCAATTCGTGTTTCAGGACCCGTTTGCTTCACTTCATCCGCGTATGCGCATCGAAGAAAGCATCGCCGAGCCGCTTCGTATCAGTGATCTTTCACAACAGCAGCGTAAAGAGCGTGTCCAGGAAATGCTGCGACTTGTCCGTCTCAACCCGGAGCATGGCAAGCGTTATCCGCATGAGCTGTCAGGCGGCCAGCGGCAACGTGTCGTGATCGCACGCGCCTTGGCGCTTAATCCGCAGGTTATGGTGCTCGATGAGCCGGTCTCGGCGCTCGACGTTTCGGTGCAGGCTGGGGTGCTGAATCTCTTGCAGGAAATTCAGGCAGAGTTCGGCACGTCCTACATCTTCATTGCGCATGATCTGTCAGTCGTGCGGCATATCTCGCACACGGTTGCAGTGATGTATCTTGGGCGGATCGTTGAGAAGGCTCCGGCTGGAGAACTCTATAACCGACCGCTGCACCCTTACACGCAGGCTTTGATGTCGGCGGTTCCGCTTGCCGATCCGGTCATTGAGCGGAAGCGGCAGCAAATTCTGCTCAAGGGAGATGTACCGAGCCCGATCAATCCCCCATCCGGTTGCCCGTTCAGAACCCGCTGTTTCAGGGCGGAAGCGATCTGCGCGGAAGTCAGGCCGGAATTGCAGCTTCAGGGAGGCGGACACGCGGTCGCGTGTCACTTCCCGCAGGAATGGCGATCACCTCAGTAATTCCCGTGACTAATTTTGACTATCAGGTGCCGCTTATCGCGGATGTTTGAGAAGGACGCGTGACCTTGAAAATAATGAACGAACTTGAGGTTCCTGTTATGGGCAATAACAACTCCGCCCTTCCGCTGGCTGGAATAAAGGTTCTTGATCTTTCCCGCGTTCTTGCCGGTCCCTGGACCACGATGAGCCTTGCTGATCTTGGAGCAGAGGTCTGGAAAATCGAGAATATTCAAGGCGGTGATGATACGCGCGCTTGGTCGGTTCCCAATTATAAAGGAGCAAGTACCTATTTTCTCTGTGCTAACCGCGGCAAGAAAAGCCTGGCGCTCGATCTGAAGTCGCCAGAAGGCCTCGATATAATTTATGAACTGGCCAAGCAGGCGGATGTTGTGGTCGAGAACTTTCGTGCGGGAACTGTCGAACGTCTGAAAATTGATTACGCGACTTTAAAGGCGCTCAATCCCGGGCTCATCTATTGCTCGATATCCGGCTATGGCCAAACCGGCCCGGAAGCACGTCGCCCCGGCTATGACTTTGTGGTTCAGGCTGAAAGCGGCCTGATGTCGATCACCGGACAAACCGATGGCGAGCCAATGCGCATTGGTGTGGCGATGACAGATATCGTAGCGGGTATGGTTGGTACACAATCTATTCTGGCAGCGCTTTACCAGCGCAAGACCACGGGTCTTGGGCAGTTCGTAGATATTTCTCTCTTTGAATGTGCGCTCAATACGCTGATCAATGTCGGTAGTGCACATCTGAATGGCGGACACGTTCCTAAGCGCTTTGGCAACGCCCATCCAACTGTGGTGCCCTATCAGATTTTCGAGTGTTCCGATGGCGCTTTTGCCCTCGCTGTCGGTAACGACCGCCAGTTTGCAATCCTCTGTGAAAAAATCATTGGCCTGCCAGAACTCGCAGCGGACGATCGTTTCAAGACGGCAAGTGGGCGAGCGCTCAATCGTTCTGAACTGATACCGCCGATGGCGGAGCGCTTCCGCACCCAAACGCGCGAATATTGGATGAGTGAATGTCTCAGGATGGGCGTGCCTGCGGGCCAGGTGAAGACAGTTCCAGAAGCCTTCGAAAGCCCTAATGTCGTGGCGCGAAATGTGGTGCAAACATTGGAAAGCCCACATCTGGGTTCGGTCTCTCTCGTACGTCCCGCACAAGGGCTGGAAGCACAGAAGCACGCTTCCTATAAGGCGCCGCCGATGCTGGGCGAAGATAGTGCCTCCATTCTGGAGGACGTACTCCAATTCGACAAAACTAAGCTGGCCGAATTGATAGAATCCGGTGTCATTCATCAATATCAGGCAACAGTTTGAGGAGAGGGTGATGAACAACACTCAGCTAGACTATTCCGACATCAAACTGTTCATTGATGGAACATGGCGGGATGGTACTTCCGGCGAGACGATTGACGTTTTGAACCCGGCGACCAATGACGTGATCGGACATATTGCAAAAGCCACGACGACCGATCTCGACGATGCTTTGGCGGCAGCCGAGCGCGGCTTTGAGATTTGGCGCAAGGTGTCGGCTTTTGATCGTTATAAGATGCTGCGTAAAGCTGCAGATATTTTTCGGACACGCGGCGAGAGCATTGCGCGCTTGCTCACGATTGAGCAGGGCAAGCCCTTGGCGGAAGCGCGTGCCGAGGCTGCTGCGGCCGGTGACCTGATCGATTGGTTTGCGGAAGAAGCGCGGCGCAGCTATGGGCGCATCGTCCCCCCGCGTTTTGCGAATGTGATGCAATCGGAAGTCAAAGAGCCAGTTGGCCCAGTGGCTGCGTTTACTCCTTGGAACTTTCCAATCAACCAGTCGGTTCGCAAAATATCTGCGGCTTTGGCGGCTGGCTGCTCCATAACTTTGAAAGCTGCTGAAGACACGCCGGCAGCACCGGCTGAGTTGGTGCGCGCCTTTGCGGATGCTGGTTTGCCTGATGGTGTTATCAATCTCGTTTATGGCGATCCGGCAGAGATTTCGTCTTACCTCATCCCTCATTCGGTAATTAAGAAAGTGTCGTTCACCGGTTCGACACAGGTGGGGAAACAGCTTGCAGCGCTGAGCGGCTTGCATATAAAGCGGGCTACGATGGAGCTTGGCGGACATGCGCCTGTTGTCATCATGGCTGACGCCGACGTGGAGCGGGCAATCAAAGTGGCAGCTGCGGCCAAGTTTAGAAATGCAGGGCAGATTTGCATCGCACCCACTCGGTTTTTGATTGAAGAACCGGTCTACGATCAGGTTATCGAAGGTCTTTCAACTTACGCCCGTTCGTTGAAAGTCGGAGACGGTCTGGATGCCGAGACGACAATGGGGCCGTTGGTCAATGCGCGCCGGGTCAACGCCATGGAGCGATTGATCGGTGATGCAAAGGAAAATAAGGCTACAGTGGTTACGGGCGGCGAACGCATTGGCAATCGTGGCAATTTCTTTGAGCCGACGATCCTTGCGGATGTGCCGCGTGATGCGGCAATCATGAACGAAGAGCCGTTTGGTCCGGTGGCACTTCTCAACAGCTTCCAGTCACTCGACGACGCTTTGTTAGAAGCCAATAGGCTCAATTATGGTCTTGCGGCTTATGCATTTACTGGATCATCGGCCAATGCAGCGAAGATATCTTCATCCGTTCGTAGTGGAATGATCACTATTAACCATTACGGTCTGGCACTGCCAGAAGTGCCCTTCGGCGGCATCAACGATTCCGGCTACGGAACCGAAGGTGGAGCGGATGCTCTGGATGCTTACCAGAATACGAAATTCGTTTCGCATTTGCAGGGATAAGCAAGGACGCTGCGCGCATATGTTGAAAACATCATCGCAATGACAGTAAATCTGCGATAGCAATCTTGAGAGAAGCGGAAAACGGGCGTTATGTGGTGATCGGCACAACATAACGCGGCCAAGTGTTTGACTTACTCTTACTGCCCCGCTTAGCGATCGTTACCTTCTGCGCGGTCTCTAAGAATTTGCGCAGCTCTGGTCCGGTATTTCTCTTTCACTTCGTCCGGCACACCGCCGCCGACGCTTGCGCCGCTGACGATTTTGCCAATGGCAGCATCCCAGTCCAAATCAGGGTCTGGATTTTCGTGCTCAAACAGTTGTTTCGCAAGCTCTTCGATCTCCAGCTGCTTTTCAAGTTCGCTGCTCATACTTTCCTCCCTCCGCTGTTTAAGGCAGTCGCCCGCTGCCATCCTCATGGTGGCGGACCATGTATTTGCGGATCAACAAATCAAGCGCCTCTCTGGCTCCTGCCTCGGTCAAGTGCGCTTGAACATGTCCGTCAATCACGACGACTTCGCCGCTGAACTTATCGAAAACGGACCAGGTGTTGTCGGCTTCTTGCCGGACCTCAAAACCATTCTCAATCATAGCATTCCTCCATGCTACTGCCGCTGCCGCCCGTTTCGTGCCTGTTGTTTTTTCCGCGCTTGAGGCTTTTGAGAAGAGTATCAGCGCAAACGTGAGCTGGTATCCGTTGCTGTAGCTCCCCCGAGGAAGATAAACGAAATTGCCCTGCGTTCGTTCCGAGCAACAAATCACATGGCGTCATGGAGGGCGGCGGCGTTGGCCGTTACGTTCAATCGTCCAGTCTGGGTTGAACGCCGATATGGGTGTTGCCCCATGTGGGATCGATACCGTGATAGGTGTCGTATAGGCGTATACCGAGCGCCGTCAGGAGAATAACGCCTCCGAGTACAACGATTGAGGCAACGAGTTTTTCAGAGTTCATGAGCGGTTGTTCTGACTGTTTCGATCTGAAGTGCCGTTTGACATATTAGAGGCAACTGGAATAGCTTTTAATACGTGATGCGACGAATCTAAGATCGATGCCCGCCTCGGTAACTTCCTCATAAATATGGAAAAAATAATGGATAGTGCGGTGCTTTTCCTGCATGCACGCGGACGGTCGGCCGATGAGATAAGAAATCTGGATTGGAGTAAAAATCCGATTGGGGAGCCGAACAGTTGGCCAGCGCCGCTCGTTACCGCGGTGCAAATGATGCTCGCCTCACAGTTCCCAAAAGCAATTGTCTGGGGACCTGAGTATACGACGATCTATAATGATGCTTTTCGGCAGATTCTCGGCGAGAAAGAGAACTGCATGGGCGCTTCCTTCCGCGATATCTGGGCGGAAGTCTGGGGTGAGCTGTTGCCGATGATTGAGCGCGCTTACGTGGGAGAAGCGACATTTATTGAAGACTTCCCGCTGGTGATAGATCGCCACGGTTATTCCGAACAATGCTATTTTACATTCTGCTACAGCCCGATTTTTGATGAAAAAGGGCGTGTTGCCGGGATGATCGACACTGTAATCGAGACAACGTCCAAGGTAGAATCCGAAAAGCATGCCAGGATCCTGAATGCGGAGCTTGCGCATCGGATAAAGAATACTTTTAGTGTTGTTTCCGCGATTGCGAGCCAGACCTTCAATAACAATGCTGATGACGATGTGATCCATACATTTACCCGACGGCTTTTCGCGCTGGGGAATGCACATGATGTGCTTCGGCTTGGGAAGAGTTCTGAAGGTTCGCTGCAGGAGATCGTAAACGGCATTACAAATGCGCTGGCGGTAAGCGACCGGGTCCAGTTTGAAGGCAGGGATATCATGATCGGTCCGAAAGGGGCGTCCACGCTTTCGCTGCTTATTCACGAACTGACCACCAATGCGATCAAATATGGGGCGCTTTCCAACGATAGCGGCCATGTCCAGTTCCAGGCGAAGGTATCGAAAGGCCAGAACGAGCCGACCCTGACGCTTTTCTGGAATGAGATTGATGGTCCGACTGTTATAAAACCGCAAAAGTCCGGATTTGGTTCGAAGCTGATCAGAATGGGGCTTCTGGGTTCGGGTGAAGTCAAGTCGGACTTCAATCCAGAAGGCTTTTCAGCAGAGTTTTCCGCCCCTCTCCGGCAATTGCAGGGCGAGGGACGGCTCTTCGATTCTACTTGATACTGGCGATACCGGGTGGGTTTGGCTGCGAGGCAGCGCAAATTCACCGCACTTCGAGCACTTCTCCACTGCGGCTATCGATGACGACGCGCATATCATTGTCGTCTCGATCTATGCCTCTGACCACGTAAACATTTCGGCGTCTGGAAACGCTTTCCACCTCATCCATGCCTTCGTTGCGCGCAATTCTTGCTGCTCGACGCTCGCTGATTGTTTCGCCGTAATCACGGCGATCACGATGCATTCTGCGGTCATCATCCGGATTGACCTGAATGCCGTTTGGTCCGATTTCGATGCTTTGCGCTTGTGCCGGGACGGTGGACACAAGGGCTGTTACGATCACTGCTGCGATTGCCGAAAACCTGTACATGGCAGTTATCCATTATTCGTTTGGCGCCCGCCGCAATAATGAACGAGATAGCCAGTCGCCGGTTCCTGATGAGGCGGTCAACTCTCTTAACAAAGCGATATATTCAGCTGCACGTCAGCAGGATAGGTAGCGAGCTAAGCAGTTTGAGTGTCATGATTAAATAAAATGAACTGTTGAAGCGGACAGATTGTGCTAATGCACCCCACCATCGATAGCAGTATGGAAATATTCAAAAAATGGAATGGATTCCGGTATTCTTGATCGCGTTCAAGGTTCTCGTGTTAGGCGCGGCCATGTTCTTCGCCATCAAGTTCCATTATGATGAAGATAAAAAGAAGAAGAACAGCGAAAAAGGCGGGACGTAAGCGCCCGTTTTAGCGCGCATTTATTAGGCTTATAAATGTCGCTCCGTCAGACACGGAGCGTGCCCATCCCTTGCCGATGCAATTGTCGCTGGCTACAAGCGCGACATGATTTCATTTCCTTGGTGGGTTACCATTCTCGTTATCATGTCGATCTATTGGCCGGTTACCGTGATGGTAGCAGCGGCGATCGTCGTGACAGCATTTCTTGGAACAAAGAGCCTTGGCTGGCGGGTGGCCTGGATCGTATTGGCGGCACTGATCGTAGCACCAGTCATATGGTTTTACACGATACCATAAAGGCAGGGCTCGGCTTGCGGGCGGCAACGTTCCGTCCGCAGGGCAAGAGTATTAGAAGCGATTCGCGGCCAAATGATGAGGAAACCGTTTCGGGCTTCTCAGTAAAAACACTGGATAATCTGAGTGACTGGTGAGGGAATCTGAAAAGCCATCTATCAGTCTAAGTGTTTGATATGGTTTGTGTAAGCGCTAAGTGGAGGATCGAATGGTGGGCGTAACAGGGATTGAACCTGTGACCCCTACAATGTCAATGTAGTGCTCTCCCGCTGAGCTATACGCCCATTCGATGTGCCGCATACACCATATCGCGTTGCGCCCGTCAATGGCCTTTTTTGAAGTTTTTTCGTCTTTTTGTTGAAGACTTTTCAAAAGCCCGGAAAACCGCGACTTGGTTGGTGATCGCCTTAGGCGGCGATCAACATTTTTTCGATTTCGTTCACCAGGTCGCGCAGGTGGAATGGCTTGGAAAGCACTTTTGCGTCACGCGGGGCGTCAGAATCAGGGTTCAAAGCAACGGCAGCGAATCCCGTGATGAACATTATTTTCAGGTCGGGATCGATTTCCGTGGCGCGTCGCGCGAGTTCGATGCCGTCCATTTCCGGCATCACGATGTCGGTCAGCAGCAGTGAGAACGGCTCTTCCTGCAGTCGTTCATAGGCGCTGGCGCCATTGTCGAAGTGTGTTACGTGATAGCCCGCCTTTTCAAGTGCCTTCACGAGGAAGCGGCGCATATCGTTGTCGTCTTCAGCAAGAAGAATTCTTTTCATTGGTCCGTCCGAATTTCCCATCGTTCGCTCCAGTGCTCGGGCAGCGTGAACGATTCAATTTTCCACTCTAGAAAACGCTTCTTTGGTAAATATGAAATGAATGCTCGCGCGAATGTTAATTGTTATGGCATGCATTTGGCAACAACCTGTCATTTGTGACGGGATTGCCGCAGTTTTCGGTTCATGATCGAATTCGGCGGCAATCGTTGGTATTTGCACCGGCGCAGCGGTTGACGTAATTTGTCGAGCCCGGCGGCGTGCTGTGTCCAGCCACCGCAAAGATGACATGCATAAACGGATCAAAATATGAGTTTGGAGCGTGATTTCAGCCTGATACCGCCTTTCGAGGTGAATGCTCCGGCAGAGCAGCGAATTCCGTTCGTATTCAACTCGCCGCACAGTGGTCGCTATTATCCGCAATCTTTTCTGGAATTATCCCGTCTCGACAGTCTCAGCATCCGCCATTCGGAAGATTGTTATGTCGACGAGTTGTTCGCTTCCGCCGTCCGACTCGGTGCGCCCTTGCTCAAGGCGCATTTCCCGCGCGCATTTCTCGATGTGAATCGTGAAGCCTATGAACTTGATCCGCGCATGTTCACCGAAACGCTGCCGCCTTTCACCAACAGCCAGTCGGCACGGGTCGCCGGTGGGCTGGGCACTGTGCCGCGTCTGGTGGGCGAAGGGCAGATGATCTATGCCGGGCGAATCCCGCTTGCCGAGGCCTTCTACCGCATTGAAGATCTCTACAAGCCCTATCACCGTACGCTTGAAGGCTTGCTGCAATCGACCCGCCAGCAGTTCGGTTATGCGGTTCTGATCGATTGCCACTCCATGCCGGGCGGTGTGCGTCCGGGAGAAGTGGCTTCGCGTCCTGATTTCATTATCGGTGACCGGTTCGGTCGTTCGTGCAGCGAGCGCCTCACGCAGGCGGCTATCGAGCTGTTGCGGGATCTCGGTTACACGGTTGCGCATAACAAGCCCTATGCGGGCGGTTTCATCACCGAGCATTACGGTCGACCTGCTGTTGCGTGCCATGCCTTGCAGATCGAGATTAATCGCAGTCTCTATGTAAACGAGCAATCGCTGCACAAGCTTGCGGGCTTCGATACATTATGTGGCGATCTGCATCAGTTCCTGAGTGATCTCACATCCTTGCCGGATGATCTGTTTATCGCACCGCCGCTCGCTGCCGAATGAGATGCGGGCGCGGCGTCGCACAAATGCGACAAGCCTATGGTAAGTCTAGGCAATCCAAGTCGGCATGCAGATAAAAAGAACCGCGCTCGTACGATACGAACGCGGCCAAAGACTAGGGAGGAAATGCCCCGAAAGGCATCGACAGGAAGGCCTGTCTAGTCTTTAAGCTACGCGCTAAAGCTGGTTGCGTCAAGAAAATGCGCATCTTTTTTGGGCGAATTTTTTCTTGCTCAATAATTGAGCAAAATTAGCATGGATGCACAAGTTGCAGCCATGTCTTGGAAACAGGAGAATAGGGTTGCTCATCGACAAGGCATTTTTTTCCGAAGTGGCAGCGGCAGCAGCGGCTGAAACTTTGCCGCGCTTTCGTCAGTTGAACGAGGTGGACAACAAATACAGTGTCGGATTCGACCCTGTTACCGAAGCGGACCGTGCGGCGGAGCGGGCGATTCGTGCCGTCATTGGGCATCGTTATCCGGAACACGGCATTCTGGGTGAGGAATACGGCCCGGAAAATACCGACCGCAGCCATGTCTGGGTTATCGACCCCATAGACGGCACCCGCGCCTTTATATCCGGTCTGCCGGTCTGGGGCACGCTGGTCGGCCTGACGGTCGATGGTGATGCACGCGCCGGGATGATGTCACAGCCGTTTACAGGAGAGCTGTTCTATAGCGACGGCGAGGGCTCCTATTTGCTGCGCGAAGGCGATGGTGATGAGCCGCGCCGTCTCTCTGTGCGCAAGGGAGCCACCTTGGCAGATGCGACGCTGTTCACGACGACGCCAGCGATGTTCAAAGGAGATAACCGCAAAGGGTTTGACCGGCTTGAAAGTGCCGTGCGCCTCTCGCGCTATGGTGTCGATTGCTACGCTTTTGCGATGCTTGCAGGCGGTTATGTCGATATTGTCGTTGAGGCTGGCTTGCAGCCTTACGATATCGTCGCGCTCATCCCGATCATTGAGCAGGCCGGTGGCGTGATCACCCGTCGCGATGGCGGCCCTGCCGAAGAGGCTGGCGATATTGTTGCAGCCGCAACGCCGGAACTGCACAAGGCCGCGCTCGATTTGCTGAACGGGTAAATCTCTCCGGGGAATCGGCGTGTTCGGCTGGTTCCCCATCGCTGCTTGTCAGACGCCGGAGAACTCCGGCTCGATGGTTTCCGGCATGATTTCAACATCTGACGATCCGGGAATGAAGGCGTCGAAGGCGGCCCAGAGCTGTTCGCGATAAAAATCGGCTTCCTGCAACAATTCGTGGCGTCCGCCGTCGATCGTAATCAGTGAAACATTGCGCGTGCGCGCAGCAAAGCGCTCAAGCACCGGCGTTGAGACAACGCGTTCGTCGCCTGCTGCAATGATCAGCACAGGCACGCTGGGGCTTTCCTCATAAAAGTCTGGCTGATTGATACGGCGCGCCGTTTCAAGCGCACCCCACACCCAGCGCACTGTCGGTCCGCCTAGTGCCAGATCAGGGAAGAGGCGCGTGATTTCCGTATTGCGCATAAAACGTGCTGGATCGCTGGTCAGCGGGTTTCCGGCAAAGGGGCGTGCGGTCAGCCTTTTTCCGCCGGAAGCATAGAGTGTTCCAAGCCCGACGCGCCGCAGCGTGGCGGCCAAACGGCGCACGACGTCGTCGCTTAGTTTCTGCGTGGCAAGCCCCATGAAGGGCGCACACAGCACCATGCGCGTGATGCGGGACGAGAGACTGCCCATCGAGGCCAATGCCACCATAGCGCCGGAAGAATGGCCGAGAATATAGAAAGGCGGGGGACAGTCGGGCAGAACGGTATCGGTTAGAAAATGGTCGAGATCTTCCTGATAGTCGTCGAAACTGCGGACATAGCCGCGAAGCCTGTCTCGCAGCAACCGGTGAGAGCCGCCCTGGCCGCGCCAGTCGAAGGTGGCGGCAACAAAGCCCCGCGCCGTCAGCTCGCTCATCGTTTCGAAATATTTTTCGATGAATTCGTTTCTGCCTTGCAGCACGATGACGGTGCCGCGCACCGGGCCTGTTTCGGGCTTCAGGATGCTGTAGCGCAGGGTTCGGTCGGGATGGTCGGAATGGCTTGTGAAAAAGCCCGACCTTATGCCATGCGGAATCGGACTCGCATCGGTTTCGAACAGTAGTTCCGACATCCGTTGCGCAGCCTTTCCCGAATGATAATGCCCTGATCGTCTCGAGTATTATGCGCGAAGTAATGATAAAAAGTAACCGGAAGTTCGCCAGCGTATCGGCCCAAAAATCGAAAACGATTTTTGGAAAGTACGATACGCTGACTCAAAGAATTAGAGCGAACTTCCGGCCAAAGGATCGTCAGGTGCAAGGGACGTTGCGGCCAGACGTTCCGACTTCTCAAACTTTTAGTAGCCGCCGGGGCGGCGTTCGCCGACGATACGGCCGGAGAAGGCATCGACCATAACGATGACGCGGCGACCATTCGGACGTGTGGCGCGGACCATATAGGTGTCGCGATCCCGGCGCATGTCGCCGACTGCATAGCCGCGGCGTTCCAGCATACGGGTGACTTCACGTGGGCGCAGCGTATCGCGATTCCCCCAGTCGGGGCGGCGATCCGGGCGACCATAGCCGGGCGGCGGAGGCGGAGCATCCGGGCGAGGCGGGCGTGGGCGATAACCATCATTGTTGTCGTAATACTGAACCTGGACGCGCAAACCCGAGCTGTCAGCGAGGGAAGGGGTCGCAAAGCCGGTAGCGACAGTGGCAAGTGCGGCAAAAGCGAGAACAGCTTTTTTCATAACCGTGATCCTTAATAAAACCTGTCGAGCGACAGGCATGACGGGACATTTATTAGCCCCAAGCAGATGAACGCTCGCGGAAGATGATGTTCATTTTGGGTTCACTGTGGATTTGCTCCCAAAAATGTAGGATCCTATGGATCAGGAGTTGTTACGCGAAGTGACATGCCGTGTAGGCAAAGTCAGAGAGATTGTTGTTTGAGAACGGTCTTGAAAAGCAAAACAGCCATTCCCAAATGAGTTTTGCGGTCGCCAAAAAGGGGCCGCCGGCACCAAGGAATTCGCCATTAAGGGAGTTTCGCCGCCATGCATGATCCTGAAACCGCAGAGCGGTTTTCGAAAGGGGTTATGCCAAACCATGCATCATGTCGCTCTGAAGGAGGGCTAACACATGCGTCACGTAGATTTTTCCCCGCTTTATCGTTCCACGGTTGGTTTCGACCGGCTTTTCACCATGCTTGATTCGCTCGCTTCGCCGGAGGGCACCCAGTCCTATCCGCCCTATAATATTGAGCGCACGGGTGAGAACACCTATCGCATCACCATGGCCGTTGCGGGCTTTTCCGAAAGCGAACTCGAAATCGAAGCCCATCGCAACCAGCTGACCGTGAAGGGTCAGAAGGCTGACGAAAATGCATCCGATATCGGTGAAGTGCTTTATCGCGGTATAGCTTCGCGTGCTTTCGAGCGCCGCTTCCAGCTTGCCGATTTTGTTGAAGTCGCCGGTGCGAGCCTCAAGAATGGCCTCCTGCACATCGACCTCAAGCGCGAGATTCCTGAACAGATGAAACCGCGCAAGATCGAAGTCGCCAAGGCTGGTTCCGACAGCGCTCAGCAGATCGAAGCCAAAACCGCGCACTAAGTGTTTGTTTGCATTATCCTACGCAAAACCGCTTCGCACTTTTGCTGGAAATGCACTAAGTGCGGATAAGCCTATAGAAATAAGAAAGGCGGCGCTGCAAAGCGCCGCCTTTTTGTGTTTAAGCGATCATGTCGCCGAACCGGTCCACATCTTCTTCCGTGTTGGCGAAGCTGGTCACGAAGCGGGCGAATATTTCGCCCTCACTGATGCGGTTTTCTTCCGAATGCGGCGGGTTCCAGTCGTAGAAGATCGCTCCGGCATTGCGCAGGCGGTCATAGACCGACTGTTTCATGATGGCGAAAACTTCATTGGCTTCCGGCTTCCAGGCAAGGCGCATCTGGCTGGACGCGTTGACGTGGCCTGCAAGGCGGGTTGCCAGCGCATTGGAATGACGTGCAAGTTCCAGCCACAGATCGTCTTGCAGATAGGCGTCGAACTGGGCTGCCACAAAGCTGGTCTTGGAAAAAAGCTGTGCTGCGCGCTTGCGAATGAACGGCAGATCCTTTGCGCGCGCCGGGTCCATGAAGACCAGCGCTTCCGCGCACCAGCAGCCATTCTTGGTGCCGCCGAAGGAGACGATATCGACGCCTTGTTTCCATGTCATTTCGGCGGGTGTCAGGCCGAGCGTGACCAGAGCATTGGCGAAACGTGCGCCATCCATATGCAAGGGCAGACCGGCATCGCGGCAGATTTTGGAAATGGTGGCGATTTGTTGCGGTTGATAGAGCGTGCCGACTTCCGTAGCCTGCGTGATGCTGACAGCCATTGGCTGTCCGGCATGGACGAAAGCCGGGTTGAAGCGCTTCAATTCCCGCTTGAGCAGTTCAGGGTCGATACGACCGAGCGCGCCGTCAATAGGGTGAAGACGTGCGCCGCCGGTGAAATATTCGGGCGCGCCGCATTCATCTTCTATGACATGTGCTTCACGGTGCACCAGCGAAACGCCGCCCGGGCGGTTGACGCTTGCCAGCGCCAGCGAGTTGGCAGCCGTTCCGGTGCCGACGAAGAAGACGGCCACTTCACGCTCGAACACTTCGTTGAAGCGCTGCTCAACGCGCTTGTCGAGTTCGCTTGCGCCATAGGCGGCGGCAAAACCGGCTGCATGCAGCGAAAGGCTTTCGGCGATTTTCGGATGGGCGCCCGCCCAGTTGTCTGAAGCAAAATGCACGGCTGTCTCCACTCGCAACGATTCCAGTATGTGCAGCGATAGCTGCTGTCGATTGTCTATAACCGGAGTTGAGAAAGGCGATAATACCGAAAATGGTGAAAAAACCGACGCTGCCTGTCACTTTTCTATGCTTTGTGCGTTGTCTTAGAACCGCGCCAAACTGACGCAATCGGCGCTATACGTAATTAAAAGTCTCAATGGTATGCACATGCGACATTTTATTACGGAAGTGGCTGAGAAAAATTGCGTTTCCATCTTGTGAGGCAATTTGAATTCTGTCATACGTAATTAGGACAGCAATGCTGTCCAATTAAAAGCTGATGCAGGCGGAAAACACGCATAGAACCGTGCCGTCGGTTTCAGAAATAAAAGCGCTGTGCTGGCAGGCCAATGGCTTGACGGTCACTGGCGCTCCGACTGTGACAGGGGAGATTCGAGTGCGCCTTTATCTGGCGGGCTGAGTGTTGTCTGTCCGAGCCTGATGAGAATAAGGCGCTAAACATCGTTCCTCGCACCGGCTTTGCCCGCTTGGCTCTGCCATTTGCCTGGAACCTCGTCCAACGCCTTGTCGATAAGGCTTTCCATAGAATGAATGCACCAGCGAGATGGTTGTCACCATCTCGGTATATACTGATCGCGCGCCTCATGAAGAGGGCCAAACGGAGGGAATGACGATGACGCATTTGACGCCATCTGTATCGAATGTGGTTTCTCACAACGTACAGAACGGAACGGTCAAAGCTGCGACGACCGCTTCCACCCGAACGACGCGAAAAACTAAGGCGGCGGGTGTCCCGCCAGCTCAAGGTCTCTACGATCCGCGCAACGAACACGATGCGTGCGGCGTTGGCTTTATTGCCCATATGAAGGGCAAGAAGTCGCATGAGGTCGTGGAAAATGGCCTCAAGATGCTGGAAAACCTCACCCATCGCGGCGCCGTTGGCGCTGATCCGCTGATGGGCGACGGCGCAGGCATCCTCGTGCAGATTCCAGATCGCTTTTTCCGCGAGGAAATGGCGCGTCAGGGTATCGACCTGCCGCAGCCGGGCCATTATGGCGTGGGCTATCTGTTCATGCCGCGCGACGCCCAGCTGCGCGCCCATGCCGAAGAAATTGTCAAGGAAGTGATCGCTGCCGAAGGCCAGCAGTTCATCGGCTTCCGTGAAGTGCCGGTCGACAACGCGTCCCTGTCGAAGGCTCCGGATATCGCCGCGACCGAACCTTTCCATGTTCAGGTCTTCATCGGCCGCAACCCGATGCTGGAAACCGACGATGAGTTCGAGCGCCGCCTGTTCGTGCTGCGCAAGGTCATTTCCAACCGCATCTATCAGGAAAACGATGGCGACGATAACGGCTTCTACGTCGTTTCCATGTCGGCGCGCACGGTTGTCTATAAGGGCATGTTCCTGGCTTATCAGGTTGGTGCTTATTATCAGGATCTGCGCGATCCGCGCTTCGAAAGCGCGGTGGCTCTCGTTCACCAGCGTTTTTCGACCAACACGTTCCCGTCCTGGCGGCTGGCTCACCCTTACCGCATGGTCGCGCATAACGGCGAAATCAACACGCTGCGCGGCAATGTGAACTGGATGGCGGCGCGCCAGGCTTCGGTCGACTCGGAACTGTTCGGCAACGACATTTCCAAGCTGTGGCCTATTTCCTACGAAGGCCAGTCGGATACGGCCTGCTTCGACAATGCGCTGGAATTCCTGCATCAGGGTGGCTACAGCCTCGCTCATGCGATGATGATGCTGATCCCCGAAGCATGGTCCGGCAACAAGCTGATGTCGGATGATCGCCGGGCATTCTACGAATATCACGCTGCCCTGATGGAGCCATGGGACGGTCCTGCCGCCGTGGCCTTCACCGACGGTCGCCAGATCGGCGCCACGCTGGACCGTAACGGCCTGCGTCCGGCCCGCTACATTGTGACTGACGATGATTTCGTCATCCTGGCTTCGGAAGCTGGCGTTCTGCCGGTGGAAGAAAAGAAGGTCGTCAAGAAGTGGCGTCTTCAGCCGGGCCGCATGCTGCTCATCGATATGGAAGAGGGCCGCATCGTTTCCGACGAGGAAATCAAGTCGCAGATCGCGCAGAAGCATCCCTACAAGCAGTGGCTTGGCAACACCCAGCTCATTCTGGAAGACCTCAGCCCGGTCGAACCGCGTGCGCTGCGCAAGGATGTGAGCTTGCTCGACCGCCAGCAGGCCTTCGGTTACAGTCAGGAAGATACCAAGCTTCTGATGTCCCCGATGGCGACCACTGGTCAGGAAGCTATCGGTTCGATGGGTACGGATACGCCGATTTCGGCCATGTCCGACAAGTCGAAGATGCTGTTCACCTATTTCAAGCAGAACTTCGCGCAGGTCACCAACCCGCCGATTGATCCGATCCGTGAAGAACTGGTGATGAGCCTTGTCTCATTCATCGGTCCGCGCCCGAACATTTTCGACCTTATTGGCAATTCGCGCCGCAAGCGTCTGGAAGTGCGCCAGCCGATCCTGACCAATGGCGATCTGGAAAAGATCCGCTCCATCGGTCACACGGAAGATCGTTTCGACACCAAGACGCTCGACATCACCTATAATACGGGTGAGGGCGCAGCTGGCATGCATGGCGCCATCGAACGTCTGTGCGACCGTGCCGAAGCGGCTGTTCATGGCGGCTACAACATTGTCATCCTGTCCGACCGTCAGGTTGGTCCGGACCGCATTCCGATCCCGGCTCTGCTGGCGACGGCTGCCGTGCATCACCATCTGATCCGCAAGGGTCTGCGGACTTCGGTCGGCCTCGTGGTCGAATCGGGTGAACCGCGCGAGGTGCACCATTTTGCCTGCCTCGCAGGTTATGGCGCCGAAGCGATTAACCCGTATCTCGCCTTCGATACGCTGCTCGACATGCATCGCCGCCGCGAATTCCCGCCGGAAGTCGACGAATATGAAGTGGTCAAGCGCTACATCAAGTCGATCGGCAAGGGCATTCTCAAGGTCATGTCCAAGATGGGCATCTCGACCTATCAGTCCTATTGCGGCGCGCAGATTTTCGACGCTGTCGGCTTGCAGTCGAGCTTCGTTGACAAGTTCTTCTTCGGCACGGCCACCAGCATCGAAGGTGTTGGACTGGACGAAATCGCGGAAGAAACCGTGCGCCGTCACACCGATGCCTTCGGTAACGACCCGGTTCTGCTGACCTCGCTCGAAGTCGGCGGTGAATATGCCTACCGCATGCGCGGTGAAGCACATCTGTGGTCGCCGGACGCAGTTGCCAAGCTGCAGCATGCAGTGCGCACCTCGAACCCGGATACGTTCACTGAATATACGAGCATGCTCGACTCCAAGTCGGCGCAGGCCAAGACCATTCGCGGCCTGTTCGATATTCGCTTTGCTGAAGATCGCGGTCTCAAGCCGGTTTCCATCGATGAAGTTGAACCGGCGGTCGATATCGTCAAGCGCTTCTCGACCGGTGCCATGTCCTTCGGCTCGATCAGCCGTGAGGCGCATACCACGCTGGCGCGGGCGATGAACGCCATTGGAGGCAAGTCGAACACGGGCGAAGGTGGCGAAGAGCCGGATCGCTTCTATCCGCTGCCGGATGGCACGCCGAACCCGGAACGTTCTGCGATCAAGCAGGTTGCATCGGGCCGTTTCGGTGTCACGACGGAATATCTCGTCAACTCCGATCTGATCCAGATCAAGGTTGCGCAGGGTGCAAAGCCCGGCGAAGGCGGCCAGCTGCCGGGTCACAAGGTTGATGCGACCATCGCGAAAACCCGTCACTCGACCCCGGGCGTTGGCCTCATTTCGCCGCCGCCGCACCATGACATCTACTCGATCGAAGATCTGGCACAGCTGATCTACGACCTGAAGAATGTCAATCCGGCTGCCGATATTTCGGTCAAGCTGGTGTCGGAAGTGGGTGTCGGCACGGTTGCCGCCGGTGTTGCCAAGGCACGCGCCGACCACATCACTGTATCGGGTTATGATGGCGGCACGGGCGCTTCGCCGCTCACCTCGCTGAAGCATGCCGGTAGTCCGTGGGAAATCGGCCTTGCCGAAACTCACCAGACGCTGGTGCTGAACGGGCTTCGCTCCCGCATCGCCTTGCAGGTCGATGGCGGTCTGCGGACCGGTCGCGACGTGGTGATTGGTGCGCTGCTGGGGGCCGACGAATTCGGTTTCTCGACGGCTCCGCTGATTGCTGCCGGCTGCATCATGATGCGCAAGTGCCATCTCAACACCTGCCCGGTGGGCGTGGCGACGCAGGACCCGGTTCTGCGCAAGCGCTTCAAAGGCACGCCGGAACACGTCATCAATTTCTTCTTCTATCTGGCGGAAGAAGTGCGTGCGCTGCTGGCTTCAATGGGCTTCACCAAGCTGGAACAGATCATCGGCGAGACCGAGCTTCTGGAAAAGCAGACGATGATCGACCATTGGAAGGCCAAGGGTCTCGATTTCAGCCGCATCTTCTACAAGCCTGAGGCTGAGAAGCACGAGATCTACTGGACCGAGCGTCAGCATCATCCGATTGAGGACGTTCTCGACCGTAAGCTGATCGCTGAAGCCATGCCTGCGCTCGAAGAACGCAAGCCGGTCAAGATCGACATCGGCATCAAGAATGTCGACCGTTCTGCCGGTGCCATGCTGTCGGGTGAAGTTGCCAAGCGGTTCCGTCACAAGGGCCTGCCGGATGAAACCATCGCCGTTACGCTTCGCGGCACGGCTGGCCAGTCCTTCGGCGCATTCCTGGCGCGCGGCATTTCGTTCGAGCTGATCGGCGATGGCAACGACTATGTCGGCAAGGGTCTTTCGGGTGGCCGCATCGTTATCCGCCCGCCGGAAGATACGCGTATCGTCGCCGAAGATTCTATCATCGTCGGCAATACGGTGCTCTACGGCGCGCTTGAAGGCGAGTGCTACTTCCGCGGCGTTGCAGGCGAGCGTTTCGCCGTTCGCAACTCCGGCGCAGTCACGGTTGTCGAAGGCGTGGGCGATCACGGTTGCGAATACATGACCGGCGGTGTCGTTGTGGTTATCGGTCAGACGGGGCGCAATTTCGCGGCGGGCATGTCGGGCGGTGTCGCCTATGTGCTTGACGAGGAAGGCGATTTCGCCCAGCGCTGCAACATGGCAATGGTCGAACTGGAGCCGGTTCCGGAAGAAGACGACATTCTCGAAAAGCTGCATCACCATGGCGGTGACCTCATGCATAAGGGCCGTGTGGACGTTTCGGCCAATATGACCCATCATGATGAGGAACGTCTGGTGCAGTTGATCGCCAACCACCTGCATTACACAGGCTCGACACGGGCGAAGGATATTCTCGACAATTGGGAGAGCTATCGTCCCAAATTCGTGAAGGTCATGCCGGTCGAATACCGTCGCGCTCTTGAAGAGATGGAGCGCATGCAGATCGGTGTCGCGGCTGAGTGATCCTGACAAGCGGAGCCCGACCTTCGGGTCGGGCTCCCTTCGCCACATGAAGAGATAACAACGCTCTGACATGCCTGCGCGTTCAAGAATGACGCGGCGGACAGGGCAACTTCCGGCAAAGCAGACCATGCGCTGGTCTCAGGCCGAGGGGAGTAGAAGAATGGGTAAGGTAACTGGTTTTCTAGAGATCGACCGGCAGGTAGCAAAGTACCAGCCCGCGTCGGATCGTATCCGCCACTTCCGCGAGTTCACCATTCCAATGACGGATGGTGAAGTGCAGAAGCAGGCTGCGCGCTGCATGGATTGCGGCATTCCGTTCTGCCATGGACCGACGGGCTGCCCGGTGCACAACCAGATCCCGGACTGGAATGATCTTGTCTATAACGACAATTGGGATCAGGCGATCCGCAACCTGCATCTGACGAATAATTTCCCGGAATTCACCGGTCGCGTCTGCCCGGCGCCTTGCGAGGAAGCCTGCACGCTGAACCTCGAAGATACGCCGGTTGCGATCAAGACGGTCGAGCAGGCTCTGGGCGACAAGGCTTTTGAGCTGGGTTACATCGTGCCGCAGCCCGCCGCCAACAAGACTGGCAAGTCGGTTGCGATCATCGGCTCCGGCCCGGCTGGCCTTGCTGCTGCACAGCAGCTGGCGCGTGCCGGTCACATGGTCGATGTCTATGAGCGCGAAAGCCGCCCGGGCGGTCTGCTGCGTTACGGCATTCCTGACTTCAAGATGGAAAAGCACCACATCGACCGCCGCGTGGCGCAGATGGAAGGTGAGGGCGTCCGCTTCCTGTGCGGCGTGAATATCGGTGTCGACAAGCCGCTGCGCGGTCTTCTCGATACCTATGATGCCGTGCTTTACAGCGGCGGCTCCGAAAGCCCGCGTCCGGCAGGCATTCCCGGCGCCGATCTGGAAGGCGTTTTCGACGCCATGCCTTATCTGGTGCAGCAGAATCGTCGCGTTGGCCGCGAGAACATCGAATCCGTCGCCTGGGTTTCGGCTCCGATTCTTGCTGGCGGCAAGCATGTCGTCGTGGTCGGCGGCGGCGATACCGCATCGGACTGCGTGGGCACCGCCTTCCGTCAGGGTGCGGTGAACGTTACGCAGCTTGATATTCGTCCGCAGCCGCCGGAAAAGGAAGACAAGCTGAGCGTCTGGCCTTACTGGGCCACCAAGATGCGCACCTCTTCCAGCCAGGCTGAGGGTGCTGCGCGTGAGTTTCAGGTCGCAACACTGGAATTCATCGGCGAAGAAGGCCGCCTGACCCATGTGAAGTGCTGTCAGGTCGATGAAAAGCGCAAGCCGATTGCCGGTTCGGAATTCTTCATCAAGGCTGATCTTGCATTCATCGCCATCGGCTTTGCCGGTCCGGGCGAAGACAGTGTGGTCAAGGAACTGGGCGACAAGCTCGACGTCGCAACCGATCGTCGCGGCTCCAAGTCGGTCAAGGCCAATGAGCAGGACTATCGCACCAATGTCGACAAGCTCTATGCCGCAGGCGATGTGCGCCGTGGTCAGTCGCTGGTCGTCTGGGCGATCCGCGAAGGCCGTCAGGCAGCACATGCCATCGATGCTGATCTGATGGGTAGCTCGGTTCTACCGCGTTAAGAGATAAGAGATTAAAACTGAAAAGCCCGGAGTTTCCTCCGGGCTTTTTTGTGTCTGTTGGCGGTTTAGCTTTCGCTGCGCCGTGACTTCATCACCAGATAGGCGATGGCAAGGAACACGAACCAGAATGGCGTGACCTTCAGGGCCGCTGCGGTGTCCGGCTCTTGCGCCAGCGCCCACAGAATGAAGGCGAAGAAGGCGAAGACCATGACGACGGCGGCACGTCCACCCGGCATTTTGAACGTGGACTGTTCATGCAGATCGGGGCGCTTGCGGCGATATTGCAGATAAGACGCCAGAATGATCGACCAGATGAAGATGAAAAGCAGGGCCGAGATCGTCGTGACAATTGTGAAGGCTTCAATGATGCTCTGGCCCGCATAAAGCAGAACCACGCCTGCCAGCAGGAAGATGCATGAGAAGAACAGCGCGTTGACCGGCACCTTACGGTTATTCAGCTTACCAAGCGCCTTCGGTGCCAGCTTCGAAGTGGCAAGGCCATAGATCATGCGCGAGGTCGAGTAGATGCCGGAATTCGCGCTCGACGTTGCCGAGGTCAGCACGACGAAATTGACCACATGGGCGGCAATACCGAGACCGGCCAGCGAGAACATGGCGACGAACGGGCTGGAGCTTGGATCGACCTGATCCCACGGGATCACGGTGATGATCACAAACAGCGCGCCGAGATAGAACAGCACCACGCGGATCGGGATGGAGTTGATTGCCTTCGGCAGATTGCGCACCGGATCCTTGGTTTCGGCGGCGGCGGTACCGACCAGTTCGATGCCCACAAAGGCGAAGACGGCGATCTGGAAACCGGCCACAAAGCCGAGGAAACCGTTGGGGAAGAAACCGCCATGGTTCCACAAATGCGCGACCGATGCCTGGCTGCCGTTGGGCAGGGTAAAGCCGGTTGAGAGCATATACACACCGGCAATGATCAGCCCGACGATGGCGACGATCTTGATCAGGGCGAACCAGAATTCGATTTCACCGAAATTACGCACGGTGGGCAGATTGAGCGCCAGAAGCGTGAAGATCAGCCCGAGTGCAGGGATCCAGAGCGCCAGTTCCGGAAACCAGAACGACACATAGCCCGACACGGCCACCACGTCAGCCACGCCCGTCACAATCCAGCAGAGCCAGTACGTCCAGCCGGTGAAGAACTGCGCCCAAGGGCCGAGATAGTCGCCGGCAAAATCCGCGAAGGAACGATATTCGAGGTTGGAGAGCAGAATTTCGCCGAGCGCGCGCATCACGAAGAACAGCATGAAGCCGATCACCGCATAGACGAGCAGGATCGACGGGCCAGCCAGCGAAATGGTCTTGCCCGAGCCCATGAAAAGGCCGGTGCCGATGGCACCGCCAATAGCGATCAGCTGCAGGTGTCTGTTGGATAGATTGCGCGCAAGGTGAGTATCCTCCTCCCGATCGGAATCGACAGAAGGTTTGGATGCGATGTTCATTCAAACGCCTCTTTTTATCAGGCAGATGCCGGTAAATCGCATCCGCGATTGTCCGCCGGGTCAGGCGAACGGTGTTTTCTGATAAACGATGAGAACGGTGATGGGAACAGCGCGGAATATAATAATTAGGCTAAGATTTGACGGGGAAACCACTAATAATAGCGCTAATATATGATTGATATATCTAGTAGCGGGCTATCAGTTAGGGGGTTGCGCTTGGTCGAGGCCACGAAAAGTCGTCGGCCCGACCGGGAGCGGGCTTCTTCTCGACTGGTGCCGGACGTGGCGTCTGTGGCCGGACGCCAAGATTGCCGCCGAGCAGAACACCGCTATCATCCTTGTTGATGTCACGCAGGCTGACAGGCGCGATCCGGTCAACTGGCTTGGAAGGGTCTTGCGCTCCGGCGGCTGGCAGGGGCTGGCCTTCTTCCTTTCCGCCGCCCAGATAAGCGCGCAGCGGCTTTTCGGCATAGAAGGCGAGCTTGCGCTTGCCCGCCGAAGTGATGTTGATGCCGTCATTCCCGCGCAGGCGCGCTGTCTGGCCGTTAATGTCGAAGCCGGTCTGGGTGAAATTGCCGTCCTCGTCGATGAAGCCATCCCAGACATCGGCAAACTTGCCGCCAGCCTTTTCCGTGGTGTTGCGGTAGATTTCATTCAACGCCAGCATATCTTGTGACATGCCTTTCGGACGGAAGGAAGGCTGCCCCACCCAGACGAGCGGATAGTGGCGGTCGCTGATCACCTTGACGAACTGCGTCACGCGCTTCTGATATTCGGCGGTCCATTCCGGCGAGCGGGCTGCGAGGCTTGCACCGTTGGTCGTGATCGCCTGACGGTCGTTGGAGCCGATCATCACAACAACTGCGGCAGGTTTTTCTTCGTCCAGTATCTTGCCGATATTGTCCGGCCAGTTGAAATGGTCGTCGCGCACGAAACCGGATGACCCATTGATACGGCTCGCAACTGTCAGGTCCGGGTCGGATGCAAAGGCCACATCAAGGCCTTCGGCCAATCCGCTGCCAATGAAGTCACCAACAACCAGAACCTTCTTCGCATCCGGGCTTTTCTCCACCACAGGCACTGCGGGCGCGGCTGGTTCCGGAGCGGGCTTGCGTGAGACGGGCGATGTTGTCTTGGGCGCGCGTTTCGGCTTTGGCCGGCTTTGCTGGGGCTGGGGTTGTTCATATTGGCGCTGGGGTTGCCGCGAACCGAACAGCAAATCGAAAAGCGTGCGCGGGCGATCCTGTGCCGAAGCGCTGGCCAGACCGGAAAGCAGCAGCGCAAATGCCGCCAGCATGACACTGGCAGCTTTCAACATATTGCCTGCAATCCGAGGTTTGCGCATCCATTCCGCTTTCGTTGCAAAGCCACAGTAACCCGGTCGGCCGCAAAAATAAAATGGAGCGCGCTTCATGGGAAACGCGCTCCGATAAATCAGCCTGTTGTCTTAACGGCGACGCAGAACAGACAGAACTTCCTTGCTTGGGTGTCCATCCGGCTGCAAACCGTTGCGCTGCTGGAACGCCTCGATGGCCTTGCGGGACGTTGAACCGATCTTGCCATCAATATTGCCGTCATAATAGCCGAGCGCCTTGAGATGCGTCTGCAATTCCTGACGCTCGTTCATGGTGATCGGCGTAAAGGGACGGTTCCAGTCCTGACGAAGCCCCTGATAACCGCTGATGCGGTCTGCGAGGAGGCCAACAGCCAGCGCGTATTTGTCGGCATTGTTATAGCGCTTGATGACGAAGAAGTTCTTGGTCATCAGGAAGGCCGGACCCTGACGTCCATCCGGCACCTTCAGCGTTACTTTTTCGCTCGGGTCGGGGAATGCACGTCCATTGGCGCGCACGACGCCGCGCTTCTGCCATTCGGCCACGCTCAGCGAACCGGACGGGAATTTGCCGCCAGCCGGAAGCACTACTTCATAACCCCATGTCCGGCCCGGCTGCCAGCCGTTGCGATGCAGGAGATTGGCCGCAGTGCCCAGCGCATCGGGAATGGAATTCCAGATGTCGCGCTTGCCATTGCCGTCCATATCGACCGCATAAGCCTGATAGCTGGTCGGGATGAACTGCGTGTGGCCAAGGGCGCCGGCCCACGAGCCGGACAGGTGTCCGCGATCAATGTCGCCAGTCTGGAGAATTTTCATCGCGGCGATCAGCTGCGTGCGCCCATATTTGGCGCGCTTCGGATCGGCATAAGCCAGCGTTGCGAGGGAACGAACCGCATCGCGCATCACGTCGTCGCGCTTGAGAATCTCGCCGTAATTGCTTTCCATCGACCAGATGGCTAGCAGAATATTCCGATCAACCGAGAAACGCTGTTCAATGCGTTGCAGCCACGGACCCCATTTACGCGCCATGTTCTGGCCGACGCCGGTGGAATCCTCGTTCACACGGTTGTCGATGTAGTTCCAGACAGGCTCGGTGAATTCCGGCTGATAACGGGCTTTTTCCAGCACGACGGGATCGGGCGCGTCGACACCGCGAAACGCGCGGTCGAAGGTCGACGGCGAAACACCGGCGTTGATGGCGACCGGACGGAAGCTCGCCACCCATTGGCGAAATTTTGCATCGGCAAAGGCCGAACCGGTCGAGAGGGCGGATGCCAGCACCGCAACAGCAACCGTCGCGGTTGCCTTGAGCTTCAGCGTCTGTCCCAGTGTGAATGGAAATCGCAGCATTCTGTGTTTCCCTTCTGCAATCGTCTTCATGCCGGAATATTTTTTATTTCCGGCGCGTGTCTTAAGAATGTCGATGCCGCTCGGTTCAGATTGCATACGCTAACTAATACCATCCACCATTGAAATTTGGCAGTGTAAAATTGGACATCGACCAGTTGAACGTTCAAATTAAACCCTGTCGGTTAGCATTTGGTTTACCATGGAGAGTGGAAGGGAAAAATTGCCGGAAAATTGGAAAAATTTTTGAATCAAGCAACATTAAGAATGGGTCATTTAATGTGATGGTATGACTTGTGTAATTTCGTCGTTCTTTAATGAAATAGCCTTATTTGAAATTCAGTTGCTTCAATGCTTTGATAGCAAAGTAGCGTTAGTGAAAATCGAGGAGACGAATGAGTTCGATCCGCAAAATCCGCAAAGCCGTTTTCCCTGTTGCCGGTCTCGGCACCCGGTTCCTTCCCGCCACCAAATCCATTCCAAAGGAAATGCTGACGGTCGTAGACAAGCCCGTCATCCAGTATGTGGTCGATGAGGCGCGTGAGGCTGGCATCGAACATCTGATTTTCGTCACCGGACGCAACAAGGCCGTCATCGAAGATTATTTCGATGCGCAGGTTGAGTTGTATGCCACACTTGCCGAACGCGGCAAGAAGGCCGAGCTTGATCATCTTCAGGATTTGCAGCCGCAGCCGGGCACGACGAGCTTTACCCGCCAGCAAGTTCCGTTGGGCCTCGGTCACGCCGTCTGGTGTGCCCGCGAGCTGGTCGGCGACGAGCCATTCGCGCTTCTGCTGCCGGACATGGTGATGCAGTCGAAGAAGGGCTGTCTGGCCGAAATGGTCGAGCTTTACGAAAAGACCGGCGGCAATGTCATCGCGGTGCAGGAATGCGACCCGGAAGAGGCGCATAAATACGGCATCGTCGGCAAGGGCAATGCAATCGGCTCCGGCTTCGAGATCACCCAGATGGTCGAAAAGCCCGCCAAGGGCACCGCTCCGTCCAATCTTTACATCAACGGTCGCTATATTCTGCAGCCGGAAATCTTCGAGCTTCTCAGCAAGCAGGAAAAGGGCGCTGGCAACGAAATCCAGCTCACCGACGCCATGCTGAAGCTGGCTGATGCGCAGAAATTCTACGGCTTCGACTATCAGGGCCGCACTTTCGACTGCGGTTCCAAGGCTGGCTTTATCGAGGCCAATGTCGCTTTCGCCCTGTGGCGCAAGGATATCCGCCCGTCGGTGGAAGTCTCGATCAGCGAATTGCTGGAAACGATCAAGCCTGCCTGAGATCGCTGACTGAAAATCAAAAACCGCCTTCAGTGATGAGGGCGGTTTTTTTGCATCCAGAGCATTTCCAGCAAAAGTGCGAAGCGGTTTTGCGTTGGATAATGCGTAAAAGCAAATAGCGTTTAGCGCTGCACTTTCACGCCGAGATAAATGCTGTTGGATTTATACTCGCGCTCCGAGATCTGGCTCGTCAGGAATTCATGACGCAGGCGCGCATCAATCTCCACGAAACGGTTGATCCAGTATGTCGCGCCGATTTGTGCGCCCAGCGTATAATCTGTGCCGGTGCCATCCTTGTTGGCGCGAACCAGTGCGTCGAGCCTGCCATTGAGGCTGAGGTCTGACCGGATGCGATGCGTGACGTCAAGGCTCGCAAATTGTAGCAGCGATCCGGCAATGCCCGGCGTGGTGGACATATCCACGGTGGTTTGTGAATAGAGCCGCACATCGGTTCCGCGCAATGGCGACCAGTTGAGCGCGGCGTTGATCGACGGCCCACTGACCGCGCCAAGCCGGTCATCGTCGCTGGTGGCGCGCATATAACCGGCGGCAAACTCGCCGTTCAGTTTTTCACCCATATCCACCATCAGGCCGCCACGCAGCGCAAATTGCGAACCGCTGCGTTCATAACCATTGCTATCCATACGCTCGTCGAAAATGCGCTTGCCAAGTTCGACTTCGGCAAAGGGCTTGAGAGCTTGCGACATGGAGAAACCACCGCGCAGCGTGATGCTGGCATAGGTATTGTCGCGGTCCTTCTGGCTGACAGTGCCGCCAGACGACAGTTCTGCATCGCCATACATATCGTGTTCGACGCGGGCGGTCGCACGACCGAAAACAAGCCCCGTATCGTGCTCGACGCCAAGGCTGCCGTTAAATGTGTGAACCAGCGGACGCTTCAGGGCGCCGACAACGCCATTCGGATTGGAGGCGCTTTCACGCCGCAGCCTGTAACCTGCGCCGGTATTGACCGTGGTCTGATCCGTCAGATCAAGGCGCAGATTGCCCTGAATGTCGATCTGCGGTTCGCTCACATCCTGACCGGAAATCGATTTGCTCAACGTGCCTGATGCATCGAGCGTCGCCTGATGCCGCGCCCAGTCGGATTGCGCATTGAGGCGCAGCGTGGTTTCCGACAGGACCGAACTGGAGCCGGTTGGGCTATTGTCGCCATTCGATGTTGCACGGATGCCTTGTTCAAGCGACGGGCGCAACACGAACGATCCGGCGCGCATGCCGACCGGCGCAAATGGATCTGCCTCTTGTGCCGGGCCGCGACCCTGTTCCGGTGCCTGACGCGTGTTTTCACGCTGTACGCGCCCGCTATCGCTATCCGCTTCACTGGTTATCGCGCCGACGCGCATGGTGTCGGGTTGGAGGGCTTGCTGATCCTGTGTTTGCGCAACCGGGGCCGCTTGCTGCTGATTATCGGCCGCAGCGGCATTGTCTTGTGTTGGTGCATAAAATGCGTCGGAACCGTCATCGCTGCTGGCGGCGGCAGTACTATCGGAACGGCCCGGTGCGGCGAGCCCCCGCGTCGCGAGCGTATCCGGTGAAGAGGCAGAAAGCACGTCTTCCGGAACACTGCCGCGAAGATAGGTGTCCTGAGCATGCGAGAGGGAAGGGATGATAGCCATCGCCGCACCCGCCAGAAACAGGCTTCTCAGCCTGCGGGCAATGGGCGTCGAACCGCCGGATAGGGGCATGGCAAATGGCATATGTGATTTCAAACCGTTGCAACGTGGTAGATGAACGGTAAAGGCACATGGTTAATTCTTGGTTGCCATTGCCCACGTTGCCGAGCGAAAGCAATTATTTATCGGCAATAAAAGCTTGGACAACGGACAGCGAAGAGGCTAACGCTTTCGGCCATGGAAAAGCTCGTTCAGACCCAGATTTCAACGGGTGCGGAAGCGGCCATCGCTTCGGCGCTCCGGACCATTAGAACCGAAAACGAAGGCCTCGCCGCGCTCGAAGAAGCGCTTGGCAACGGCTTGTCCGGCCCTTTCACGGAGGCTGTGAATCAGATCATTGCCGCCAAGGGGCGTCTGGTCGTCACCGGCGTCGGCAAGAGCGGCCATATCGGCGCGAAGCTTGCTGCCACTTTTGCCTCGACGGGAACGGCTGCGTTTTTCGTGCATTCGGCGGAAGCCAATCACGGCGATCTTGGCATGATCGACCGCGACGACGTGATTCTGGCGATTTCCTGGTCTGGTGAAACAGCGGAACTGAAAGGCGTCGTCAATTATTCGCAGCGCTTCGGCATTCCGCTGATTGCGATAACCTCACGCGAAGATTCGGCGCTTGGTCGCGCGGCCAATATCGCGCTTATACTGCCTAAGGCGGCGGAAGCCTGCCCACATGGTCTGGCACCCACGACATCGACCATGCTGCAACTCGCTATCGGCGATGCACTGGCGATAGCGCTTCTGGAAGCCCGCGGCTTTACGCCGAGCGATTTCAAGACTTTCCATCCCGGCGGTTCGCTGGGCGCGAGCCTTATCCATATCCGCGATATCATGCATCGCGGCGACCGCATTCCGCTGGTGCCGGTTGGCACAGCGATGGTGGACGCAATGAAAGTGCTGGCGCAAAAGAGTTTCGGCTGCGTGGTCGTGGTTGATGACGGCGGCGCATTGGCCGGTATCGTCACAGACGGCGATATTTCGCGTAATCTGCATCGCAGTCTTGCGGAACTGGCGGTTGATGACATCATGACCCGCAAGCCCAAGACGGTGGACCAGAATATGCTGGCGACTGCCGCGCTCAACGCCATCAACGAGAACCATATCGGCGCATTGATTGTGGTCGAGGACAACCGCCCTGTCGGCCTCGTGCACTTCCACGATCTGCTGCGGATTGGGGCAGCCTGATTAAGGGAGTAGGTGAATAAGGCAGTAAGGGAGTATGTTTCAGTTTACTTGAAACGGGTGCCGTGCACGCTATTCCCCTATTCCCCTATTCCCCTATTCCCCTATTCCCCTAAACCGCCACTTCTATCTCCAGCGAAACCGGATCGAAGGCCACGACACGAACTTCTGTTCCTGTGGGCAGGTCCGGTCCTTTCACGCGCCATGTCGTATCGTTGATGCGAATGCGTCCGCGCCCATTGATAATAGGCTCGGTCAGTGTCGTGCGCTGGCCGACGAGTTGTTCACCGCGCCGGTTGAGCAGAGGTTCATCCTGATTTTCACTCTTCGAGCCGAAGAAGCGGCGGCCCGCCAGTGCGAAAATGACCGCCAGAACCAGAAAGACAACCAGTTGGAACTGCCAGCCGAAGCCGGTGGTCGATGACAGGAGGAAAGCAATGCCTCCGGTCACCAGTGCCGCAAGGCCGAACCAGATGAAGAAAATGCCGGGCGCCAGAATTTCCAGAATGAGCAGGGCCAGTCCAAGAACCAGCCAGCTATAGATGCCAAGTCCGGACAGAAGTTCGATAATCATGGCGCTCCGTCCTTGCTTTAGCTGCGGTTGGTCGGGGGAACGCTACGCGGACGCGACAGGCCCGGCGATGGCGGTGTCGGATCGACAGGCTTGTTGCCGTCGCCGAACACTTCCCGCGCGATTGCGCCAATACCGCCGAGCGAACCGATAAGCGAGCTTGCCTCCAGCGGCATCAGCACGACCTTCTGGTTCTTGGCGCTGGCAATATTGCTAAGCGCTTCGGTGTATTTCTGCGCCACGAAGTAATTGAGCGCCTGCACATTGCCGTTGGAAACGGCATCCGACACCAGTGTCGTTGCCTTGGCTTCGGCCTCGGCCAGACGCTCGCGGGCTTCTGCTTCGCGCTTTGCGGCTTCCAGCTTGCCCTCGGCTTCGAGAATCTGCGACTGCTTCTGGCCCTCTGCGCGCAGAATTTGCGCATTGCGGTCGCCTTCGGCTTCCAGAACCTGCGCGCGCTTGTCGCGCTCCGCCTTCATCTGGCGGGCCATCGAGGTGACAATATCTGCCGGCGGATTGATGTCCTTGATCTCTACGCGGGTCATTTTGATGCCCCATGGATGGGCGGCTTCGTCAACGACACGCAGCAGGCGATCATTGATCGCATCGCGGTTGGAGAGCAATTCATCAAGATCCATCGAACCCATGACCGTGCGGATATTGGTCATGGTGAGGTTGAGGATCGCATATTGCAGGTTGGCGACCTGATAGGCAGCCTGCGCGGCGTTCAGCACCTGATAGAAGGCAACGCCGTCGACACCGACAATGGCGTTGTCGCGGGTAATGACTTCCTGCGTCGGGACATCCAGCACCTGCTCCATCATATTGAGGCGGGCGCCGATGCGGTCGAAGAACGGGACGATCAGATTCAAGCCCGGATTGAGCGTACGCGTATAGCGGCCGAAACGTTCCACCGTATAGTTGAAACCCTGCGGCACCGTCTTGATGCCCGCAAAGAGTGTCGCCAGAACCAGCGCAGCCAGAATAAGCAGCGTGATGTCGAAACCTGTCATTGTCTAACCCTCATCCGTTAGGGGAATAGGTGAGTAGGGGAATAAGGGAGTATGAAAACCTGTTCCCTTACTGCCTTATTCCCCTATTCCCATATATTACACCCATCCCAGCAATTCGCGCCGTACCATCGTTTCGATGACCTTCATGCCTTCTTCACTGTCGTTGAGGCAAGGGATGTGGCTGAAATTCTCGCCGCCGTTTTCATGGAAAAGATGGGCGGCTTCATTGCCGATCTCGTCAACCGTTTCCAGGCAGTCGACGACAAACCCCGGATTGAGCACCGCGACGGATTTGACGCCCTGTTTCGCCAGATTTTCCACGGTCTCGTCCGTGTAGGGCTGGAGCCATTCCTCGGGTCCGAAACGGGACTGGAAAGTGGAGCGGAATTGGTTTTCGTCCATGCCGAGCCGGATGCGCAGAAGGCGCGAGGTCTCCAGGCATTGTTCGCGATAGGGATCACCCTTGTCTGAATAGCTTTTCGGAATGCCATGATAGGAAGCGAGGATCACTTCCGGCTTGAAGGAAAGCGTTGCGAGATGGCTTTCAATGGAGCGTGCAAGCGCTTCGATATAGACCGGCTCCGTCTCGTAAGACGGAATGGTGCGACTTGCAGGCATGAAACGCTTTTTCATCAGCGCTTCGAAAAACTTGTCATTCACCGTCGCGGTCGTGGTGGCCGAATATTGCGGGTAGAGCGGGAACACGACTATGCGCTCGCAGCCCTGTTGCAGCAGTCGGTCAGTCACGCTTTCGATGGACGGCTGGCCATAGCGCATCGCCCAGTCCACGACCACATTGGGAATGTCTGCGAGTGCGGTTGCCAACTTTTCACCCTGCGCGCGGGTATAGGTGCGCAGCGGTGATTCATTCTTTTCATGGTTCCAGATGCGGTCGTAAAGCTTGCCGGAACGCTTGGGGCGCGTGTTGAGCACGATGCCGTAGAGAATCGGATACCAGAACAGGCGCGACCACTCGATCACGCGGCGGTCAGACAGAAACTCGGCAAGATAGCGCCGCATCGGGGCGTAACTCGTGCCGTCCGGCGTTCCCAGATTGACCAGCAGAACCCCGACTTTGGGCAGTTTCGCTTGCGCGGACTGATTTGGGTTCTGGTGCACTGTGTCAATCTTGCTCATGAGCCGACTCCTATCCCGCTGGAAAATAGAGCATTTCCAGCAAAAGTGTGAAACGGTTTTACGCGGGAAATGCGTAGGAAGCAAAGGCCAGAAAAAACGACAAATTGCAATCCTGACAATTACAGACAACAAAAAATTCAAGCGGCGCGAGCATAGCCCGCGCCGCTTGAACTTGAATGGATGTTAGAGCATTTCCAGCAAAAGTGCGTAGCGGTTTCGCGTAGGATAATGCGTCAAAACAAATAGATAGAGCGGTTCCACGATTCTGTTTTAACCGGAACCGCTCTAATGTCGCTTTTAGCTGGTTGCGCGGCGGTTCAGCGAGAAGCGCGAGCCTGCCGAAGAGGTGCAGTTCAGCTGGTTTTGCGAAACCAGAGCGCAATTGACCTTGGAAGAGGTGCCGCGCACGATCGAGCGCATGTCGATTTCAACGAGCTGCGGCGACTGATAGCGGTAGTTGCCTTCTGCCAGCCGTTCGTTGGTGTCGGTGGTGCGGGTTTCGAAAATGCCGCCGTTGAACGACGATACGATGCCGTTCGGATCGACCCAGCTGCCTTCGATGCCGCTTGGTGCGCGGGAGACAGTTGGGACATTGCCGCCGACCGGTCCGGTCGTTTCGCAAGCCGCCAGCACAAGCGACATGACGGCAAGTGGGGCAACGATGCGGAAGCTTTTCATGTCCATTCTCTCTCCAATGGGGATAATGACTTGTGATGAATCGAAACTTACACGAAAACAAGTCCCCAATGTGAGGATTGGCCGCCGGATCTGTTAATTTATTGGTAATGATGCAAAATCGTCGCGCAGATCACCGTGATTGGCGGCGTTACACCATGAAGATTAGCCCGAAAGATATAAGCATCATCAAGATAAGCAGGCTCGCCGACCATTTGGTCGCGCGGCTGATTAAGGCGCTGCGCGTCGGATTGTTTTTGACGGCTCCATAAGAGGCGAGGGACTTCGCCGCCTGATAGATGGCCAGATAGACGACCATCGAAACAAGGCCAATCGTCCATCCAATCTGCACAGGCTGGCTTGGGTGGCCCGGCACACCCAGAACCCACGGCAGGATCAGCAGCCCGCTGAGCAAAGCCACGAGATCGGGAAAGCGGTCTGCCGCTATGCGCCTTAATTGACCGGACATTCTGGGAAAATCACATCGATTTCATTCGGACGGCTCAGATGCAAAGGCCCGGTCGATGCCGGGCCTTGCTCTGTTTCATCAACGCACCAGAACGTTGCGGAACTGCCATGGGTCTTTGGTGTCGAGGTCTTCCTCGAACAGATGTCCGCGACCTTCAAGCGGCGTCCAGTCGGTGTAATAGCCTTTGACGGGCCCGAGATATTGCATCTGGACTTCGAGGCAGCGGCGATAGTCGATCTCGTCGGTTTCCACGATGCCGCTGTTCGGGTTTTCCAGCGCCCAGACCATGCCGGCGAGAACGGCGGAGGAAACCTGCAGACCCGTTGCGTTCTGATAGGGCGCAAGCTTGCGTGCTTCCGCGACAGTCAGCTGCGAGCCGTACCAGTAGGCATTCTTGTCGTGACCATAGAGCAGAACGCCCAGCTCGTCCGAACCGTCGAGGATTTCGGCTTCTTCAAGCACATGCTGGATGGGTTGAGCTTTGCCGCTCGCGCCGAACATTTCGTCCAGCGAGAGAATGGCGTCATTGCTTGGATGATAGGCATAATGGCAGGTGGGACGGTAATCGAGCTTGCCCTTCTTGTCCCGCACCGTGAAGTAATCGGAGATCGAAATCGCTTCATTGTGGGTGACGAGCAGGCCGTATTGCGCGCCAAGCGTCGGGCACCAGGTGCGGATGCGCGTATTGCCGCCGGGCTGCTCAAGGAAAATCGCAGCCTTCGAGCCCTTCTTCTGCTTGCGTGCATTTTTCGGCTTCCGCTTTTCGTGGCTGCCCCAGCCGAGTTCGGCAGGCTGCAAGCCTTCGGAAATGAAGCCTTCCACGGACCATGTATTCCAGAACGTGTTGAACGGCTTTGGTTCCTTGGCGCGTTGCGTGTCGCGCTCGGCGACGTGCACGCCCTTCACGCCAGCCTTTTTCATCAACTTGGCCCAACCGTTGCGGTCATCAGCCGCCGGTTCGGTGAAGTCGAGCTTGAGCTCCGTCGCCAGATCGACAAGCGCTTTCTTGACGAACCACGACACCATGCCCGGATTGGCGCCGCAGCATGCGACGGCGGTCGGACCGCCGGGGTGCTTGCGCTTTTCTGCCAGCAGGGTTTCGCGCAGCGCATAATTGGTGCGTGCGGCATTATCCACCTTGGCGTCGAAATAGAAGCCAAGCCACGGCTCAACAACAGTGTCGATATAAAGCGCGCCGTTCTTGCGGCTATAATGCATCAGATCGACTGATCCGGTATCGACCGACAGATTGACGACAAATGCCTGTCCTTCCGCACCTTTCAGGAACGGGTCCAGCACTTCCGCGTAATTATCCTTGGTGATCGCCTGCTTGACGAAGCGAATGCCCTTGTCATCGAGGATCTTGCGGTTCTTCTCGCTCGGGTCGATCACGACCATCCGCGATTTGTCGAATTTGAAATGACGTTCTATCAGCGGCAGGGTACCGCGCCCGATCGACCCAAAGCCGATCATGATTACGGGGCCGGTGATCTCGCTATAGACTTGCCATTTCGCTTTCGCCATTTTCTTCCTCTGTGTGAGCCGCTTAAATTTGCGGCGTTTCGGTCTGTTACCGTTCGTCGGCATGTTTGAAACCGCAACGATAACACAACTTCATACAAAGAAAGAAACGTCACACCTCTATGACATGCAGACGTGTTTAACGCATTTTAGGAATTTAGCCTTCAATCAGCTTGGCGCGGATCATGCCGCGCAACGAATTTCCGACCAGAATGTTGCGCGCATTTTTGAGATCGCCGACAGAAACCGTCCCTTCCGAGACCACGCCATTCTTCAGAAGCTCGCGCCGCAGAACGCCGTCCAGAAGCCCGCAGGAAAGAGCAGGCGTCACACAGGTCGTGCCGCCAATATCGAGGAAAATCGACGTGATGGTGCCTTCGCAGACCTCGTCGCGGTCATTCAGCAGGATAACTTCGTCCACTTCCGCAGAAGAATATTCCTCGCGGGCGGCGATATAGGCCTGACGGCGCGTCGTCTTGTAACGAAGTAGCGGATCGTTGTGATCGAGGCGGGTGCGCGCAATCGCTATGCGCCACGTCGTTTGCTGCGGCAGCGGCTCATAATTATAGGCCACAACATTGGCAACGCCGTCAGGCGCCAGCGTGAGGCGCAGTTTCAGGGCGCGGTCACCGGAGCCTGCTTCTTCAATCTGCTGGCGGATGGCGTCCATATTGCAAGAGAAACCAAGCGCGCGTGCGGACTGTTCCAGTCGCGCCAGATGCAATTGCAGACGCAGAACCCCGGAGAGAGGCTCCCATCGCATGGTTTCGATCAGTTGATACTCTGGTTCCGCACTGACGGTTTGTGCCCCGTCGCGAACCGTGCTTTCAGAAGGCATTCCTCATACTCCGCTTGCGCCGTGGAATCGAAAACCACGCCGCCCCCGACATTGAAGATTGCACGATTTTCGTCGAGAAGCGAGATCGTGCGGATGGCGACATTGAAGCGCATTCGTCCGCTTGGCTCAATCCAGCCGAGCGAACCGCAGTAAATGTCACGTGGGTTGGGTTCCAGCTTGCGCAGGATTTCCATGGCGCTGATTTTCGGAGCGCCGGTAATCGAACCGCAGGGGAAAAGGGCTGCAAATAGCGACCGCAGGGGAATATCGCTTTTAAGCCTTGCTCGTACCCGACTAATCATTTGGTGTACCGTCGGGTAAGATTCAACCCGGAAAAGCTCAGGCACGTCGAGCGAGCCGACTTCGCTGATGAGCGAAATGTCGTTGCGCAGCAGATCGACGATCATGCGGTTTTCCGCCTGGTTTTTTGGATCGTTCATCAGAAAGGTGCGGTTTGCCTCGTCTTCCTCGGGCGTCGCTCCGCGCGGCATGGTACCTTTCATAGGGTGGGTTTCGATCCACCCGTCCGCATCCACCTCGAAGAAAAGCTCCGGTGAACGCGACAGGACCGTCGGGCCGCCGAGATCGCAATAGGTCGCGTAGCGGACCGGCTGGCGTGCGGCGAGCGCATTGAACAGCACCAGCGGATCGCCGCCCCATTCCGCATGAACCGGAAAGGTCAGATTGCCCTGATAGCAATCGCCCTCACGCAAGTGCTGATGCAGGCGCTGGAAGCGCGTTTCATAATCGTCAGGCGTCCATTCGGCGACAGGATCGCGCAGATAGGTCGCATTATCATTGCCGCGATGATGCAAGTCATCGTCAGACGGCCCGTCGAAAACGCCGAAGCACAGGAGGGGCACTTTGCGTCCATCCGGCAGAAGGGGCTTCAGCTTCGGTTCAAGAAGATAGCCTGCCTCGTAGGAAAGATAGCCCGCAAGCCATTTCCCGTCCGCATGGGCGCGCTGCATCGCTTCCCATGCATCATCGAATTCACCCGGCTCGTCGGCGCGGATGATGGTCGAGGGAGCCGCGAAAAGCACATCGCGGCCCGCCTTGTCGTCCCGAAACAGGATCAGCGGTTTGTTACCCGTTCGGGTCACTTTTGCCTCAGTCTTCCATGGCTTCGAGTTCGTCAATGATGCCTTCGATCACCGACAAGCCCTTGCTCCAGAAGTTCGGGTCCGTTGCATCGAGGCCGAACGGCGCCAGCAGTTCCGTGTGGTGCTTGGTGCCGCCCGCTTTCAGCATGTCGAAATATTTCTGCTGAAAGCCCTTTTCGGAATGCTGGTAGACGGCATAGAGCGAGTTCACCAGGCAATCGCCGAAAGCATAGGCATAGACATAGAATGGCGAATGGATGAAGTGCGGGATATAGGTCCAGAAGGTCTCATAGCCCGGATTGAGGTGCACCGCGTCGCCAAGGCTTTCGCGCTGCACATCCATCCAGATTTCGCCGATGCGCTCTGACGTCAATTCGCCTTCACGGCGCTCGGTGTGAACGCGACGCTCGAACTGATAGAAGGCGATCTGGCGCACGACCGTATTGATCATGTCTTCGGCCTTCTGGGCCAGCATGGCCTTGCGTTCGCGCTTGTCCTTCGTCCGCTCCAGCAGCGAGCGGAAGGTCAGCATTTCGCCGAAGACCGAGGCGGTTTCGGCCAGCGTCAGCGGGGTCGACGCCATCAGCGCGCCCTGGCCGCCAGCAAGAACCTGATGCACGCCATGGCCAAGCTCATGGGCAAGCGTCATCACATCGCGCGGCTTGCCCATATAGTTGAGCAGAACATAAGGATGCGCGGAAGGGACGGTCGGATGCGCGAAGGCGCCCGGAGCCTTGCCGGGGCGCACCGGCGCATCAATCCAGTTCTTGTCGAAGAAATCCTTGGCAATCGCGGCCATTTCCGGTGCGAAATTGCCATAGGCCGAAAGCACGGTATCGCGCGCTTCATCCCACGAAATCAGGGCCTGCGGGGTTTCCGGCAGCGGTGCGTTGCGATCCCAGTTTTCCAGCTTGTCGAGACCGAGCCACTTGGCCTTCAGCGCATAATAGCGGTGCGAAAGGCGCGGATAGGCGTCTTCGACCGCCTTGGCCAGCGCATCCACAACTTCGCGTTCAACGCGGTTTGCGAGGTGGCGGCTGTCGGCAATATCCTGAAAGCCGCGCCAGCGGTCGGAGATTTCCTTGTCCTTGGCCAGCGTGTTGGTGATCAGCGTGAAAATGCGCAGATTGGCGCCAAATGTCTTGGCCAGCGCTTCCGAGGCCTTTTTGCGGACCGCGCCATCGGCGTCCTGCAGCATGTTCAGCGTCGGCTCGATGGCCAGTTCCTGACCGTCGACCTCGAAACGCAGGCCCGACATGGTCTCGTCGAACAGGCGGTTCCATGCGCCGAAGCCGGTGATCGATTTTTCGTGGAAGAGCTGTTCCAGCTTGTCGTCCAGCTGATAGGGCTTGTCCTTGCGCAGATCGGTCAGCCACGGACGGTAATGTCCGATTGCCGCATTGGCATCCATGGCCTTGTCGAGAATTGCGTCCTCGATGCGGTTCAGTTCGAGGCTGAAAAAGATGAGATGCGTGCTGGCGTCGGTCAGCTTCTGCTGCACATCGCCAAAAAGCTTCATGCGCTTCGGATCGGTCGTATCGCCGTAATAATAGAGCCCGGCATAGGAGGCGATGCGCCCCAGCAACTCGTCAAGCGCCTCAAACTGCTTGATCGCATCGGCAAAATTGCCGCCGTCTGCTTTCGCTGCTTCCGCGCCGAGCTTACCCTTCCAGCGCTCTTCAAACAAAACCGAATCCTTCATGGCCTTTTCGATGTCGGCCTTGAGCTGTGGGCTGTCGGGCGCGGGATAAAGATCGGCAAGGTTCCATTCCGGCAGCTTGCCGAGGGCTGTCTTTTCGGCAGCGGCGCTATCGCCAGACGGGGCCAAAACAGGCGCGTGAAGAACTGCGTTGAACGAAGCAGAGTCTGAAAAACGGGTCATAAGCATTCTCCTGTTGGCCTTCTTCTCGCATGTCTGGCCGGGATCGCCAAGAGGCACAATCAAGTGGTGCAACCGGTGTTATGTAAGCAACCAATAAATTGCCAGTAACTTCCGCGATTACTTTTTGGGCGCTTCAAGCATTGAGTGTTTTTTAGCCGAAAATTTTGTGAATGTAGCGTCAGATACTGTTTTAAGGTCTTGCAATTGTTAGTGCTCTGGCTCCAAATAGCGCGCCTGGAGCATAAAACTTTGTTCTATTTTTAAACTGTTTAATGTGTTCGGGCGCGGGAACTCCACAGGTTGATTAAAGCTTTTAATGGGCACGCGCATTCTCATAGCGGATGACGATCCGATTCACCGACGCAACATTGAGGCGATGGTCCAGCGCATGGGTTATCGCACCATCCTGACCGACGGGGGCAGCGGCGCGCTCAGCTTCGCGACGCAGCGCAAGGATATTGCGCTCATTCTGCTCGACATGGCCATGCCGGATATGGACGGCCTTAGCGTTCTCGCCAAGATGCGTGATGCAGGCGTGACCATTCCGGTGATCGTGCTTGTTCAAAACGATGGGCTTAACAGGGCCTTGCAGGCTATCAAACTCGGCGCAGTCGATTTCGTGACCACGCCTGTCGTGCCTGAGCGCGTTCAGCTTTCCATTTCCAATGTGCTCAAGCTCGATGCGCTCGCCCATGAGGTGCGCCGCAACCGCTCGCTGCGGACGCATTTCCCACTCTCCGATATCATTGCCAGAAGCCCGGATATGGACCGGGCGATGGTCGCTGCAAGGCGCGCTGCTGCGCTGGATGCGCCACTTCTTCTCGATGGAGAACCGGGTAGTGGCAAGGAAACTCTGGCCCGCGCCATTTGCAGCGGTGGTGCGAGATGGCGTGAAACATTCACTACGGTTGATTGCCGAACACTGACATCGGACAATGTGGATCAAATCCTGTTCGGTGCGTCGGAAACTGCGCGCGTGCCGGGGCCTGCGCTTGCGGGGCCGGAGGGCGTTTTCGGCAAATTGGTGAGCGCCGATGGCGGTACGCTCTATCTGGATGAAGTCGGCTTCCTGCCACGTCATGCCCAGATGCGGCTCTACTCGGCGATGCAGACGGGACAATTCGAGGCGGCGGGTGTTCAATACCCATTCAATGCGCGCGTCATGGCTTCCACGACGCAGCCCCTCAATGATCTTGTCCATATGGGGCGGTTTCACCCCGGGCTTGGCCAGTTGCTGGGTTCGTTCACGCTGCCGGTTCCGGCCTTGCGCAACCGGCAGGAAGACATTGCGGTCCTGCTGCATCACTTCACGATGCGCTTTGCCAGCGAGGAGCGGCGCGGCCATATCACCGGCGTTGCGCCGCATGTGTTGGAGCGGTTGAAGACCTATGACTGGCCGGGCAATGTGCGCGAGCTGAAAAATGCGGTTTTCCGTGCTGTCCTGCTCTGCGAAACACGCGAGCTGACCATGGCGGATTTCGGCGAGCTGGTGAGCAATACAGACAGCTGGACGGGCGCATCCTACACCGGCCCGAGGACGGCGATGCCGGTCGGCGTCGCATCCGGCAAGGTGACGCCCGGCATCATCAGTGGCGTGAATGCGGAGGGCGAAGTGCGCACGCTTGCTGCTGCCGAAGAAGAGATGATCCGCTTCGCTCTGGCGCATTACGATGGGCAAATCAGTGAAGTCGCACGTCGTTTGGGCATCGGAAGGACCACGCTTTACCGGAAGCTGAAGGAATATGGCATTGATGTGACCTCCATCTCCGGCAGGGGATTCGATGACGGTCATGATGGGGATAACACCCCTTTCAGGCGCACCGCAGGATAATAAAATCAGCTTAACTTATTGAATTTTATAAAGCTCTAATCCTCTTTCTTTAGAGGTTAGGTCGACTGTTGCCAATTAAAGACTGTTAATAGTTTTTTTACCATAGCGAAAATAGATGCGCTCCTGTGTCTTTTTTGCCATGGTGTTTCCGCATTTGTTGTTCACTAAGCGTCCATTAACCATTAAATCCGACAATTGGATCTATGGCGGAACGAAGCGGATTTCGTGCGGCGCTCAGAAAAGGTCACTTGGAAAGAGAGCTGCGGACGAGACGATTTGCAACTGTTGTGACTGACAGTTGCCGCGAGTTTCGGACTTGTAGCCTCTGGGGGCGGACAAAACTTTAAGGCGATACGATTCGATGAACAGCATATCGACCATGAAAGCGCATTTCGCGAATGTCTGGCAAAAAGCCCGGATTGGTGCGAAGGCGCGTCTGTCTCTCTCGTTTTCCCTTGTTGCGGCGGCAATTGCCCTCGTGGGTACCCCAACGCAGGCTTCGGCTGAAACCCGCTCCCTCAAGCTTTATTACGTCCATACTGGCGAAAAGGCGGAAATCGTCTTCAAGAAGAATGGTCGCTATGTGCCCGAAGGGCTGAAGCGTCTCAATGTCTTCCTGCGCGACTGGCGTCGCAATGAGCCGACCAAGATGGACCCGCGCCTGTTCGATCTGGTCTGGCAGGTCTATCAGTCCACCGGCTCGCGCGAATATATCAATGTTGTATCGGCCTATCGCTCTCCGGCGACCAACGCCATGCTGCGTTCCAGCACGCGCGGCGTCGCCAAAAAGAGCCAGCATATGCTGGGCCGCGCGATGGACTATTACATTCCTGGCGTCAATCTGGCCAAGCTGCGCGGCATCGGCATGCGCTACCAGATCGGCGGCGTCGGCTATTATCCGCGCTCCGGCTCGCCTTTCGTGCACATGGATGTCGGCAATGTCCGCTCCTGGCCGCGCATGAGCCGTCGCGAATTGCTGGCATTGTTCCCGGATGGCAAGACAGCTCACCTTCCGGCAGACGGTAAGCCGTTGCCGGGTTATGAGCAGGCTCTGGCCATGATCGAAAAGCGCAAGGCCGGCGGTGGTGGCGACATCATGGTTGCCAGCAATTCCACGTCGACGCGCAAGAGCAAGACGCTGTTTGGCGCGCTCTTTGGCGGCGGTGCCGACGAAGAAGAAGATAATGGCGATGTCGCTACTCCGGCGACGGCGCGCCCGGCGCGTGTGACCGCTCCGGCCAAGCAGGCTCCAGCCGCTGCACCGGAAGAGGAAGCTCCGACGCAGCCACGTGAAACGATGGTCGCTGCATTGCCGCCGCGTGAAGCGCCGGTTCCGATGCAGGCTCCGCGTCCTGAAACTGGTTTGAACCCGCAATCGCTGGAATCTCAGGCGCAGACCGGCAATGTTGCCGATCAGGGCGCTGCTGTTGTGGCGATGAATGTGCCGATCCCGGCGCGCAAGCCTGAAATGGCGCCGCAGGATGCCGTGGCACTTGCTGCTGCCGATCCCGATGCCGCGCAGGTGGCCGATGCTTCGCCGCTTATGAACGGTTTCGTGCCGATCCCGTCAGCACGTCCACAGCTTGAAGGTGATGATGCACAGGCGCAGCTTGTTGCCTCGGTCATCCCGTCGCAGCGTCCGGAACGCCCGGGTGAACAGCCTGCCGCTTCCGGTCAGGATGCGATAGCTGCGCTGGTCAACACGCATGAGAACGATGCCGTGGCCGTCGCTGGTGCAGGTTCGTCGCCGACCAATCCTGGTGAAGCGGGCGCTTTGCCGCTGCCGAAGCAGGCACCGCGCGCCGCCGAGCCGAATACCCAGCTCGCCATGCTGTCCAGAAAGGATGAGATCGGCGAACTGATTGCACCGCCGAGCGACGACTATGATTCCGAGCCTGTTGCCAAAGTGCAGATGAAACCGGCTCCGGTTCAGACCGCCTCTCTGGCACCAGTCGCAGCGCCGGTTGAACCTGCTGTCGCTCGTGCCAAGCAGCCGGTCGCAGTTGGCAAGGCTGTCGATACCGGTGTTCGCACCACTGCCAAGGGTGCCCGTCGTGTTGCCAAGGCCTCGGCTGCAAAGCCGCATGTCGTGGTGCAGCCAGCAGCCGTGCATAATGCGGAAATGGCGATGTCGTCGGAATCCATGGCGCAGAAAGCCCCGGTCACCAATCCGGTGCTGCGCAACGATGCGATGCGCACCGCACCAGCAATGGTCTATACGGCTGGCTTCCAGCAAGGCGATTTGCCAAGCGATCGCGCCAACAAGTTCAGCGGCAATGCTGTGACCTTCCTGACGGTCGCAAAATTCACCGCAACCAATTGATTGCTGCAACGATAGCAAAGAAAAAGGGGCCGTGAGGCCCCTTTTTTATTGGTTAGCTTGGGGGGCTCAGCCTTTCAGGCTGGCGGCATCGCTTGCAAGCTTGGTGATGGCATCCCATTCGCCCGCTTCCACCAGTTCCTTCGGAGCAACCCACGAACCACCGACACAAACAACGTTTGGCAGCGAGAGATAGGTTTTCGCATTGCCGAGGCTGATGCCGCCGGTGGGGCAGAAGAAGGTTCCGGCCAGTGGAGAGGAGAGCGCCTTCAGGAAAGGCGCACCGCCTGCCTGTTCAGCCGGGAAGAACTTCAGATGCGTATAGCCTTCCTCGCGAAGCGCCAGCATTTCGCTCGGTGTGATGGCGGCTGGCAAAAGCGGGACGGGACTGTCATTGGCAGCGTCGACAATCTGCTTGGTCGCGCCGGGGCTGACGATAAAGCGCGAACCGGCCTTTGCCGCCTGTTCATACTGCTTGGCGTTGAGGATGGTGCCCGCACCGACGATGGCTTCCGGCACTTCATCCGCGACAGCGCTAATGGCGTCGAGGGCCGCAGCCGTGCGTAAGGTGATCTCGATGGCGGGCAGGCCGCCCTTGGCCAATGCGCGCGCCAGCGGCACGGCATGTTCAACCTTGTCGATCAGCAGAACCGGGATCACCGGCTGGCCTGTCATGACGGGGACGAGAAGATCGGTTTTCTGAGGCATCGGCTCGCTCGGCTGTTGGAGTATCTCGGCGTATTTTGCGGAATGTGCAACGATTCCGAAAAAATGGACATGCACGGAATGTGATAAATCGATTTAAATGGATGAAGCGAACTTGTCCACAACCGGGACAAGCTTGTTTTCAGGCCGCAGTCTTGAGTGTGCCAATCTGTTTGCTCCAGCGGGCATAAGCGGCGGCCATGCGCGTATCGTAATTGTTGCGGGCGAAAGAGGGGCCGTTATAGCGCTTTGCAAAGCCGCGCCAGTCGCAGGCGCGCATGGCATCCGCCAGCCCTGCCTTTTCGATGAAGCGCAACATCAGCCGCACCTGACCGGCAACCGACCCGCGCGCTTCCGCCACCAGCGCATCAACTGCAGCAAAACCGAGCCATTCCCAATGCGCCCCCATGACCTGACCCAATCCCCATGAGGTGGATTCCAGTGCGGCCTTCTTGTCGAGACCCATGGCGCGCTCAAGGAGAAGCCAGCGGTCGCCTTGCGATTTCGGATTGGCGATCTTTCCTGCTTCTGGTGCCGACAGCCCATTTTTGCGGGCATAATCGCGAATGCGCCCGGAAAGCCTGCGGTCGAAATAGTGCCCTTCAAAGCGGATTGCCGGTTCCTTGTGCCCATCCACATCGTAAAGCGCGCGACCGCCGCTTTCCACTTCCGCAACTGCCAGCAGGGCAGCTGGCTCGATTTGGCCCTGTTTTGCCATGGCGGTCATTGCGTCGATGGTTTGTCTGTCGAACATGCATTTCTCCTCTTGGACGGTGGTCTTCGAGGTGATTTTCGCTGCATCCGGGCCCCAGAGGATAAAGTAGTCTTGAATTCGCCGTGTCAGGGGATTAGTTGCGGGGTAGATTTTCAAAGAAGACACAACCGATGAGCAATTTGCCTTTCACCGTCGCCGCCCTTTATTGCTTTGCGCCTCTGCCGCAATACGAAAGCCTGCGTGAGCCGCTGGCCCAGCTTTGCTGTGGCAATGGCATCAAGGGAACGCTGCTTCTGGCTGCCGAAGGGATCAACGGTACGGTTGCCGGTTCGCCAGCAGCGATTGAAAAGCTCGTCCAGCATATCACTGCTATTCCGGGCCTCAGCCAGCCGGAACTGAAATATTCCCATGCAAGCGAAATGCCGTTCAATCGCATGAAGGTGCGGCTGAAGCGGGAAATCGTCACCATGGGTGTCGATGGTATCGACCCGCTGAAAAGTGTTGGCACCTATGTCGCCGCGCAGGACTGGAACGCCCTGATTGCCGACGAAAACACGGTCGTTGTCGATACGCGTAACGATTATGAATATGCCATCGGTACTTTTGAGGGTGCTCTCGATCCGCAAACCAAGACCTTCCGCGAATTTCCGGATTGGGTCGAGCAGAACCGCGACAAGCTGGAAGGCAAGAAGATTGCCATGTTCTGCACCGGCGGTATCCGCTGCGAAAAGGCGACGGCCTTTGTGAAAGGCCTCGGCTTTGACGATGTCTTCCATCTCAAGGGTGGAATTCTCAAATATCTCGAAGAAGTCCCACAGGAAAAAAGCATGTGGAATGGTGAGTGCTTTGTCTTTGACGAGCGCGTTGCCGTTGGTCATGGCCTCACCGAAAGCGATGTGGAGCTTTGTCGCGCCTGCCGTCGCCCGATTACGCCGGAAGACAAACTCTCGAAGTTCTTCGAGGAAGGTATTTCCTGCGCTGGCTGCTATGATGAGCGCACGCCGGAAGACCGCGCTCGTTTTGCCGAGCGCCAGAAGCAGATCGGGCTTGCCAAAGCCCGTGGTCAGCACAAGCATATCGGCAGTTGATCGCACACAAACCGGACCGGCACTATAGTTGCAAATTCGTCAGGCCGTGGCGAAAAGAGTGATTTTAGAGCACCGGAACGGAGCGTACTTAAAGGTACGTGAGCACCGGAGCGCAGAAAATTGCTCTTTGCAGCCCGGCATCACGAAGAATGCACCTATAGTGCTAGCCAAATAAGTTGCACCGCATTAAGGTGGCTTCGATTCTGGAACGATCTGAATTCGTTACGGAATTTTGGGCGGCTTTTGCATGGACGCCCGTGCATCAAGGGTCTGACGGCATCCGGGTCGCGTTTGCCTCCATCATGCCCATCATCGCAAAAAAAGCGCGCTGGTTCGTTCCGGCGGATGATGGTGTTTGTCCGTTCAAACGGGCAATATGGAGGGTAGTCATGAAAAAACTTATAGCCGCATTTCTCATCACGGTTGCCGCTGGTGCCGCTTCGGTCGCACATGCCGCCGAAAAGGTCACGGTATTTGCCGCTGCGAGCATGAAGGATGTGATCGAAGAAGCTGCCAAGCAGATCAAGGCCAAGGATGGCACGGAAGTTGTCGCTTCCTTTGCGTCCTCGTCGGTACTGGCCAAGCAGATCGAGCAGGGCGCACCGGCCCAGATTTTCATTTCCGCCGATCTGGACTGGATGGATTATGTCGAGAAGGCCAATGCCATTGACAAGGCATCGCGCAAGGTGATCGCGGGTAATGCGCTGGTTATCGCCACGCAGAAGGATACGCCGAAGGCAGATGCCAAGGAGCTGTTGAGCACTGACCGTTTCTCCATGGGCGATCCGTCCAACGTACCTGCCGGTAAATATGGCAAGGCGGCGCTGGAGAAGCTCGATATCTGGAAAGACGTCGAGAAGAACGGCGTATTCGCCGAGAATGTGCGCGTTGCCCTGCAATATGTCAGCCGCGGCGAAGTGAAGGCCGCCATCGTCTATGCATCTGACCGCGCTGCCGCGCCGGATCTGGTCGAAGCCTATCGCTTCCCGGCAACCAGCCACGCGCCGATCCTCTATCCGGCTGCTCTCATTGAGAAGAACGAAAGCGATGCCGCCAAGGCCTTCCTTGCTTTCCTTGAAAGCGATGCCGGTCAGGCGATCATCAAGGATAAGGGCTTTGTCGGCGCTGCGGAGGCAGGCAAGTGATGATGGAAGCCGGCGTCTGGCCGATTGTCCTGCTGTCACTCCGGGTTGCCGGAATTGCCATCATCGTCGCTCTGCCAGTAGCCTTCCTTGTCGCATGGATTCTTGCCCGGTTTGATTTTCCGGGCAAGTCTCTTGCGCAGGCGCTTGTGACCATGCCGCTGGTTTTGCCGCCAGTGGTCACAGGCTATCTGCTGTTGATCCTGTTCGGTGCAAGAGGTGCCTTTGGCGCACCCTTGCAGGAATGGTTCGGCCTGTCCTTTTCCTTTCGGTGGACAGGGGCTGCCCTTGCCGCCGGTGTCATGGCGTTTCCGCTGCTCGTCCGTCCGATCCGCCTGTCGATTGAAGGGCTGGATCGCGGGCTTGAAGAAGCGGCGCGCACATTGGGCGCCAGTCGGTTGGTGGCTTTCTTCACCGTTATCTTGCCGCCACTCCTGCCCGGTGTTCTGGCGGGGGCTGTGCTTGGCTTTGCCAAGGCGCTCGGTGAGTTCGGCGCGACCATCACCTTTGTTTCCAATATTCCCGGCGAGACGCAAACCCTCTCGCTTGCGATTTATGCTTTGATGCAAACGCCATCTGGCGATGCCGAAGCATTCCGACTGATTGCCATTTCCGCCGCGATTTCCATCATAGCCGTTGTGCTGTCCGAATGGTTGCAGCGCAGGCTTGCCGGAGACGTCAAATGAGCGGGCTCGTTGTTTCCATCAAGGGCCGCAATGGCAAATTCGCCGTCGAGGCCGATTTTGCAGCGGGCGGTGGTGTAACCGCTCTGTTCGGTCATTCGGGCGTGGGCAAGACCACGCTTTTGAAGATGATTGCCGGAACACTGCGCCCCGAAAGCGGACGTATTGCTGTTGGCGATTTTGCGCTGTTCGACGCGGATAAGGGCATCAACCTGCCGCCCGAGAAACGACGCATCGGCTATGTGTTTCAGGAAGCCCGTTTGTTTCCGCATATGAGCGTCAAGCGCAACCTGACCTATGCGCGCTGGGCAGGTCACCGGCAGGCCACGCGTAATTTCGATGAGGTGGTGAAGCTTCTCGGCATCGAACCGCTTCTCGACCGGCGTCCACCGACGCTTTCGGGCGGCGAGCGCCAGCGTGTTGCTATTGGTCGGGCGCTTTTGTCCGATCCGGCGTTGCTGCTGCTCGATGAGCCGCTTTCCTCATTGGATCATGCGCGCCGACAGGAAATATTACCCTTTATCGAACGGCTGCGTGACGAAAGCCATGTGCCGATTGTTTATGTCAGCCACGAGATAGACGAAGTGGCGCGGCTTGCTGATGAAATCGTGCTGCTTTCGGGCGGCAAGGTGACGGCAAGTGGTGAGGCAGCGGAAATATTTCCGCGCATCGGGGCTGATCCGGCCATGGGCGGCGAGGGCAGCGGCGTGCTTCTGGAAGGCACGGTCGCGTCTTATGACGAGAACTATAAGCTGGCCGAGATCGACCTTGGCGGGGCTTCGTTCCAGTTGACGGATACGGGTCTGAAGCAGGGCATGCATGTGCGCCTGCGGGTGCGGGCGCGAGACGTTTCTCTGGCGCGCGCAGCGCCGGATGCCATCAGCATTCGCAATGTGCTGCCGGTCACGATTATGGGCATCGAGGCGGGTGAAGGCCCCAATGCGCATGTCTCTCTCGACTTTCAGGGGCGACATCTGGGTGCGCGCCTGACGCGTCGTTCTGTCGATGATCTGGGCTTGCAAACAGGCGACCGGGTGATTGCGCTGGTCAAGGCCGTCTCGGTTGATCGAGCCGCCATTCGAGAAAAATGAAACGGCTACAATAATCTGGTTTGCGCGGCCCGGCTTTTATGCTCCTGTCGTTCCCGAAATGGGAGGCCCTTCGGGGATAATGACATGAGTGATTTGCAGAACTGGACCCCACGTCCAAGGCCGGAACGAAAAGTGCTGGAAGGCCGCTATGTGCGCCTGGAGCCGCTTGATCCGCAAAAGCATGGCGACGAGCTTTTTGCGGCGTCATCGGTGACCGATGCCGACCAGCGTTTCACATGGTTGTTCGAATTTCCGCCCGCGACCCGCGCCGAGTTCGAGCCTTGGCTGGAGAAGGTTTCGAAAAGCGAAGATCCGCTGTTTTATGCCGTCATCGACAAGGCCAGCGGCAAGGTGGCCGGTCGCCAGACTCTGATGCGCATCGACCCGGTCCATGGTGTGATCGAGATTGGCAATATCTATTGGGGGCCGCTGATTTCGCGCAAGCCGGCGGCGACGGAGGCACAGTTTCTGTTCATGCAATATATCTTCGACGAGCTTGGCTATCGTCGCTACGAATGGAAGTGCAACAACGACAATGCGCCTTCCAAGCGCGCAGCGGAGCGTTTCGGTTTCACCTTCGAGGGAATTTTCCGCCAGCATATGGTGGCCAAGGGCAAGAACCGCGACACGGCATGGTATTCGATCATCGACAGCGAATGGCCTGCGCTCAAGAAAGCCTATCAGGCATGGCTTGCACCGGAAAACTTTGATAGTGACGGCCAGCAGATAAAAAGGTTTGAGGAGTTCCGCAATCTTGGCTGAACCGCAGAAAAGCCATCCGGCCATCGCCGCCGCCGTCATCCTGATCGGTTTCGGTGTGCTCGCTTATTTCGTGCCGAGCATCATGCTGGCGCTGGGCGCGCGCTCGCATGTGGCAGCAGCGATCTTCGCAGTTGTTTTCGTGCTGGGTTTCTTCGTCATTTTCTGGCTGCGCGCGCGCAGTCAGAAAAAGGAGCGATGACTAGCGCTAACAAGGTTAGTGCAGATCTTTCGTATAGACGAATTTGGGCATGCTCCAGTTGAAGCGCAGCGCCAGAAGTCGCAGAACAAGTCCTGCCGCCATCGCCACGAAGGCGGCAGGACCTTGCGGGACATTCAGGTAAAGACCGCCAAGATAGATGCCGCCGGTAACGACCGATACGGTTGCGTAGAGTTCCGAACGGAACAGCAGTGGCACGTCATTGCACAGCACATCGCGCAGAACACCGCCGACGCAACCGGTGATCATGCCCGCTGCAATCACGATGATGATCGGCATGTTCATGCCCAGCGCAACGCCGCAGCCAATCACCGTAAACACCACCAGACCGATGGCATCAAGAAAAAGAAACATCTGTCGCAGGCGATGCATATAGCGCGCGACGAGGATGGTGGCCAAAGCCGCAAACCCTGTGATCACCAGATAGCTTGGATGCTGCACCCATGACAGTGGATGGTGATTGAGCAACACATCGCGCACCGACCCGCCGCCAAGCGCGGTAACGCAGCCAAGTAGGAAAACACCAATCCAGTCCATCTCGCGGCGTCCCGCAGCCAGCGCTGCGGTCATCGCTTCGGCAACGATGGCCGTGATATAGAGCACGTGAATGAGTTCTTCGCTTTCCGCGCCGCTCATGCGTTGTTCCTCGTCAGATTGCGCAGGCATTTGCCTAAAGAGTGCTTTGTAATGCCGCAGTAATGGCAGCCATCCGGATAAGATTTGATAAACAGAACCGATATTGGTGGGGAATGGGGTGGCAAGGTGGGCGGGCGAGGCGGCTCAGCGGTTGGACTTGTGAATGCTCGCAAAGATATTGGCCGCCAGATAGCTTTCATCAAAACTGCAAATCTGCATGAGCGCCGTCCGGTTCAGGAACTTCACCTCGTTGTTCCGGAATGTCAGCAGATTGTCCTCGCGCAGCTCCCTCAGCATTCGATTGGTGTGGATCGGCGTCAATCCGAGCGCGTCGGCCAGCTCGCTTTGGGTGATGGGGCAATAGAAGCCGTTCTCGTCGCCAGTGCCATTGGCCCGGGCACGATAGCCGAGTTCAAGAAGAAGATGCGCAACACGCGAGACGGAGGCGCGCCGCCCCAGACTGATCAGGTGTTCCAGCAGGATGGTGCGCTGGCGCGCTGTCATCTCCATGAAGGCCATGGCCAGCCGCGCTGATTTCAGCACGTTTTCAACCAGCGTATCGAGGTTGATTTCCAGCACCGAAATATCGGTGATGGAAAACAGCGTGTAATAGTTGAAGCCCAATCCCGTGCGGAAACCCAGAAGGTCACCCTTCATGGGAAAGTCGAGAATCTGCCTGTCGCCATTGGGCAGATCACGATAGATGCAGCACCACCCGCTATTGATGATGAGCACCGAATTCGTCCAGTCACCTTGTCTGGATATGATTGTATGCGGTGAATAGTGTCTGGTCGAAACCGGCATCGATCGCAGAACATTAAGGTCATTTGCCTCGAAGGTCGCATCGATGGGTGGATTCTTGAGAAGATTGAGCAGAGTGTTGTCTTCGTTATTCAGCCCCATCGGCGTTACCCGGTGCATGGTTTGGATATCAGGATGATTGCCCGGCTCATCCTGCACGAAATCGCGTCATATTGGATGACAAGCTTCCGTGAGGGGCAATGATTTGGCAAGGGGGCATTTTCTACCACTAATTGGGTAGAATAGCGGATACACTCTAAACCATATTTCTATTCGCCCGTTAATCTAGGTTAATGACAGCCCGGGGGAGTTCGGCAATAATTTAAAAAAATAAGATATATAAAAGAACTTAGGGCGACTGAATACAATCATAAAATAGAACACGATGTAATCCACATGTTTAATGAAGGTTAGACATGGAGAAGGATTGCGTTCTTGAAAAATTCAGAGGGCGTTAAAATGAATATTTCTGCACAGTTCAAGGATAAGGAAGAGAGCCTCAACCCTCGCAACATGTATGCGAGCCGCGTTACTGATCAGCGCGACTATTCCAAGGAGCGGGAACAGTCGCTGGTTGTCATTATAGACAGCCGCGCATTGGATCGCGAGTGTCTGGCGCATGGACTGACCAATAATTGCGCCGATATGGCCATTGCAACTTTCAGTTCATTCGAACAATGGCAACATCAGCGTCGCAGCCGGACAGCATCGGCTGTGCTTTTCAATGTGGGCGGACAGAAAGTATCCGACCCGGCGGTCGGCAATTATCTCAAGTCTCTCGTCACCGAATGTGCGCCTGCGCCGGTAATCATTCTCGCCGACAAGGAAGAAATATCGCAAGTCGTCCGCGCGCTTGAGCATGGCGTGAAGGGCTATATCCCGACGTCGGTCAATCTCAATGTCTGCATTGAAGCGTTGCGTCTCGCCATGGCGGGCGGCACCTTCGTGCCAGCGAGCAGTGTTCTGGCTCTTCGTCATGCTACGGAAACGGGTGCGCAGCGCATTCAGCCATTGGGCGGCATGTTCACGCAGCGCCAGGCTGAGGTCGTCAATGCATTGCGTCGCGGCAAGGCCAACAAGATCATCGCATATGAGCTGAAGCTCCGCGAAAGCACTGTGAAAGTGCATATTCGGAATATCATGAAGAAGCTCAAGGTCACGAACCGCACGGAAGTCGCCTGCATCATTAACGAGCTGTTCCCTTCGGAAACCTCATTTTCCGAACTTTAATAGCCGTTACATCCAAGCTGATCTTCCCGTGAAGGAGCACTGTTGTGATTATCTCCGACGTTTCGTCAGGAAGCGCGCGGCAGCCGGTTGCCGACCTTCTGGATACTGTTAAGCGCAGAAAACTGATGCTGACCGTGCCCGTTCTGGTGGGCATAGGGGTTGGTTGCCTCGGCTACATGAATGCCCCCGTCTCCTATGTTTCGGAGGCGGTGGTTGTTCTGGACATGCGGCGCTTGCAGGCGCTTCCAAGCGAAAGCGCCATTACGCCGCTGCCGCAGGATAGCCCGGTTCTGCGTTCAGAGCTGGATATCATCAATTCGCGAATGATGGCGCGCAAGGTGATCGATATTCTGCAAGCGGACGGCGTCACGGTGCCCCCCGCAGCCACACCGAACAGCGACGCTGCCGCTCGTGAGCGCGATCAGATCGATCTTCTGCTTTCGCGGTTGCAGGTTACCAATGACGGTCGCTCCTATACGATTTTCATTTCGTATCGGGCATCCGATCCGGTCTATGCGGCGAAGGTCGCCAATGCGTTTGCGAACGCTTATCTGGACCATCAGGTGGATGTCCAGCAATCGGCGGCCAAGCGCGTCAGCGAATGGTTGGGTGAAAAGCTCGTCACATTGCGCAACGATCTCGAAACAGCCGAACGGGCTGCGGAAGATTTCCGGCAGAAATCCGGTCTGGCGGGCGATCAGGGGCAGATGACGTTTCAGGCGCAGCGCGTTGCGGCTTTGAATACGGAGATTGTTGCGGCAACCGGGGCCGTGTCTTCGGCAGAGGCTCGATTGCAGACCGCACAGGCGCTGAAAGGAAGCAGCGATGCACCGGCCTTGGCCGAAGTTCTGGCGTCTCCGGCGATCCAGCAATTGCGCAATGAAGAGGCGCGTGTTGAGCGCCAGCTTGGTGAGTTGCAGACGAACGGTGCCGTGAAAAGCGCCGAGATACCCGTTTTGACGGCAGAGCGCGACGCACTGCGGCAGCAGATTGTCGGACAGGTTGACCAGATCGTGCAAAGCCTCGGCAATGAAATCCAGATCGCCCGGCAAAGGCGGACCAGTCTTGAACAGGCGCTGAAGGCTGCGGAAGCCGACCTTGCGAGCGCCAATCAGGCGCAGGTGACGGCGGCGCAGCTCGACCGCGAAGCCAATGCCAGCCGCGTTGTCTATGAAAGTTATCTGACGCGATACAAGCAGCTGATTGAGCAGGATGGCATCGCGTCGGCAGAAGCGCAGCTGATTTCCAGCGCTGAACCGGCCATGGCCAAGGCAAGCCCGAAACTGATGAACTGGCTGTTGCTGGGCATCGGTCTGGGTGGGCTTTTCGCCGTTGCCGGTACGATGCTGAAGGAAACCTTCGACCGGATCAGACCGGCCCAGACCTCATCGCTGGCCTTGCCGGGTATTCCGGCAGCCACCTTGCTGCCCAACACGCCACGCCTGACCGTACCGCTGTTGATCAATGGCGGGCTGGACCCGGCCAGCGCTTTTGGTCGTGCAATCAAGTCTGTGCATGATCGTTTGCGGGTTCTGACGCGGGGGCGCGATTCCCTTGCTTTGTCGGTGATTTCGCTATCCGATGCCGATAGCAAAAGCCTTGTGATCACCGCGCTCGCCCAACAGTTTGCTGCGAGCGGCGTATCGATTGCGGTGATCGATGCGACCAACGGCCAGTCAGGCCTTTGTGCGGCTTTCGGTCTGCCCATCGACGATTTGCAGCCACCCGCTACAGCCAAAAAGCTGAGCGGCGCCGCACTGATCCACGATCATGGCTCCGGTATCGATATTATCAGACCGCATCGGCCAGCGCTGGAAGGCGACTGGCTGAGCGGGCTCATTGCGCAGCTGCGCGCCGATCACAAGATCATCCTGGTGGATTTACCGCCCTTCAAGGAAGACAAGCGGTCGGTTCTGATGTCGCGCGCTACGGATACAGCACTTCTTGTGGTCAGCGATGACCGGCGCGATTCCAGCGCAACCAATGCGCTGGTGCAGACGCTGGCATCTTTTGGCCGCAAGCCCGCGCTCGCTGTCGTCAGTCAGGCCCCGGCCATCTATGCCGGGCGGGTGACCAGCACGCTGGCAACGGTCCGCGCCCTGTTTTCCGGGCTGTTCAAGCGCCGCAGCCGAACGCCGGATCTGGCGCCGGATCAAAACCAGGGACAGGTTTAGTTTAGGAGGGGGCCATGCCGAAAATTCCATATAAGCGTCGTTTTGCCCGCCATTTACATGCATCGGTGTTTTCCGCGATGCTGTTCCTCGGCGCGGGCAGCATGGCGCTGGCCGACGGGCAGATTTATCGCATCGGTTCCAATGATGTCTTGCTGGTCACGGTCTACGGCCAGCCTTCTCTGACCGGGCTCTACCCGGTCGATGTGGATGGCAATATAGGTTATCCCGTTGTCGGCAGCATTCCCGTTCGCGGTCTCACGACAACTGAAATCAGCGAGAAGATCGCAGCATCCCTGTCGCAGCATATTCCGGGCCTGACGGTGACGGCGACGATCAACCAATATGCGCCGGTCTTTGTCGTGGGTGATATCAAGGCACCCGGCAAATATGAGTACCGGCCCGGCATGGTTGCGCTGGAACTGATGGCGCTGGGCGGCGGTGCAGGCAAGGGCGAAGCGCCCGCCGTAACTGCCGGTATGCAGTTGATCGCAGCGCAGCAGGAATATTCCGATCTGCAATTGCAGATTTCAACTCAGACAATCCGCCGGGCGCGCTTGGCTGCGGAATTGCAGGGAACCGATTTCGACTACACGCCATCGCAGCAGTCTAACGTATCAAAAGACGATCAGGTGATGGTTCAGCATATGCTGGAGGGTGAGCGCACACTGTTCGATGTACGCCGCAACAACATGAAAGCCGAACGGCAGGCGCTTGAGGCGCAGGTCGCAAGCTATGGCGACGAAATCAACACCCTGCAGGAAAGCATCAAGCTGCACGATACGGAAATCCAGCTCTTGCAGGAAAATGTCGATTCCAGCCGGTCGCTGGTCGATCGTGGCCTCGCGGCCAAGTCGAACCTGCGTGATCAGGAGCGCGATCTGTCGGCGACACGCCGCGATGCGCTGGAGTTGGCTTCGTTTCTGGCGCGAGCACGGCAAAACCAGCTCGCCATGCAGCAGCGTATCGCCAATCTGGAAGAAGTCCGGCGCAGCGATGCGGCAACCAGCTTGCAGGAAGTCGATCTCAATCTGGCTCGGATGGAACGGCGCAGCGGTGCGCAGATACAGACCATGGCGGAAATCGCCAAGTCGTCCGGCAATATCTCGTCAGCCGATATGCGCAAGAAAATGATCTTCACGATCAGCCGCAATGTAAACGGCGCGTTTCAGGATATTACCGGTAACGAGCGGACGGAAATCAAACCAGGCGATATTCTGCGTATCGAACTTGATATGAGCAAAATCAACCCGTCGCCGTCGTAAGTCAGTTCACATCTGGAACCCTCGTGCTTCGAGACGGCGCTGCGCGCCTCCTCAGCATGAGGGGTTTGGTGCTCCCAAAAGCTTGGTGCTCCCAGCATCAGTGAAGGGGGATCGGTCGCGGTCGCTATGCCGCGACGGCTTCAGCGTTTTCTTCTACCCAGGCGGAATAGACAGCGCGCAAGCCGTCTTCGAGGCTGATGCGCGGCTTCCAGCCGAGTGCGGCCATGCGGGATGTGTCGAGAAACTTGCGCGGCGTGCCGTCCGGCTTGCTCAGATCATGCTCGAACCGGCCCTCATAACCCACAATACGGGCTATCAGTAGCGCCAGATCCCTGATCGAGATTTCCTCGCCGGAGCCGATATTGACGGGCTCGAACCCATCGTGAAACTGCAAGAGATGCAGACAGGCATCGGCCAGATCATCGACGTGCAGGAACTCGCGCAGCGGCGTACCGCTGCCCCACAATGTTACCTGTTCAGCGCCCATGATCTTGGCTTCATGGATTCTGCGCAGCAGCGCTGGCAGCACATGCGAAGTCTTCGGATCGAAATTGTCATTCGGGCCGTAGAGATTGGTCGGCATCGCCGTCATGAAGCGATCGCCGAACTGGCGCGCGCAGGATTCGGCATATTTCAGCCCGGCAATCTTGGCGATGGCATAGGCCTCATTGGTCGCTTCAAGCGGCCCGGTCATCAGGGCGTCTTCGGTCAGCGGCTGCGCTGCGTCGCGTGGATAGATGCAGCTTGAGCCGAGCCAGAGCAGGCGCTCCACGCCAGTCTGGTGCGCCGCGTGAATGACATTCATGCCAATGGCGAGGTTGTCATAGAGAAAATCGGCGGGTGACTGCGCGTTGGCGAGAATACCGCCGACATGGGCTGCGGCGATGATGATAACGTCTGGCCTGCGACCCGTGATGAAGTTCTCGGTCGGTCCCTGACGGGTCAGGTCCAGCGCGCTATGCGCGGCGGTGATGACGTCGCAATCCGTGCCGTGCAAACGGCGCAGGATGGCCGAACCGACCATGCCGGTGTGCCCAGCAACAAAGACCTTTTTGCCGGCCAGTGAATAGACCGGTTCTGTGGTTATATCATTGTCCGTAGAAGTCATTGCGCCCAGCCTCCCGCATGATATTGCGCAAATCCCAATCCACCATCTCCGCGACGAGGCTGTCGAAGCCGGTGGTGTGCTGCCAGCCAAGGCGGTTATGGGCTTTCGAGGCGTCGCCCAACAGGAAATCCACCTCATTCGGACGGAAATAACGCGGATCAATCTCGATCAGGCAATTGCCGGTCTTCCGGTCGATGCCAATTTCCTCCACGCCATCGCCCTTCCATTCGATCTGCTTGTCGACAGCCTTGAAGGCATGTTCGACGAATTCGCGCACCGTATGCGTTTCGCCGGTTGCGAGCACATAATCGTCGGGCGTTTCTTCCTGCAGGATACGCCACATGCCCTCCACGTAATCGCGGGCGTGGCCCCAGTCGCGGCGGGCGTTCAGATTGCCAAGACGCAGCTTGTCCTGCAAACCCCGTTCGATGGCCGCGACGGCACGGGTGATCTTGCGGGTGACGAAAGTCTCGCCGCGCAGCGGGCTTTCATGGTTGAACAAGATGCCGTTCGACGCGTGGAAACCATAGGCTTCGCGATAATTCACCGTGGTCCAATAGGCATAGAGCTTCGCTGTAGCATAAGGGCTCTGCGGCATGAACGGTGTGTGCTCGTTCTGCGCGTTCGGCGAGGAATTGCCGAAAAGCTCCGAAGTTGAAGCCTGATAAAAGCGGCTGGTTTTGCCAAGGCCCAGAATACGGATGGATTCCAGCAGCCGGAGCGTGCCGAGCGCATCGGTATTGGCGGTATATTCCGGCGTTTCGAAACTCACCTGCACATGGCTTTGCGCGCCGAGATTATAGATCTCGTCCGGGCGCACTTCCTGAATGACGCGGCACAGATTGGTGGCATCGGTCAGGTCGCCGAAATGCAGGCGAAACCGCACGTCTTCATCGTGGGGGTCCTGATAGAGATGGTCGATACGCCCGGTGTTGAACGAGGACGAACGCCGCTTCAGACCGTGAACACGATAGCCCTTCTTGAGCAGGAGTTCGCTCAGATAGGCGCCATCCTGGCCGGTGACGCCGATGATAAGTGCGACTTTCTCACGCTGATTGTCGTGCAAGCTATCGTGCAATCTATCGTTCAAGGGACTGCCCTCCGTCCAGAATATCCATGAGAGCATGTTTACCGATTTCGTGTCGCGGCAGAACGGCTCCAAAACGGCAAGGACAGGCACGCCGGACCCTCTTCGGGTGAAGCGGCGATGGCGTCCGATATGTCCTGATGCACCCAAAGAGGTAGGCACTTCGCCCGCTTGGCGTGCCGCCCATGCCTTTGGGTTTCTTGCGATAAACGACCCGCTGTTGCGATGCTGGTTTCATGAAGGTCGAAAAGACGGGAGACGGGGCTCATGCGCGTTGTGCTTGCCAATCGCTATTTCTATCCGGACCAGTCCGCGACAAGCCGCATGGTCACCAGTCTGGCGCAGACGCTTGTGGGCGAGGGCATTGAAACGACGGTTCTGGCCAGCCGCAGTTTTCATGACAAACGGAAAGAAACCTTGCCCGCGCGCGAGACGGTTGACGGTGTCGATGTGCATCGCATCTGGACCTCCGGCTTCGGCCGCGGAAAACTGACGGGACGGGCGGTCGATTATGCCACGTTCCATCTTTCCGCTGCGGCCTGGTTCGCGACGCATGCCCGCAAGGACGATATCTGCGTGATTTGCACCGACCCGCCTTTGCTGTCGGTTTCTGCCGCGCTGCCGATCCGGCTTCGGCGGGCGAAGCTCGTCAACTGGGTAATGGATCTTTTTCCGGAAACCGCCATGGAACTTGGGCTGGTCAAACCGGGCAGCGCATCGGCAAGACTGGCGCTGGCGCTGCGCAACTGGTCCATGCGCCAGTCGGCGCTGACGATCTGCCCGATTGAGCGCATGTCGCGTTATCTGTCTTCAACGGGCATAGCGCGCGAGAATTTGAGCGTTGTGCATCATTGGGCGGATCGCAACGAGATCATGCCTGTCGCCCCGTCAGAAAATCCGCTGCGTAGCGCCTGGGGATTGGGGCGCAAATTCGTCGTCGGCTATTCCGGCAATTTTGGGCGGGCGCATGAATTCCAGACCGTCCTTGATGCAGCCGAACGGCTCAAACATATGAAAAGCATCGTCTTCCTGATGATCGGGGAAGGGCAGCAGCGGGGCTTTGTCGAAAGTGAAGTCAAACGGCGCGGCTTAACCAATGTGATGATGAAACCGTTTCAGCCTGTCGAAAAGCTCTCCGAAAGCCTCGGCGCCGCCAATGTTCATCTGGTGTCGCTCAAGCCGGAACTGGAACACTGCATTGTGCCGAGCAAGTTCTACGGTGTTCTGGCGGCGGGCCGTCCGACAATCTTCATTGGCGATCCGGATGGCGAGATAGGCTCCATCGTTCGCGATTTCGAATGTGGCGCAGCACTGCGTCCAGGCGAGGTGGATCGTCTGGTCGAGGCGGTTCTGCATCTGCGCCATTCGGCGGTTGGGCGCATGACCATGGGTAACAATGCGCGCTATCTGATGGAGACGGCCTATTCCCGTGAATATGGTGCAGCCATGTGGCAAACGGCAGTCGCTCGGCTGGAAGAGAAAAGCGTGCCCGCAGCGATGCCGGTTCTGGATCGCAAATTCCAGTCTGGAGAGCTTCGATGATGGATGGCTCGGTTGTCGTCAGCCAGCTTGGGGCGCGTATGCATTATGCCGTACCGCGTATTTTTGCCGACCGGCAGCGGCTCGCGCATTTCTATACTGATATATGTGCGCTGCAAGGTTGGCCGCGTCTGCTGAACGGGTTGCCGCCGACGATGCTTCCCACCGCCGTGCGGCGGCTGATCGGTCGCGCGCCACAAGGCATCCCGCAGGAGCAGATGACGACCTTTCCGGGCTTCGGCCTGCATTCGGCTGTGCGCAGGCTCGCCAACCAGACCGGACCGAAATCGACAGCCAATGCCATCTGGGCGGGGCAAAGATTCGGACAACTCGTGGCGGGCAGCGGTTTCCACGGGGCGAGTGGAGTTTATGCCTTCAGCGGTGAGGCGCTGGAACAGCTGACCGCAGCGCGACAGGCAGGATTATGGACCGCCGTGGAACAGATGATCGCGCCGCGCACCGTGGTTGATCAGCTGGCCTGCGAGGAGGAAGTGCTCAATCCTGGCTGGCATTTGTCCGTTGCAGACGATGTGCATGCCGATGACTTTGCAGCACGCGAAAGGGCCGAATGGGTCATTGCCGACGCTGTGGTCTGTCCGTCGGAATTTGTGGCGCGCCATGTGATCGAGGCCGGATGTCAGCCGGATAAGGTGGTGGTCGTGCCCTATGGAGTGGACAAACGCTTTCCGCTTGACCCGTCGCCACGCTTGCCGGGGCCGCTGCGGGTGCTGACGGTTGGCGCGGTGGGGCTGCGGAAGGGCTCGCCCTATGTCGGCGCGGTTGCGAAGGCTGTGCGGGATATCGCGCAGTTTCGCATGGTCGGGCCGATTGATGTGCAGCCGGAAGCTGTTGCGACCCTGTCGGCCAGTGTGGAACTGACCGGCCCGATACCGCGCAGCGAAATGCGAGCGCAATTTGAGTGGGCGGATGTGTTTCTGTTGCCGTCGCTTTGCGAAGGGTCGGCCACCGCCGTCTACGAAGCGCTGGCAGCGGGCTTACCGGTCATTTGTACGGACAATACCGGCAGCGTTGTGCGGCATGGTGTTGATGGTTACATCGTGCCGATACGCGATGTGGCTGAGACGGCGGATGTTCTCAAACAACTGGCGGGCAATCCGGCCATGCTGGCCCGGATGAGCGACAGCGCACGCGAGCGCGCCGCCGATTATACGGTTGCGCGCTATGGCGAGCGGCTTGTTGCAGCACTTTCGCAGCACACACGGAGATTGGCGGCATGAAGATCGTTCACGTCATCGGTTCCTATGATCCCGCCAAAGGCGGTCCGCAGGCCGTCATTGTCAGGCTTGCAGCGGCGCAGGCCGCGCTTGGGCACACAGTGACGATTGTCAGCTATAGCGATGAAGACGTGAACCGCCGTGCTGCCAAGGCGGCTGAAACAATACCGGATTTTGACAAGGTGCAGACATTGCTGCTGCCCATGCCCGATTTGCGGGAAATGCTGCTGGGGAGCCGCGCGGCAAAGGCCATGGCACGACTGATCCGCTCGGCGGATTTTGTGCATCTGCACGGTGTTTGGGAAACAAACCTGCTGCGAGCTTCCATGCTGTGTCGGCGGTTCGGCGTGTCTTACTGCGTCTGTTGTTGCGGCATGCTGGATGTGTGGAGCATGCAGCAGCGGTCATGGAAGAAAAAGCTGGCGCTCGCTCTGGCATTTCGCCGGATGCTGGATGGTGCGGCCTTCATTCAGGCGCTCAACCGCGATGAAATCGAGCTGATGCGGCCACTAGGTCTCACGCCGCCAAGCCTGATCATTCCGAATGGCATTTTCCTCAATGAAGTTGAAGGTGACGTCAGCGGCGCGAACAGTGCAACACTGGCAAAATTGCCGAACCGGCGTTTCGTTCTGTTTCTGTCGCGGCTGCATTACAAAAAAGGCCTCGACATTCTGGCCGATGCCTATCGAAGGGTTGCACCAATCCTGCCGGATGTCGATCTCGTGGTTGCCGGGCCGGATGGCGGTGCCGAACATGATTTTCGCGAACAGATCCGGCAATATGGGCTGGAACAGCGTGTGCATCTGGTTGGCGGCCTTTACGGGCCGGACAAGATTGCAGCGCTGAAACGGGCGGCCTGCTTTTGCCTGCCCAGCCGGCAGGAAGGGTTCAGCGTGGCCATAACCGAGGCGCTAGCCTGCGGTGTGCCGGTGGTGATCACCGATGCCTGCCATTTTCCGGAGGTCGCCGAGGCGGAAGCGGGCGTGGTCTGCGCAGTGGATGCCGAAGCCGTCGCGGCAGGGCTGATGCAGATTCTGGACGATCCCACGCGGGCGGTCTGGATGGGCGAGGCGGGCCACAAGCTGGTGCGTGACAACTACACCTGGCCGCGTATTGCGGCGCAAACCATCGACGCCTATCAGGCCTATCAGAAGCGTAAGACTGGCTCGATCATGGGCGGTAACGGCTATGGCCTCATCCGCGAGCGCCGGATGGGGCCGGTTTAACCAGCAATCATCACACTGCCTTCCGCCTTTGCCGCACGGCTTTTGCCGGGTTTCCGGCATAGACGGTCCATGGTTCCATATCGCGGAAACTGACGCCACGCGCGCCGAGCACTGCACCTTCACCCACACTCACACCGGGGCCCACGAACGCTTCCGCGGCGATCCAGCCATGCGGGCCGATGTGGATCGGCGACGCCGTGAGCGGAAAATCCGCGCGGTCGATGTCGTGACCTGCCGTGCAGAGATGCGCGCCTTGCGAGACGATGGCAAAGGGCGCCAGCGTGACATTGGCGACATTATAGCACTGCGCGCCGGGACCAAGCGAGGAATGCGCGCCCATGATGAGATTGCCGGGCCACCAGATGCGGGCGCTGCCACGCACAATGGCCGTCTTGTGGATTTTAGCACCGAACAGCCGCAGCACCCTGCCGCGCCAGCGCCAGAGAAACGACGGTGTCCAGGCTGCGAGCGCCAGCCAGGTCATTTGCCAGCCGAGACGTTGCAGCCGATGCTGCAAGGTGAATGTCGCCCCGCCTTCCATGGGGCGCGAGGCGCTTTTGCGTCCGGCAATCGGCGCTGCCGACCGGGGGCGGGATGGATTGGGCATGGCGGTCATGATGGTCATCCCCTCAATGGGTGGGGTATCGCGCCGGACGCCGGAGCATGGCGTGGCGGCGATACCGGCAAATGGACGGAGCGGTTGCGAATGACGCAGAGCGACAGGATCGGAATGAGAAACAGGGCCATATGGATCCAGACCGTGATCACCCAATCCGTCTGATGAGAAATGGCGTGCATGGCAGGTACGATGGAGAACATGTAGATCAATTGGCCAAGCATTTCGCCCGCCATGGCCGTTTCCCAGAGACGCCGTATGATCCATGCCAGCAGCAGGAATTTCAGCGCACCGAAATACCAGAATGAAGAAAAGGCATCGATCAGGCCGGTCTCAGTGGTGCCGGTGAGCGGGTTGTAATTGCGGTCGGGCTTGGGTGTGGACAGGTATAGGCTGTCCTTGATCTGGCTACCGACGAACTGTGCGGGCACATAGGTGAAGACAACCCGGTTCCAGTGGAACTTGCCGTAATCGAACTCCAGTCGCCGGTCGATCTCATCCATGCGCAACACGGCATTGCGCATTTCCGGACCGCCGCGTTCCAGTGTTTCCTCGAAATTGGCGGCATAATCGATGTCGAGAATCTGGTCGAGCACGAAGCCGGATGCAGCACGCGTCACCTGCCGGTAATCGCCCATGCTGGTCATCAGGAATGTCCCTGCAAGAATGCCGATGAACATCAATGTGCGCGGCACCACCCAGCGCCGATAGAACCAGAAAGCGAGGAGGAACATCAACAGAAGCTGGATGGCCTCAGCGCGTTTGCCGGTGACCACAATGCGGTCCAGATAGAACACCAGATCGAACAGGATGATGCCCAATGCAAGCCATGAGCTGCGCCGCGCAAAGCAGAGGAGCGCGATGGCGAGGCCATAGGGCATGAGCTGCGCGAAGAAAAGCCAGATCACCGGCATGCCCGTCATCTGCACGCCGATGGACACTTCGCCGGGCAGGCGGCTCAAAAGAAAGTAAAAGGACGCGCCGAAAACCGATAGCCCGGCCGCGGCCCATAAGAGCCGCCTTTCGCTGAAGCTCATGGTGAGAAATTTGAGGGGCCGGTTCCCCATCTGCCAGCCCATCGCCAATGCGAGGAAGGCCAATATGCCCATCACCATCGTTTTCGCATAGGCTCCCGCTGGCAGGAACGGGTCGTTCACGAGCGCGGGCACCTGCGGCAAGATAAAGCCGAATGTCATCACACCGGCCAGAAATGGGAATTGATACATCCGTTCCGGACGTCCGAGAAAGCCGACGGCCAGAAATGCCGCGACGAGAAGAACGAATATCCAGGTGAGGGAAAGGTTCACTGCTCGCCCTCCGTCGATTGGCAGATTGCCGACATGGCGAGCGCCGGGCTGTTTCCGGTCAGGTCCTGCGGGAAGATGCGGCCCGAAAGCAGATACCAACCAAGCTTGACATATTCCTTGGCGATTACCTCCGCATCGGTTCGGGTGGTGGGAAAGCCGATATGGACGTCGCTGTCATTGACAGGGGCTGACATGAAACGCATCTGCGGGCAAACGGCACGAAAGCTCGCGACGGCGCGGCGCGAGTGGTACCAGTTGGTGACGATGAGCGCGCTCTTCGCGTTGATTTCACGCATCATAGGGGCCGAATAGAGCGCATTTTGCCAGGTGCTGCCCGAATAGCATTCCGCCAAAATGGCCGATGGAGGCACACCTTCCCGTACGATGATCTGCTTGTTGAACAGGCAGTCAACATCGCCCGTGACGAGGATATAGGGCGAGCGCCCTTCCTTCCAAAGACGTGCTGCCTGTTCTGCCCGTGGCGGGCCGTCGCCGCCCGGCACGACGATCACATCGGCCCGGCTTCCGTCATCCGGCAGTGCCAGCAACGGTTCGGAAAAGAACATGGCGGCCAGTCCGAAGAACACGGCGCAGGGCAGAATGGCGAGCAACATCATACCATGCGTCGCTCCGGTTCTTTGGCGTCCAGCGTTCGCTGTTGAATTGAAGGGCGGGCAGGCTGCGCATTCTGGCGACTGCGCTGCTCTTCCATCTTCACGACGATCATGAACTCATAGGCTGCGAGAAGGCGGCAATAGAGATAGCCGGGCTTGCCGTCGAGAAAGCCACGCCGCAGCACATACATGTAGAAAAAGCGCAGGCTTGGACGGAAAGGCATATTGTAGGACAGTGATTTCAGGGCGCGCCGCCGTCTCTCCGGTTCGGTGGAGAAAATGCCGCCCCAGTCAATGCTCCGTTCAAGAAGCCGTGCCGCGGATAGATCCGCTTCCACTGAGGAATAGCGGTTGTGTTTGGCGTACCAGGCTTCCAGCCCCTTGTTGAAGCTGTAGTGGATGAAATGCGCCTGCAACTCGCCGCCCGGCCCACCGCTGGCGCGTGAATGCACCGAACGTTCAAAGCGAACACGGTCGGGCCTGACAAGGCGGGTTATCCATGTCGGATAAAGGCTTGCATGGCGAATCCAGCGCCCCATGAACATGTTCTTGTAGCGCGCCTTGAAGAACACTTCCGGACGGTCCGGATCGGCGGCAATCGCCAGCATTTCGTCGCGCAAATCCGGCGGGGTGACCTCATCGGCATCGGGCGTGTAAACCCAGCCATGTTTGAATTTGATTTCCGTCAGCCCATACATGCGCTGGCGGTCTTCCGTATCATAAGCGTGGGTGTAAACGCGGGCACCCGCGGCCTTGGCTATTTCTACGGTGCGGTCGGTGCTGAATGAATCAAGCACCACGATATCGTCGCACCAGGCGAGCGATTCCAGACAGGCGGGGAGGTTCATTTCCTCGTTGAATGTCATGATGAGCGCGGAAACGGTCATGTGGTGGTCCCCGGAAATGTGAGATTGGGTTTGGCTGTCTGGGCCGTGTCGGCAATCGTCGCGGCAACGACAATGGCGGGATGCTGGCCTCTGGTCATGCGCCGCACGAAAAGCGTGTGCAGTACCGCTGGCAGCAGCAGCGAAACCAGCATGATCCAGGCGGGCACACCGGTTCGGATCGCGATATAGGCGACAGCTCCGGCAAGCAGGTTGAGCGCCATCACGGCCATGGCGGTCTGCCCGCAACTGAGGCCCGCATCCATCAACAGGTGATGCAGATGCTGGCGGTCGGCGGAAAACGGGCTGCGTCGCACGGCGAGCCTGCGGATGATGAGGCTCAGTGTGTCGATAACGGGAACGGCGACGACCCACAGCAGAACAGGGAAGGCGATGGCGGGTTCTCCACTTGCGAGGATGAGGGATGTGCCCGCAAGGGCCGCACCAAGAAGGGTGCTCCCACCATCGCCTAGGAAGAGGCTGGCCTTCATGCGCCAGCGATGGCGCATATTGAAGACGAGGAAGCCGAGACACGCTGCGGCGAGCGCCAGCGTCTGAAGGCCGAGCCGATGCTGTCCAAAGTCGAAGCCAATCACGGCAAGCCAGAAAAAGGCGGCGGCGCTGGACGCGCCTGCCAGCCCGTCAACGCCGTCGCTCATATTGACCGCGTTGATGAGGCCGACAATGAACGTCAGCGCCAGCAACAGGAAAAGTGGACCGGCCAGAAAGATGGCGCCGCTTTCGGCAGTCAGGCCGGTGGAAGGCAAGGCGATATTCATCCCGAGACTGAGCCGCTCAATACCCGCCATCCCGATGATAAGGGCGGCGGCAAGCAGCTGTGCGCTGAGACGCGGCATCACCGGCAGGTTGAAGCGGTCATCCAGTACGCCTGTGACAAGAACGAGGGCCAGACCGGGAAGCAATTGCAGAATATTTGCCTGATCGGATGTGCCCTGCACAATCGAAGCGGCAATGGCGAAGGCAAGAAAAATCGCGATGCCGCCGCATAGCGGCACTGCGCCGTCGTGCCGCTTCCGGTCATCTGGAATATCGATCAGATACCATTCGCGGGCCAGCTCCCGGAAGCCGATGCAAAAGGCGACCGAGAGGACGAAGGCCAGAAGCGTGATCCAGGAAAGATTGCTCATGTCTCCTCCGAGGCGCGAAACAAAGTCTACCGCTCAATTTCCGTGCTGCATTTCCCAACCGAACCGCGTCGCGATTCTGCTGGTCATGTTTTGGAATTTTTACCCAGTCGGATGGGGTCCCACGACTTGGCTTTAGAGCGAGCGGCATACCCCTTTCAGGTCAGGCGCTAATACCAACGGTGACATTTCCCACTGTGGGCGAAAGGCTATTCTGAAAGGCGCCGGGAAGCCGGGCGGACTTTATCGCCCTGCACGGTTGCGAGGGGGTATCGCATCTTGGAAAATCGTCTGCCGGAAATGTCGGCGCTCCTGTTGTTCTTCATTGCACGGAGCGGATCATGAAAAATCATCGCAGAGGCTTCGTGATTGCCACGCTCGAGCAATATGCCGGGTTGCTGTGCAATTTTCTGACGGTTGTTGCGGTCTCGCGTTTTCTGGGGCCGAGCGAGACAGGCATGGGCGTCGTGGGCCTCAGCGTTGCGGCGATTGTGTTTTCGCTGCGCGAATTCGCCAGCGCTGAATTCCTGATCCGGATCGAGAAGGTCGAGGATCGCGATATCCAGACGGCATTCACGTTTTTGATGAGCGTTACGGCGGTTCTTGCGGTGGCGCTCTTTCTGGCGCGCGACTATTTCGCCGTCACCTATCACGACCCCATGCTTTCACTCTTTCTCACAGTCACCATCATCGCGGCGGTGATCGAAAGCGTTTCATTGCCGGTTGTCGCGCTGTTACGGCGCGACATGGCCTTCGGCGCTCTGGCGCGCATTCGCACGGCAGGTTCGGTTTGCGGCGCAGCCGTCACGATCGCGATGGCCTGGTGGGGTTTCGGTCATATGTGCTTCGCCTTCGGTTCACTGGCCGCGGCGGCAGTCACCACCGCTTTTGCGGCAGCGCTCTATCCATTGGCCCGCCTCTTGCGCCCGTCGCTTGCCAGTATCGGCACGGCCTGGCAGTTCAGCATGTATCTGGGCAGCAGCGCAGGCCTGAGCAAGATTTGCGAGACGTTTCCGCAGCTTATGCTGGGGCGTTTCATGCCTGCCGCCTCCGTCGGCATCTATAATCGCGCCAATACGTTGAGCGGTTTGCCCGACCGGGTGTTTCTATCGGCGATCTTCACCGTCGCCTTTCCAATGTTGTCCGCGCAGGTGCGGGCCGGTGTGGATATAGCGCAGTCTTATGTGCGAGCGCTGTCCTATATTTCGGTGGTTTACTGGCCAGCGCAGATGCTTCTGGCGCTGCTCGCCTATCCGGCCGTGCATATAGTGCTGGGGCCCGACTGGTATGACGCAACGCCGATTGTCGTGATCATGTGCCTTGCCAGCGTGTTCTGGATTCCCATCATCCTGACCTATCCGTTGCTGATGGCGCTGGGAGCCAATCGCGATGCCTTCGTGTCCAACCTGATTTCGCGTGTAGTGACCACAGTCATTCTCTGCGTCGCCGCCTATCATGGCCTGATGGCGGTCGCGCTCAGCCTGTTCATCAGCACGCCGTTCCAGATGGTGATTTCCGTGGTCTATGTGCGCAAGCACGTGCCGTTCTCCTATCGGATGTTGGGGGCGGAACTGTTGCGCAGCGGCTTTGTCACGCTTCTCACCATGGCCATTCCGCTCGCAATGGTCGCGGCTGCGGGTACGCTGGAAGTTCATTGGGGCATGGGCATCGCCATCGGCCTTGCAGGTGTTGCCAGCTGGCTTGGTGCGGTGTTGATCACGCGCCATCCTTTCGCATCGGAAATCACGCCGGTTCTCGGATGGGCGTTGAGCCGGGTTGCGAGCCGCCTTGGCCGATTTGGGCGCGGGCGTTTTCCCACCTCCACGCCAGCTGAATAAGGAGATTGAGGATGGGGCAGCCAAGTGTCGATGTCGTCATTCCGAATTACAATTATGGACGCTATCTCGGCATCTGTGTTCGCAGCGTGCTGTCGCAGGATATCGAGAACCTGCGGGTGCTGATTATCGACAATGCTTCAACGGATGACAGTGCCGACGTGGCGCGTGCGCTGGCTGCGGAAGATGCGCGGGTGGAGCTATTGCTCAGACCAGTCAACAAGGGGCAACACGCCTCGTTTAACGATGGTATCGATTGGGCGAGCGGCGACTATTTCGTTCTGCTCTGTTCTGATGACTTTATTGTTCCCGGTGCGCTGCGCCGGGCGCTGGCGGCCATGGAAGCAGACCCGACGATCGCCTTTTCCTATGGACGCGACGTTGCTGTGAATGGCGATGCGCCGATCCCCGCCATTCCGTCCCAGCCGGACAATGTGCCTTGCCGCGTCGAGACCGGCACCGCCTTCATCGAGCGCTTTTGTCGGCTCGGCGTGTTTCAGTTGCCGGGTTCTGCGATGGTTGTCCGTACTGCGGCGCAGAAGGCTGCGGGACATTATGTCGAGGCGCTGCCGCATAGCGACGATTATCACATGTGGCTGCGGCTTGGATTGCAGGGGAGGATTGCCGAACTGGACTGTGTTCAGGGCGGTACGCGCTCGCACGGACATAACCGCTCCCAGCAATTGCGCGACACGCATCTGCTGCATATCCAGCACACGGCGGATGCGGGCGAGTATTTCTTTGCCCGCGAGGGGCGTGTTCTGCCCGATTGCGACGCCTTGCATCGTATGGCGCGTCGGGGCATCGCCGAACGGGCCTACTGGTCGGCCATATCCCACATGATGCGTGGTGATCCGGCCTGGTGGCAGCTTTTGAAATATGCGGTTTCCCAGCGGACGCAGACGGCCTTTATCCCGCCAGTCAACTATCTGTTGCACCGGCCCGATACTAAGCGGCGATTGCGTAGCTATGTCGATACGATGTTAGCTCGCCCTCTGGCGGCGGCTGGGCGCCGCTAACAGGACGCCTTTTCGCTTTGTGAGAAGTTGGGCGCGCAGGGTCTCTTCCTGTTGTGCGAGCTTCAGCCGGTATTGCGCCACTCCGGCTTCGACTTTTTTGGCCAGTTCTTCACGCCGCTCGAACATGTCGTCGATCTGGGCCAGAATGGTTTGCGTGTCGAATCGTTCGATATGGTGGCCAAAGCCGTCCAGGCCCGTATCATGCAGCAATGCTTCGTTTTTTGCGGCATAGCCGAGTGAGATCGCCGGACGCCCCATGGCGAGGGCGCAGACGATGTTGTGATAGCGGCTGGCAACCACGATATCGGTTTGCGCGATTTGCTGCATCAGCTCATGCAGGGACGCGACGGGCTCAACGATGATCTTCGCTGCATCCGGTGATTGAATCCGCGGCATCAGATCGTTGATGGCCTGAAGGTCGCCCTTGTCGCCGGTGAGCAGCCGCACTTCGCGCCCGCTGGCCAGAAGCTTGTCAGCCAGTGCGGCGACTTTGCCGAGATAGGTTTCATAGATATCCGAGGCGTTGGCCTCATGCCGTTTCCAACCACGATAGGTCATGACGCCGAGGCCCACGCGTCTGGCAACGCGGTCATGTACCGCATTGCTGGCGGGTGGCAGCGCAAAGGCTATGTCTGCGCTCACCACATCGCTCCGTGAATTGACCCCGAGCGATTTCATGAAGTCATGGGATATTTCATCGCGATAGGAGCGGAATGCTGCCGTGAGTGCGGCCTTGCGGAAGAAGAAGCGGCTGACCGGATGGTCGGCAGGCCCTGCGCCAACGGAAACGAAGGCGAGTTTGGCACGGCCAAGACGTGCAGCCAGACACCAGCGCATGATGACGAAAGGCCAACCGAACGGCCCTTCATTGAAATCGTCGAGGATGCCGGTGCCGGGCACGATGATGAGATCAAGACCGTGTGCAACCGAAATGGCGGTAAGAAAACCGGCCAGTCGTCGCGGCAGCTTCAGCAGCGCCTTGTCGAGCAGGCGGAACAGGTCGCTTTCGAGCGCGGGGTTTCCCACCGGCACGGTCGCGACATTGTACTTTTCTGAAATGATATCGGGGCGCGCGCAGATGCATAAGAGATCCGCATCGGGGCAGTTGCGTTTCAGTAATTGCAGCATGGCTTCCAGAGAGCCGTCATTGCCTGCATTGCCGGAACCGAACTGTCCGAAAAGGCCAATTTTCATGCGGGTGTCTCCAGAAGCGCCCCCAAAGCGCCAAGTGCACGGTACTCTTGGATTACCACGCGGGAAAACTGGCAGAAGGGGGAAGCCCATCGTCTAATGTAGGATGGTGCATACCTCTCTTACCCCTCATGGCCAGAATGCGCCTGCCTGCAAATTCGATACACTGGCAGCGGTATATCAACTTGCCCCCTCGATATACCGGAACAAGGCTTCGAGGGACATTTTCCCTCGAAGTCTGTTTCCGGGGCTATGGGGTGTTTACGATGAAATGTGCCTACTTCGTGCGCCCGCACATAGGCGGGACATATTCGGTGTTCACGCGGATGCGTGCGTCGCTTGCGCGCTCGGACATTGAGTTGCGCTGGCTTGCGACGGGTGCTGCGGGCGATACCGTTAGCGTGCCCGAAGGGCAGGGGCTGGAGGATGCCGAACGGCAGGGCGATGCCATTGACCGGATGGGTGTTCTCGATGAAGAAACCCGGGCCAAGCGCATTGTGGATTTTCTACGCGATAATTGCTTCGACGCTGTTTTCGTCAATGTGCTGTCGCAGCGCTTCGAAACCAATCTCGTGCGCTATCTGCCCGCCGATATTCTGCGCATCATGATCGTCCACAGCATCACGCCCGGCACCTACGAGGCGGCGCGCGCAATCCGCGATCATGTTCATGCGACGGTCGGCGTGTCCAGGCGCTGCCGCGACGATCTTGTGCGCGGCTATGGTTTCGATGCCGGGCGCACGCTGGTCATCCCGAACGGGTTAAGCCGCGATCCGCATGTCGGGCGTGCGCCATCGCGTAGCGCGGATGGGAAGCCAATCCGGCTTTTGCATCTTGGCCGTATAGACGACAGTTCCAAAGGTGTGTTCTGGCTGCCGGGCATTCTGCGGCGGCTCACCTGTAATTACCATCTGACGATTGCAGGCGATGGACCGGACCTTGAAGCGCTGCGCCACAAGCTCGAACCGTTTGGCGACAAGGTCAGCTTTACCGGCTGGGTTGCGCCCTCTGATGTTTCATGGCTGGTCAGCCAGCACGATGCGCTGGTCATGCCGTCGCGCTATGAGGGGTGCCCGATGACGCTGATGGAAGCGATGAGTCAGGGGTGTCCTGCCATCGTGTCGCGCATTGCGGGTGTGACAGATATGATCGTCACCGATGGTGAAGACGGGATGCTTTTTCCCATTGGCGATTGCACGCGGGCCGCGCAGCAGATCGATCGGCTAGCTGGTGATCCGCATCTCCACAATCGCATGGCGGAAGCCGCCGTCCAGAAAGTCACGTCAACTTTCGACAGCGATATTGTCGGGGGCGCTTACGTAAACCTGCTGCAACAATTGCACCGGGAACGCCCCGAAATTGCGCCGCCATTGGCGTTGTCGCAATGGTCCATGCCGAACGCGCTGCATAAGAATTTGCGCAGTCACTTGCCGCAACCGGTCAAGAACTGGCTGCGTCGCGTGCGGGAGAGGGTAAATGCTGGATGGTCCGCTGCGTAATCAATGGGCTGTAAGCCCTGGCAATTGAAGGATTTCGCCATGAATCTGTTCACATCGCAGTTTCGCAACTCCCAATTGCTGGGCAGCAAGGCCCATGCGCTTATTCCCGGTGGTTGCCACACCTATGCCAAGGGCGACGATCAATACCCGGTTCTGGCTCCGGGGTTCATCCAGCGCGGCTGCGGTTCGCATGTCTTTGATGTCGATGGCAATGAATATATCGAATATGGCATGGGCAACCGGGCCGTGGGATTGGGCCATGCTTATCCGCCGGTCTTGAAGGCTGTGCGCGATGCGCTGGAGGACGGGTGCAACTTCACGCGCCCAAGCGCCATCGAAGTGGATTGCGCGGAGCGCTTTCTCCAACTGATCGACACTGCCGAAATGGTCAAGTTCTGCAAGGATGGTTCGGACGCCACATCCGGCGCAATGCGTCTGGCGCGCGCCTATACCGGGCGTGACATGATTGCCTGCTGCGGGGATCATCCGTTCTTCTCCACCGATGACTGGTTCATTGGTACGACGAAGATGAATGCTGGCATTCCGGCATCGGTCTCTGCCCTGACTGCAACCTTCCGCTATAATGACCTTGGCAGCGTAAAGGCTCTGTTTGAGGATTATCCGGGGCGTATTGCGGCCATCATTCTGGAACCGGCGCGTGCCGATGATCCAAAGGACAATTTTCTGCATGAAGCGATGCGCATCGCCCATGAAAATGGTGCGCTCTTCGTGCTTGACGAGATGATTACCGGCTTCCGCTGGCACAGGCAGGGGGCCCAGAAACTCTACGATATCGTTCCGGATCTTTCCTGTTTCGGCAAGGCGCTCGGTAATGGTTTTGCCATTTCGGCGCTTGCAGGCAAGGCGGAATATATGCAGCTCGGCGGCCTCAGCCAGACCGAGTTCCCGCGTGTGTTTCTGCTGTCGACCACGCATGGCGCCGAGACCCACGCTATGGCCGCCGCCATGGCGACAATGGCGGTTTATCGCGATGAACCGGTCATTGAGCACCTGTACGGACAGGGGGCCAAGCTTGCCAGCGGTATGAACGAGGCGATCACCCGTCATGGCTTAAGCAACTATGTCAGCACGGTTGGGCGTGCCAGTTGCCTCGCCTATGCGACGCTGGACGAAACCGGCGCGCCATCACAGGCATTCCGCTCTCTGTTTATTCAGGAGACCATCCGGCGCGGCGTGCTGATGCCGTCACTGGTGGTCAGCTATACCCATAGCGATGACGATATTGCGAAGACGATCGATGCGATTGACGGTGCGCTGGGCATCTATGCGCGGGCGTTGAATGACGGTGTCGGGACCTATCTGACCGGACGTCCATCGCAGGTGGTCTATCGCCGCTTCAATGAAAGCGCGAATGCATGTCCGCCCGCGATGCTGTGAGAGGAATGCTGGCAGGTCTATTTGGACTCCTGACGCTGGTTGGAGCGGCGCAAGCGTCCGCAGAGGCCAGGCTTCCGATCCATGTCAGCGAAAACCACCGTTATTTTGAAGACGCATCGGGCAAACCATTTTTGATGCAGGGCGATACCGCCTGGTCACTGATCGTCCAGCTCAAACGCGATGACGTTGATCTCTACTTGAAAGACCGTCGCAAACGCGGCTTCAACACTTTGTTGATCAATCTTCTGGAACATCAGTTTTCCAGCAACCCGCCTGCCAATGCCTATGGCGAAAAACCGTTTAAAGACGCGGCATTTGGCGAAATCAATCCACGCTATTTTGACCACGCCGCATGGGTGATCGAACGGGCGCAGGCGCTTGGTTTTGTCGTTCTGCTGGCCCCGGCCTATCTCGGTGCCAATGGCGGCGGGCAGGGCTGGTATCTGGAAATTGAAGCGGCAGGACCAGAACGGATGCGCGCCTATGGCGAAGCAGTTGCGCGACGTTTTGCCAAATATACCAATATTGTCTGGGTGTTGGGCGGTGATTTTGATGCGCCGGATAAACGGCTGGTGTCCAGTCTGGCGGAAGGCATCGCTGCTGTTCTTCCGGATGCGCTGCAAACCGTGCATACGCGGCGCAATACCAATACCGCCTCGGTCTGGTCCGACGCCAAGTGGCTCTCCATCGATACCGTCTATGACTATGATGATGTTCACAGCGCGGTGCTCGCGCAGACCAAAGATAACCGAATGCCGGTCATTCTGATTGAAACGCTCTATGAAAACGAGCACGGCACAAAGGCGCAGTTGATACGCCAGAATGCCTATGGTGCGCTGCTGGCTGGAGCAGTTGGGCAGCTCTTCGGCAATAGTCCGATCTGGCACTTTAGCGGACCGGGCGTGTTCGACTCTGATCGTGACTGGCGGCAGGAGCTGAACAGTCCGGGTGCACGGTCGATGACGGTTCTGCGAAAGCTGTTTGCCGTCCTGCCATGGACCGATCTTGAGCCCGACCGCAGCGGTCAGATTACCAATGCGCCGAACCTTTATGCCGCATCGTTTTCAGGCGGGACGGGAGCCGTGATCTACGGTGAAGGGGGCAGCTTTTCCGTCAGCAAGGCTGTTGTGAAAACAGGCGATGATATCGTCTGGATCGACCCTTTTTCCGGTGTGGGAACTCAAGCGGCCACGCCGCGGGAGGATGGCCAGACGCTGGCCTTTCGTACCCCCGCAGAAAAGAATGCTGGCGGTGACGGCGACTGGATATTGCTGATCGGCAAGCCCGGCCAGTTTGGCCCTGACCGAAAGGGGTAGGCGCTACGCCCTTTCGCTGCTGTGCACCCCGCTTGTCTTTAACCGGATATGCCTTCGGTCAAATCGCTACCCCCACTGGCGCGTGATTAACTTGGATTATTGGGGATGCAGAGGAAACGAACATGAAAGTGCTGGTTACCGGAAGTCAGGGTTACATCGGATCGGTCATGGTGCCGATCCTCGTTCATGCGGGCCACGAGGTGTCGGGCTACGACATTGGTCTTTACGAACATTGCCTGTTCGAAGAAGGTGGAGCGGTCGTGAATGTACCCACGCTGCGCAAGGATGTGCGCGATGTGTCGCCACGCGATCTGGAAGGTTTCGATGCAGTCATTCATCTGGCTGCGCTGTCGAACGACCCGTTGGGCAATCTCAATGAAGAACTGACCTATGACATCAACCACCGCGCCAGCGTGGCGGTGGCTAAAGCCGCCAAACGCGCGGGCGTGGGACGTTTTCTTTTCGCATCGTCATGCAGCAATTATGGCATCAGCGATGCCGACCTTATCGACGAGACCGGCGAGCTGAAGCCGGTGACGGCCTATGGTCGCTCGAAGGTGCGCGCCGAGCAGGAGATCAGGGAACTGGCCGATGCAGATTTCTGTCCGGTCTATTTGCGGCCCGCGACAGCCTATGGCGTGTCGCCTTTTCTGCGCTTCGATATTGTGTTGAACAATCTCGTCGCCTGGGCTGTGACCAAGGGGCTGATCTATCTCAAATCGGATGGCACGCCATGGCGGCCTATCGTGCATATTCGCGATATTTCCCGGGCTTTCATGGCGGCCATGGAAGCACCACGCGAGAAGGTCTTCAATGAAGCCTTTAACGTTGGTTCCACCGAACACAATTACCGCATTCGCGACATTGCAGGCATTGTCGCCGAGACAGTGCCCGATTGCCGGATTGAATTTGCGGAAGATGCCGGGCCGGATACCCGCTCCTACCGTGTCAGCTTCGAGAAATTGGCACGGGTTCTGCCCAATGCAAAGCCGCAATGGGATGCTGCGGCCGGTGCGGAAGAACTGCTCGCGGCCTATAGTCGCTCGACCTTGACGCTTGAGGAATTCGAAGGGCCGCGGTTCCAGCGCATCGCCCATATTCGCAAGCTTCTGGAGGAGGGCGTTCTCGATAGCGATCTGCGGCGCGTCGAGCTTATGCAGCAGCCGCTAAGAGCAATCGCATGATGGATGCGCGGCCTGGCACAGCAGACATGCGCCGGTCTCCGGACGGACAGGCGATCTACGATCTGGCCGCGCAACTTTATCCGATCTGTCGCAGTCTGACGGGCGAAGGCGTGCGGGAAACGCTCGCCATTATCGGTGGATATCTGCCGCTGGAGTTCCATGAAGTGCCAACCGGCACGCCACTTTTCGACTGGAAAGCACCGCAGGAATGGGTGATCCGCGAAGCCTATTTTGCAGATAGCAACGGCCAGCGGATTGTCGATTTTGCGCGGCACAATCTGCATGTCGTGAATTTCAGTATTCCTGTGCGAACAAGGCTTTCTATGGAAGCCTTGAAGAGCCACATTCACACACTGCCCGATCAACCTGACCTTATTCCTTATCGCACCTGTTATCATGCGGAGGACTGGGGTTTTTGCATGGCGCATAGCGACTTTCTGGCAATGGCCGAGGGCGAATATGATGTGGTCATTGATGCCGAGCGGCGCGACGGCGCGCTTGTCTTCGGGGAGTTCATTCATCGCGGAACAACAGACGAGACTTTTCTCATCTCCGCGCATCTTTGCCACCCCTCCCTTGCCAACGATAATTGCTCCGGACTGGCATTGCTGGCGCTTCTGGGAGCGGCGCTGAAAGCTCGCTCCACGCGGCTGACTTATCGCTTTCTGTTCGGCCCGGCGACATTCGGCGCGCTTGCGTGGTTGCGCCAGAACGAGCCCAATCTTGATCGTGTTACCCACGGCCTGGTCCTGTCCTGCGTTGGCGATGACGGCGGGCCAAATTACAAGCGAAGCCGCCGCGGCAATGCCGCGATCGACCGGATCATGGGGCAGGTGCTCGCGCAGTCCGGTCTGGCTGGCGCGACGATGCATGATTTCTGGCCCTATGGATATGATGAAAGGCAGTTCTGTTCGCCGGGATTCAACCTGCCGGTGGGTCTGTTTCAGCGCAGCCTTTATGGCACTTTTCCTGAATATCACACCTCTGCGGATAATCTGGATTTCATCAAGCCGGAATGTCTTGAGCAATCCTTCAATATCGTCATGCAGGCCATTGAAATAGCGGAACGAAACTGGGTTCCGCTCAACACATCGCCCAAGGGTGAACCGCAGCTCGGACGTCGGGGCCTCTATGGCAAAACCGGCGGCGACAGTCGCGCCGCGCAGGAAGCGATGGCCATGCTCTGGGTTCTCAATCTGGCCGATGGGAGCGCGTCGCTTCTCGACATGGCCGAGCGGTCGAAATTGCCTTTCGCCACGCTTGCCGGTGCTGCGGACAGATTGCGCGATGCCGGATTGCTGATCGAGGGAAGTTAGCTGCCCTAGATTAAGGGCCAAGAGCGATCCTTGTCTGAAATGACACTGGGCTGGTTCGGCCATGGTATGCCGAGCGCGGGATCATCATAGCGCAGGCCTGTCGCATGGTCCGGCGTGTAGGGATGCGAGATCATGTAGCGGATGAGGACATTATCGGTAAGCGCCTGAAATCCATGGGCGCAGCCTTCCGGGATATAAAGCTGCACGCCGTTCTCCGCCGAAAGCTCCAGGCCAACCCAGCGCATATAGGTGGGCGATTTAGGCCGTATATCCACCAATACATCCCAGACGGTGCCTTGCAGGCAGGTCACCAGTTTCGTCTCAGAATGCGGATCGTTTTGGTAATGCAAACCGCGCAAGGTGCCTTTCTCCCGCGAGAAGGAAAGACTGTGCTGCGGATAGTGCGTTTCCATCTGCCGTTCGGCAAAAGCCGCTTCGGAATAGACGCGCGTAAACCAGCCGCGTTCATCTTCCATCCGTTCCGGCTCGATAGACCAAGCACCATCGATGTTTAAAGAAGTAAACTGCATCTATTTGCCCCGTTTCCGCCTGCCAATATTCTGACAGCGTGGTCAGAGCTCGGTAGAGCCTTCTTCGAGGGACGATCTTCACCTTCCGGGGTAGATGCCTCCTCCCGATAGGTGAGCCGCCTACGCCCTTGCTCGCCCTATGACGCAAGGCGGGTGAGGATTGGCAATATCCCTACGGCGATGGCTGCGCCCAATGGTATGTGCGTCGCGCTCCAGATGGCAGTCTCGGCAATCTTTAGACCGCTTAGTAGTTTGGGTCATCCGGTGCGGCGCGCGTATCTGGCCGCGACGGTGCCTGCTCAAAGCAGCCAAGTCGATACCAGTTTTGGGACCAGTGTATTCGTGGCCATTGTAAGGGCCAGAGCCGAGGGGGTGTGTATGACCATCCAGACACCGGATATTTCGCGGAGCAAAAGCATGACGCAAGAGCGGACCGGCTGTCGCCTGTGCGGTAAATTGCTCAAACACACATTTGTGGATCTGGGCATGTCGCCGCCCTGCGAAAGCTTCGTTGCCGCCGATCAGCTAGACCGCATGGAGCCTTATTATCCGCTCTATGCGCTGGTCTGCGATCATTGTTATCTCGTGCAGCTGAAAGAGTATTTTTCGCCTGCCGAGATTTTTACGGAATATGCCTATTTCTCGTCCTTCGCGACCAGCTGGGTGGATCACGCCAGAGTTTATTGCGAAGCGATCACTGAAAGGCTGGAACTGGATGAAAACAGTTTCGTCGTCGAGGTCGCCAGCAATGACGGCTATCTGCTCCAGCATTTCCTGCCGAAGGGTATTCCGGTTCTGGGGATAGAACCTGCCGCCAATGTGGCGCAAACAGCTATCGCCAAGGGCGTGCCAACCCGGGTGGACTTCTTCGGCGCGCAACTGGCGCTGGAAATGCTCGGCGCGGGCCAAAGCGCCGACCTCATCATCGGTAATAATGTTCTGGCGCAAGTGCCTGATCTGAATGACTTTGTGCGCGGTATGCAGCTTCTGCTTAAGCCCGAAGGCGTTATCACGCTGGAGTTCCCGCATCTTGCCAATCTGATAGAGTTCAACCAGTTCGACACCATCTATCACGAGCATTTCTCGTATTTCTCGCTGCTGACAATCCGCTTCATGGCGCATAGGCACCATCTGAAGATCATCGATGTCGAGGAAGTGCCGACCCATGGCGGATCGTTGCGGGTCTATCTGGCGCGCACCGGCAGCAAGCGGAAGGCGTCGCCCCGGGTGGCGGCACTTCTCAAGAAGGAAGAGAGCTTCGGCCTCAACGATATCTCGACCTATGAGCAGTTTGCGGAGAAGACGCGCCATGCCAAGCGCGATCTCCTGTCCTTCCTGATCGCAGCCAAGAATTCCGGCAAAAGCATTTGCGGTTACGGCGCACCGGGCAAGGGCAATACGCTTCTCAACTATTGCGGTATCGGCACGGATTTTCTGGATTTCACCGTAGACCGCAATCCTTACAAGCACGGGCGCTATACGCCCGGCATGCACATCCCGATCTATGACGTATCGGCGATAGACAAGTACAAGCCAGACTACATCCTCATCCTGCCATGGAACTTCAAGGATGAGATCATCCGGCAGATGCAGCACGTGGTCGAATGGGGCGCGAAATTCATCATCCCCATTCCCCATGTCCGATTGATCGATCCAGCTCTGATTACAGAGGAGCGTTAGTCATGAAAGTCGTTCTGTTTTGCGGCGGTCTTGGAACCAGAATCCGCGAATATTCGGAAAATGTGCCAAAGCCGATGATCCCGCTCGGCCATCAGCCGATCCTGCATCACGTCATGGAATATTACAGCGATTACGGTCACAACGACTTTGTGCTCTGCCTCGGCTACAAGGCCAATGTCGTGAAGGACTTCTTCCTGACGATCCGTCCGCAGACTTTTGCGGATTGCGTGGTCTCCAATGGCGGGCGCAATGTCGAATTGCTGGAAGAGGTGGATCGCGACTGGAGCGTGACGCTGCTCGACACCGGCATCTGGCGCAATATCGGCGAACGCCTGTGGAGCGCGCGCAGCCATGTCCAGAATGAAGACATGTTTCTGGCCAATTACAGCGATGGTCTGAGTGACGTCGATCTCGACGATATGACGCGGCGTTTTCAGGAAAGTGGCAAGATAGCCTGCTTCCTCGCTGTGCGCCCGCCGCTGACCTATCATCTGGCGGATATTGCCGAAGGTGGGGCCGTGCGGGCTTTCCGGACATCGAATACCTCCGATATCTGGATCAATGGCGGCTATTTCCTCTTCCGCAAGGAAATTTTCGATTACATGCGGGAGGGCGAAGAGCTAGTGCTGGAACCGTTCAGCCGTCTTATCGCCGACAATCAGCTGATGGCGTATAAATATGAAGGCTTCTGGCGGTCCATGGACACACTGCGCGACTGGCAGACGCTGGAAGACATGGTCGAAAAGGGCGATATGCCCTGGAAGAAACACAAGGCGGAGCAGCGCGCTGCCAACATCGCCATAGCGCTATGATCGACCTGCGTTCTCTCGCCAATCCGGGGAGGCCGCTTCAGGTCCTGTGTCTGGGCGCGCATTCGGACGATATCGAAATCGGCTGCGGGGGAACGCTCCTCAGCCTCATCGAAGCAGGAACGCCGATGCACATCGAATGGTGTGTGCTGTCCGGCAATGAAGAACGGCGCGTCGAGGCGGAGGCTTCGGCGCGCGATTTTCTGCGCGGTACGGAAAATCCGGGTATCCGTCTCGCGATGTTCGAGGATAGCTACTTTCCGGCGCAGATGCGCGAGATCAAGGCATGGCTGATCGAGCAGCGCAGTCGCCAGACGCCGGATGTCGTATTCACCCACCGGCAGGGCGATGCACATCAGGATCATCGCACGCTCAACGAACTGACCTGGAATCTCTTCCGCGACCAACTGATCCTTGAATATGAAATACCGAAATGGGATGGCGATCTCGGCCAGCCCAATGCCTACTCAGCGCTTTCGGCTGCGATCCTGGAGCGCAAGGTCGAGCTTTTGATGAAGCATTTCGGCACGCAGCGCTCGAAAGACTGGTTCGATCCCGAGACCTTTCGCGGTCTCGCGCGATTGCGCGGCATGGAATGTCGCGCGCCGGAAACCTATGCCGAAGCCTTCCATATGCGCAAGCTGCGACTGTTTTAGCTCTGTCTGGAGATACGAAAAAGCCCGTTGCGCTGGGAGGAGGAGTGCGCAACGGGCTGATTGGTAAAGCGCGATTGGGAGGAGGAGTATCGCGCTTCGTGTCCGGTTTCTGGGAGGAGGAGTGAAACCGAACAATGCGAAAATAGGTGCGGAGTCAGGTGTTTACAAGGGGACATCCTGCACGGCAGCTATGCAAATTTTAAAGGGCTAAAAAAGAAACCGCCCCGCAGCGGTCTAGCGCGCTGGGGCGGTCACTCCCTCCTCCAAGTGGAGCACACAATAATGAGGGAGTTTCCAAAAGCAAGCCCCTAACAAAACTCTATAAATTTCAGAAAATACTGAAATCTATGAAGCTAATAGAGCAGATCGCATATGTTCTGCGGATGGCTGGCCTTGTCTCGACTGAGTTGCCGGAAGTCCATGCAAAAATCATGATTGTCTGCCCAGCAAAAGACCTTCCTAATATTTGATATAATTTGTGGACTACCTAATTGTTGCGAGGCCGCATGGAATGGTCGTGACCATGCAACGCGGGTGACAGCTGTGAATTTCGGTCGCGGTCACGCTGTTTTTTGCAATTGCCATTTCCATTTTGGAACAGGTGTGATTATGTGCGATCGCTTCAGTCGAAGGAATCAAAAGCTTGAATTCCTATCGTCCGATATGCTGGAGCGGCTGAATTTTAGACGGCCCTTTAAAAAACTGCCGTTGAGGCCGGGTTTTAGAAAACCCCTGTGATCTCGGATATTTAGCCAGACAACCACCCCAATTAATTGGGTGAATTATCTGCTTTGATCACGCAATCTTTCACGCTGGAACCCTTTGTTGGTTTTAGAATCGGTCTTTACCCGCCATTTTTTCCCTGCGTGCACTCCTGAGAGCTCGCCCGCCTCGCGCCCCTAAGCCCCCCGCCCAAACGCGAGGCGGTTCCTTGTTTAGGAACCACTGATTTTCCCCGAAAATACAACTAAGCAATCTTGCCGGAATCAGTTGGCTTTATTCCGTCTCTCTGCCGTTGCAACGCGCGCGGCCTCGGTTTTGGATAAAAACCGCAGTCACGTTTTAAGACTTAACGCAGCGTCAGATTTGATTGGGATTTAAGCGTAAATCTGAAGCGCTTTCTTCTGTGGAAGACGCCGAATAGCCCGGCTGACGCCCTATTCTTCGGCTACCCTCAAGTCAGTTGAGTCGATTGGCGCTTGAAGCGTGCCACGGCTTTGAATGCATGCAGCATCGGGTCCGGCTTCATGCTTGCGCGTCTTCGCCTCTATTGAGGGCGCGCATGGGCAGGATGCCAGCCAGAAATTAACCATCTGTTAACCATTCCGCATATAGATCGAGTAAACCGTTTTTTAACCAAGATGAATCAAGTGCTAACACAATCCCGTCCGATCCGTTTGAAAGGGCGCTCCTTTCTTGCGCTGGTGCTCTCGCCTGAACTGCCGTTGGACGGCTGGCTCGACAGGCTGGACGATCTTGCCGCGCGTTCGGCAGGGTTCTTTCTGAATCGCCCGGTCGTGCTTGATCTTGAGAATCTGGTTATCGAACGGATGCAGCTGGTTCAGCTACTGGAAGATCTTGCAGGTCGCGGTGTCTGGATCACGGGTTTTGAAAATGCGCGTCCTTCGCTTCTCGGGCCTGGCATGCCGCCAGCCTTGCGTGGCGGGCAAGCGGCAGCGGATTTCAATCCCGAGGTGAGCGAGCCTGCAGCGCCTTCCAAGCCGGTTGCTGCGGCAGCACCTGCCAATGTGCAACTGGTCAAGGCCGTGCCTTCGATGGTGGTGACGGAGCCTGTGCGCTCTGGCCAGTCCATCTATTTCCCGGACGGCGATGTCACGGTGGTTGGCTCTGTTGCTTCGGGTGCGGAAGTGGTCGCGGGCGGTTCGATCCACGTCTATGGCGCGCTGCGTGGTCGTGCGATGGCCGGCACGGCAGGCAATTCCAATGCGCGCATTTTCTGCCGCAAGATGGAAGCAGAGCTTGTCGCAATCGACGGCCTCTACAAGACGGCTGAAGACATGGAAGCCAGATTGCGCGGGCAGGCGGTGCAACTGTGGCTCGATGGCGATTACATGATGGCCGAAACGCTCGGCTGATCGATTTATTGAAAAGAAATCATGCCCGGTTGGGCGGGCAATACTCTCATAAGGCGTGCGGGAGCTACAGGAGACCAATATGGCAAAAGTAATTGTTGTAACTTCCGGCAAGGGTGGCGTTGGTAAAACGACATCCACTGCAGCCATCGGCGCCGCTCTTGCGCAGCGTGGCGAAAAGACTGTCGTTATCGACTTCGATGTCGGTTTGCGTAACCTCGATCTGGTGATGGGCGCCGAACGCCGCGTGGTGTTCGATCTGGTGAATGTCATTCAGGGCGATGCGAAGCTGCCTCAGGCGCTCATTCGCGACAAGCGTCTCGATACCCTGTATCTGCTGCCTGCCTCCCAGACCCGCGACAAGGACAACCTCACGACCGACGGCGTCGACCGTGTGATCGAAGACCTCAAGAAGGAATTCGACTGGATCATCTGCGACAGCCCGGCTGGTATCGAGCGCGGCGCTACCCTCGCCATGCGCCATGCCGACATGGCCGTTGTGGTGACCAATCCGGAAGTGTCGTCGGTGCGCGATTCAGACCGCATCATCGGCCTTCTCGACGCCAAGACTCTCAAGGCTGAACGTGGCGAACGGGTGGAAAAGCATCTTCTGCTGACCCGTTACGACCCGATCCGGGCCGAACGTGGCGACATGCTGAAAGTCGAAGACGTTCTTGAAATCCTGTCTATCCCGCTTCTGGGCATCATCCCTGAAAGCCAGGATGTGCTGCGCGCATCCAATATTGGCTCTCCAGTGACGCTTGCCGACCAGCGCAGTGCGCCGGCTCTGGCCTATCTGGATGCAGCTCGCCGTCTGGCGGGCGAAGAAGTGCCGATGACTGTTCCATCCGAAAAGCGCAGCCTTCTGGGCAAAATTTTCGGAAGGAGAGCGGCATGAGCCTATTTCGATTCTTCACCAAGCAGGCTTCCGCGCCGATGGCGCGCGAACGTCTGCAAGTTCTGCTGGCGCACGAACGAGCGTCCGAGGGCCATTCCGATCTTGTGGCGGTGCTGAGGGAAGAGATTCTGGCGGTTATCGCCAAGCATATCCAGATCGATCGCGAGAAGGTCAGCGTGAAGATGGATCGGGGAGATCAGATGTCGACATTGGAAGTCGATATTGAACTTCCCTTGAAGCAAAAGGTGCGGGCAGCCTGATCTTCAAAGCATTTCCAGCTCATACTGTGAGGTTTTGTGTCTGGATATGCCTCAATACAATGTGCGGGGGCGATAATGGAGGGATATTTCCATGAACCGCGGCACACTTCTTATCCGTCTGAAAGAGCTTCAGGAACTGCCTAAGTTTCAGAAGCGCGATATCTGTACGGTAAGCGCCTTTCTACCTCTAGAAGCTCTGGCAGAACATGTCAGGGTGTGCGAGGAGGCGGCAGGCGTAGCGCAAACGGGGCAGGATCATTGATCCTGCCTTTTTCATCGGCTCACGTTTTTTCACGGCACGGCGAAGTGCGTCTGCAAATAGCAGCCGAGAAGCAGAAGGACGACCGCAGCCGCTATGAGAGCCAGGATTTTCATAAAATAGCATTCGCTCAATCTCCGCTCACGTTCAATAAAACTGATGGTGATCGAAGCGCGGGTGTTTAAATGACTGGTCAGACGGCGTTCTGAAGCAGCTCGCGCCGCGCTGTCGCAACAACCTGCTGCGTTAAATCCGACAGCCGGTCTGCCGCGAGGCGATTGACCTGCCAATAGAGCGGCACGTCGAGCGGTGTGCCGGGTACAAGCTCGACCAGCTTACCGGATGCAAGGTGGTCCTTCACCAGCACGACGGGGTTTACGCCCCAGCCCATGCCGTCAAGGCTCGCTTCGACAAACCCTTGGGTGGAGGGCAACCAGTGGGTCGGACAATTAATGTCCGCCTTCAGGTTTTCCTTGATCCAGCGGTCCTGTAGCCGGTCTTTCTGGTTGAATGTCAGGGCAGGAGCGGTGGCCAGCGCTTCGCTTGTCACGCCGTTCTTGAAGTGTCGCTCAATAAAGTCCGGCGATGCCGTCGCACGGTATCGCAGCGTACCGAGAGGAACGGTCCGGCAGCCTTGCACCAGCTTGGCATGAGACGTCACGGCCGCCAAAACCCGCCCGCGCTGAAGCCATTCGGCTGTGTGGTCCTGATCGTCTACCGCGACATTGAGTAGGTGATCGGATTCCTTGCTAAAGGCCGAGATGGCTTTCAGAAACCAGGTGCCGAGACTGTCCGCATTGGTGGCGATATTCAGCGTGACGCGTTGCTTGAGATCGTCCGCACCTGCAAGGGCTGGCAACTCTTCAAGCAATTCGCGTTCGAGCATACCCACCTGTTCGATGTGACGGCAGAGCCAGTCGCCTTTTTCGGTTGCGGTACAAGGCGTGCCGCGCGAAATGAGCACCGTGCCGAGCCGCTCTTCCAGATGTTTTACCCGCTGGGATATGGCCGATGGCGTGACATTCAGGGCGCGGGCCGCTTTCTCGAAACTGCCGGTTTGTACGACCATGGCCACGGCGCGCAGTGCGGAATAATCGATCATTAGTCTATCTTAATTTGGATTAGCATCTTTAACTATACTAATCCAGCCGAGGCATATATCCAAGCGCTACTAACCATTCCGAATTGCGTGGTGTTCAGCGAGGCTGAACCATGCTTCACAGCGAGCTGAAATGAATTTTTCCGTTTATCTGACGGGCCTGACCATGGGCCTCAGCCTGATTGTAGCCATCGGCGCGCAGAACGCTTTCGTTCTGCGTCAGGGACTGCGCGACGAGCATGTTTTCGCGGTGAGTCTTGTCTGCGCTGTGTCGGATGCGGTGTTGATTACGCTGGGGATCACCAGTTTCCAGAAGATCGCGGCGGCGCTGCCCGCCATTGACCCGATCATGCGTTATGGCGGCGCTGCCTTCCTGATTTGGTACGGTGCGCGGAGCCTTTATTCGGCAATCACCTCGTCCACAGCGCTTTCGACCGGCAATGGAGGCACGACGGGCTTATGGAAGGTCATTGCTACCTGCCTCGCTCTCACATGGCTCAATCCGCATGTCTATCTGGATACGGTCGTTCTGCTCGGCACCATATCCACCCAGTTTCCGGGTCTTGAAAACTCGTTCGCTTTGGGCGCGATCACCGCTTCGTTTGTCTTTTTCTTTTCGCTGGGCTTTGGTGCGCGCTGGCTGCGCCCTGTCTTTGCCAGACCGTCATCCTGGCGTGTATTGGAAGGCGTGATTGCTTTTGTGATGTGGGCAATTGCGTGGAAGCTGCTGACCGGCGCGTGAGCACCGGTCATTTCAGATCGTCAGGACTGTTCTTCCGGCTGGCGTTGCTGAATGCGCTCGGAAACGAAGGTGTGCAGCGTGAAGGAGGTTGCCGGGTTGTGATCCGGTGACTTTGGAAAGCCCTTGAGGTCCTGCGGTGCAATGCCAAACCGTTCCTTGAAGAATTTGGTGAACTGCGCGCGGTCAGAGAAGCCGCAGGCATAAGCGACTTCCTTCATGCTCAGCTTTCGTCCGCCGTCATTGATGAGGCGTCGGTACGCAAGATCGAGCCGTTTGTTGCGGATTAGCTTGGTGACACCGCTGTCAGGCTCAAATGCACGATAAAGATGTGAATGCGACAGCTTGAACTGCTGCATAATGGTCTTGGGCGAAAGGTTCGGGTCGGCCAGATTCGCGTCGATATGGTCGAGCACGCGCTGGCGCAGAGGCAAGCTGACAGCCAGATATTCTTCCAATGTGAAAGCCTGTCTGTTGATGGCCGCTTTGAGCAGCACCATCAGGGATTCCTGTATCTCGGGATAATCATTCTGGTCGATCGTATCGATGATCCGGTCGAGCGTGAGAATGAAGTTGAACAGGATTTTGTTGGTTGCGACATTGGAAGGCAGCACCAAACCGTGCAGGTTCTTTCCCGGAAAGGCTTTGTTGAGTTCCTTGCGCGGGATGGCCAGCGTCACGCGCGCGCCGGCGTCCTTCTTGCTTGTCATCACCTGTGTCAGATCGAGAAGGAAAATATCCCCGGGCTTCACCTCGACGCTTCTACCGTTGAAGTCGCCTCGATAGTCGCCAGCCAGCACGAGCTGCAACAGATAAAGGTCGAGGTCCGTCTTTGCAATAATTTTTGGCGTCCGATCACAGAACTGATTGCTGAATGTCGTATTGCCAACCACCATGTTTCCGAACAGTCGCGAGCGGACAGAACCGCTCATGACCTTTTCATCGTTTTCAAGGGTTGGTGTTACCTCATAAATGATAGACGATGTCTCCCGCCAGAAATCATTGCGGTTTTTTTCGTCGACCATATCTGCCGATATATAATGGCCGGTCTTCATATGCCCCACCCCCGACAGTTATCAGCCGATAACGCTGCATGCGGACATTCCCATGCAGTCGGCAGGCTTCAAACTGTGTCGTATTACTCCCGAGTTGTTCTCGAATCTATCAAATTTGCCTCCAAAAACGCAACATGGGACAAAATTACTCTACATTGGGGATTCTAATGTATTGCCAGCGGAGTTTCGTAGGTTATTTCTATCTATTTAGGTCTTCTATTTTTTAGCTGTTGTTAAAATTTCAAATTTTAAAAATAAACTTTGAAAACAGAAAAATCAGAATCCAAGTGTCTTTAATAGAAGTAATTTTTCGGAGTGCATATAGGGCGTGTTCGGATTCTACGGAGCGAGTTTTTCTTATATTTGAAGAATTTGGCTGACAAATAGGGTTGAATTATACAATGAGTGCAATTCTGGATTGTCGAAATTTCATTCTATTTGCGACAAAAAAAGTCGCTTTTTGCAGGTTCGCTGTTGAAATTATCCCCTGCAAAAATTCGATGCCAACTAACGGGTAGGGGGGCCGCTGGCACCCTTCGTACACGAATGCGCTCAACATGTTGGGAGTGCTGCGTTCGGACGATACTGCTTTCGTTTTCGCAACAAACCGCTTTATTAGAAAGGATCGATAATGATCGTAAGGCGTAAAAGGCAGCTGCTTGCTTGCATGGTGGCGCTGGCGCTTGCCTCGCCGGTGCAGCTGGCGTTTGGCCATGACTGGGGCCACGACCACTGGGATCATCACGACCACGATTTCCCGCCCTTTGGTCATGACCACGATCATGATTTCCATCACCATCATGACCATGCAGGTGCTGCCGTTGCTGCGGGTATTCTCGGTCTGGCCGTCGCGGCGGCTATTGCCGACAATGGCAGCAACCGTCCGCACGATGTTTATGCCCCGCCGCAGCAACCATTATATGCGCCGCCGCCTCCTTATCGCTTAAGCAACGGCAATACCTGCTACCCGGCGCAGCGGGCCTGTTACCTTCCTAACGGCCATTATGCAGGCATCACCACCCATACACAGTTCGGCAATTAGGACATATTATGAAATTTCATCATTTTTTGCTGGGCGCAGTATTGCTCGCAACCTTTCCAAAAACGGCTTTTGCCGAAGACGCGTCCAATCATCGGCTTCATGCCGCGTGGGATGCGTTGGCCAAGGGCGAGGGCGAATTTCTCACATCGAAGCAATTTGCGAGCCTGAACAATCTCGCATATCAAGCAGCCATCGTGCGAATTTGCGACGGGCATGAGCTTGACCATGATGCCTTCCGCAACAGGATCCAAGACGTCATCAACGATTCCGACAAAAAGCTTAGCGACGAGCAGGCCGACTTGCGCGAAGCCGCTGTTCTTGTGGCTTTTGGTGCGCGTTTTGGTTTGTTTCTGGCCGAAGGCAGTGACGACAGCAAAGCTGGCTTTTGTGCGTCCGCTGACGAGATCAAAGCCTCCAAGGACGTTTCTGTTCTAGCCAAGTAAACCACCGAACAAAAACAAAGCCTCCCGCGTGGTTGATGTCCACGCGGGAGGTTTTTTGCATGGCCGATCAAGCCGTATGAGGCTCGACTTTGCGCCTGCGGAACCAGCGGGCGCTGGCCAGACGGTCGATCTCGACAAAGATCACCGGTGTGATGAACAGTGTCAGCACCTGACTGAGCAGAAGACCGCCCACCACTGCCACGCCAAGAGGCTGGCGCAGTTCTGATCCCTGGCCACTGCCAAGGGCAACAGGAACAGCTGCAAGAAGCGCGCAGAATGTCGTCATCATGATCGGACGGAAGCGGCGAATGGCAGCCTGATGGATTGCTTCTTCCGGCGCATGGTTTTCATCACGTTTCAGAAACAGCGCCACGTCGACCATCATGATTGCGTTCTTTTTGACGATGCCGATCAGCATCAGCAACCCGATCAATGCAATGATCGACAGGTCGAAACCGGACAACTGCAGCGTGATCAGCGCACCGAAGGCTGCTGAAGGCAGGCCGGAGAGAATGGTCAGCGGGTGCGCAAAGCTTTCATAGAGAACGCCGAGCACGATATAGATCGTCGCAACGGCGGCGAGGATCAGCAGACCCATATTGCCGGTCGACTGGGCGAAGATCTGTGCAGCACCCGACGGTTGTGCCGATACGGAAGCTGGCATGCCGATTTCGGTGCGTAGCGCCGTCACACGGTCGGTGGCGGTGCCGAGCGATACACCTGCGGGCAGGTTGAAGGACAGTGTAACCGAGGCGAGCTGTCCAGACTGGTTGACGGTTACCGGCCCGTTGGTTCGCTTGATTGTGGCAAAGCTGGCGAGCGGAACCAGAGTGCCCGACGATGAGGGCACACGCAGCGCGCCAAGCTGGGTTTCATCCCACTGACGGCTCTGATCGAGTTCCAGAATGACGTCATAGCTGTTGCCGGTCGTCTGGATTTGCGAAACCGTCAGCGTTCCATAGGCCGCCTCCAGCGTACTGCGGATGGCTTGCGAGCTGATGCCGAGGCTTCCGGCTTTGTCCCTGTCAATGTCGATACTGGCTTGCAGCGCGTTGTTTTGCAGGTCGGATGCCACATCGACAAAGGTTTGCGGCTCGGCCTTCATGGTATCGGCCAGTTTCACCGACCAGGATCGGGCTTCATCGGCATCGAGCGATTGCAGCACAATCTGATACTGGCTCTGGGTGCTGCGTCCACCAAAGCGCAGATTCTGCACCGGCGTTATATAGGCGGTGATGCCGGGAAGGGCGGCGAGGGATTTGCGTAGTGTGCTCAGGGTCTGGTCTAGCGGCGGGCGCTGGTCGCGCGCCTTGAGCTGTACAAGAAGTGAACCTGTATTGAAGGTTGAACCGCCGGGGCCGCTGCCGAGCGAAGCTGTGACATGCTGAACGGCGGCGTTATCGGAAACAATGGAAGCTGCCTGCTGTTGCAGGGTGCGCATTGCCTGATAGGAGATATCTTGCCGCGCCTGTGTGGAGATGGTGAGAAGGCCGATATCTTCCTGCGGAAAGAAGCTACGCGGCAGGGTTGTGAACGACCAGATCGAGCCGAGGAAACTGAGGCCAAAAACCAGCAGAACCAGCGCGCGATGCTTGAGGCACCAGCCGACAGCGCGTCCATAGGCTTCGGTGACCTGATCGAACAGGCGGGCGATTCGACCGGGTTTGACTTCCTTGTGTGGCAGGCGCGCGGCCAACATTGGCGTTACGGTCAGTGAGACGAGGGCCGAGGAAAGGATGGCGAGTGTCACCACCATGCCGAATTCGTTCAATACACGCCCGACGATGCCGCCCATCAGAAGAATGGGCAGGAACACCGCCACCAGCGATAGCGACATGGAGATGATCGTGCCGATCACTTCCTGGCTGCCCTTGATGGCAGCTTCAAAGGGGGGCATCCCCTGTTCTGTATAGCGCACGATATTTTCGAGCATCACGATGGCATCGTCCACCACGAGGCCGACCGCCAGTGTGAGCGCCAGAAGCGAAATATTGTCGATGGAAAAGCCGAACGCATACATGGCGGCAAATGTCGCGACCAGTGAGAGCGGCACGGCAAGGCCCGGGATCATCGTCGTCCAGAATTGGCCGAGAAACAGAAAGATAACCAGAACGACGAGTGCAATCGTGATGCCCAGCGTCTTTTGAACATCGGCCACCGCATCGCGGATCGACCGGGATACATCGTTGACGACAGAAATATGCATCTGTGCGGGCAGGGCCGCTTCGATCTCCGGCAGCTTGGCCTTGATGGCGTCGACAACGGCAACCGTGTTCGAACCCGGCTGCCGTTGAACGGCAAGCGCGATGGACTGTTTGCCATCGAGCCAGCTACCCTGATTGACGTTTTCCACGCTGTCGAGAACCGTGGCGACATCCGATAGCCGCACCACGCGGTTACCGCTGCCTGACACGATAAGGCTTTTGAACTCGTCGGCATTTGTGCGTTGGGTTTTGGCATTGACGGTGAGGGCCTGCGATCCGTTCTGCAATGTGCCGACAGGTGTCTGGCTGTTTGCGGCGGCGATGGTATCGCCGAGGCCCGACAAGGAGAGATTGCGACTGTCGAGCTTGTCGGGATCGACCTCGACGCGCACGGCATAGGTTTTGGAGCCATAGACCTGCGCCTGCGCCACACCCGAAATGGTGGAAAGCGCTGGCGATATGATGTTCTGCGCAATGTCGTCCATCTGCGTCAGACGCGCCCCATCGCCCGTGAGCGCCAGAATGATGACCGGCGCATCGGCGGGATTGGCCTTGCGATAGCTGGGCGGTGTGGTCAGATTGTCGGGCAATTGACGCTGGGCACGGGTAATCGCCGCCTGCACATCTGCCGCAGCCGCGTCAATATTGCGGGACAAGTTGAATTGCAGCGTGATCGACGTGTTGCCGAGCGATGAGGTGGCGCTGATCGTATCAATACCCGCAATCGTCTCGAATTGCTTGATGAGCGGGGTTGCGACAGACGATGCCATCGTGTCTGGCGACGCGCCCGCCAGCTGCGCGGATACGTTGATGGTTGGAAAATCCGCTTCCGGCAGGGCCGCGACGGGAAGCTGAATATAGGCCGCAATGCCGCCGATCAATCCGCCAATGACAAGGAGGATCGTTGCAACCGGGCGTCGAATGAAGACTTCGGAAATGTTCATCGGCTTGATGCCTTGATTCAGTTGGAAGAGACTTTTGTCTCTGCATCTTTGCTGGTCAGTTTCACCTTGCTGCCATTGGCAAGCGAGGCCTGACCTTCCGTCACCACTTTTTCACCAGGTTGCAGACCAGCACTCAGACCGGCCATGCCATTGGCGCGGAGCGCGACCGTGACGGGGCGCACCTCGATGCTGTTGTCCGTCTTCACGACATAGCTGATGGAACCATTTTCCTGCGGCTGTACGGCAACGCCGGGCACAAGCACCAGATTGTCTGCTTGTCCGGCTTCCACCAGCACACGCAGCGACTGTCCCGGCCAGAAATTGCCGGATTGATTGTCCAGCGTGGCGCGCAGACGGACGGTGCCGCTCGCGGCATCAATGGTGTTGTCGAGGAAGCTGACAGGACCGCTTTCCGAAATATCCCTGCCGTCAGCTGATACGGCAGAAGCGGTGGCTTTCAGCGTGCCAGTGGTAAGTGTTTCGCGGATAAGCGCGATATCCGTCTCGGGCAGCGTGAAATCCGCATAAATGGGCTTCATCTGCGTAATGGTCGCGACTGGTGAACCGGCGGAGAGATAAGCGCCAACAGAGACGAGCACCACGCCAAGCTGACCGTCGAAAGGCGCTATAATCCTGGTGTTGTCGAGGGTCACCTGATCGGCGGCCAGCTGAGCCTGATCGACCTGCAACTGGGCCTCCGCCACTTTGAGGGCGGCCAGTGCATCATCGCCAGCCTGAGACGTGCTCACGCCTTTGGTGACGAGGTCTTGCATCCGCTTCAGCAGGATTTGCGCATTGTTCAGCGTGGCCTGCGATTTGGCGACGGAGGCCTGATCCTTCACAACGGTGGCGCGGATAGCGCGGTCATCGAGTTGGGCGATCAGATCGCCCTTCTTGACGATGGCTCCGTCTTTGACGTTGAGAATGGCCACATTACCCGGCTCGGGACTGTTGACCGCCGTAGAGGCAACGGCGACAACCGTGCCGATGGTGCTGCGCTGGATCGGCAGCGAACCAGCAGTTGCAACAGCCACCTTGACGGCGTGCTCGGCACTGGCCGAGCGGCTGCCACCTTTCCGACTATCTGTCTGAACTGTGTTCGGAGCGCTGGCGCCGTTCTGTTTCGTGGCATGTTGCCAGCCGACATAAGCGGCACCTGCAACCAATAAAATCGGGACACCCCAAACTACCCAACGCTTCACTCAAGGCTCCTGTCAACGAAGGGATACGCCGCAAAACCGGCTATCCGAACGCTAGCACAAAGCAGCCGCGCGGCAATTAAATTGATTGAGAGCGACAGTTGTTCAGTTCGTGATAATTAGCGCAATCACCATTTGCGGGCTGACTGTGCGACAACCGGCCCGCGAACTGATGATCCATTATTTGAGGATGCCGAGAATATCGCGCACGACTTCCGCCTGTAGCGGGCGTTGTTTTTCGATATTGAAATGGCCAACTTCCTTCACACCGGAGAAATCGCGATTGTCCAGCCTGCCCTTGAAGCGAGGGCCGGGCACCAGCGGCAACCCCCAGCCATGCTGCGAAAAATAGAAATTCACGACGCGACGAATGTTCCCGGGCAGAGGATCAGGTGCGGTTGCGGCGAAGGACGCCATATAATCCACGCGAATGCCGCGTTTTTCCAGAACTTCGGCGATGGAAATAATGGCATTGGCGCCCAGTGAGTGACCGACGAGGATAACCGGCTGTGGGCCGTATTTCTGCCGGTCAGAGATGATCCGGTTGGCGACAAGACGCCACGCGGCGTTGCCCTCGACATGGGCATCGACGCCAGCTGCTTGCAAATCGGCACCGATTTCGTCAATGCCGGTGGAAAAAATATTGGCAAAGCCGCGCAGGAGATAAACGTCAGGTCGTCCGGCGTTTCCCTGTTTGTCGTTCGCGTTGGGAGACGGCGCGGCGGTCTTGGCGGACTTGGCAAGTGCTGCGACCGGCATCGCAGCCATGAGAAGGCTAGAAGCTAGCCCGGAGGCCAGCAGAGAGCGGCGGCTTATGAAATACTTCGCCGAATTGCCTGATTTTTTCGTCATGTAAATTTACCAAGGTTATGGCCAAGGTTTCGGAATGACACGTCCGGTGCGCTTGGCATATTCGTCATATGAAGCGCCGAAAGCCTTTCGCATCATCGCTTCTTCATGGCCTACGCGGTAAAAATAGAGAATGCCGACGCCAACAATGCCCGCCAGACCGGCGAACCAGTTGGGGAGCAGGCAAAACTGCGCTATCGCCCAAAGCCAGAACGATAAATACATCGGATGACGGACATATTTATAGAGCCCGTCCGTCACGAGTTTGTGTTCCCTGCGGATCTCCAGTGAGACGGACCAGTTTTTGCCGAGCTGGCGATGGCTTGCATAGAACAGCCAGAGAAAGGCGAGTTCGACCACAAGGCCGATCCAGCCGAGCCATGGCTGAAAGGTATAATCCGCAGCAGCCGGAAAACCCGTTGCGACATAGATGATCGGGATGAGTGACAGGCCCACGCTTGCCGCGCCCAGCGCGGCTCGATCCGGCAGCGTCTTGGCGTTGGTCGTGACCTTGATCTTGCGGGCGCGACGCTGATGCGGCACCCGGATGACCACCCAGGCGACGAGACCAATTGCCCAGACGATCATTGCCAGAGTGGGCGTCATTCGGAAGCTACCTTTTCTGGCGACAAGCCGCCCACAATATGGTCGCTCACACGCTCGGACAAATAGTGCGGACCGCAGCAGACCTGAAAGAAATCATACCAATAAGGCTTCGTATTGCCGAATACATATTGATAATGCACGCGAAAAAGGTTGCGCTTCACCCGCTTGTAGGTCTCGGCCTGCAGCATATCCTTAATGCGGACCTGACGCACGAAGGGAAACCTTCGGCCTTCGGCCCGCTTGAGCTTCATTTCCGCCACGGGGTCGGTCTTGTAGAAATTGATGGCGTCGGTCAGGCACTGGATTTCAGCCCATTCGAGCTTACCATCATCGGTAAGCCTTTGCACGCCTTCACGAAATGTCGTGGCAGCGGGATGATATCCGGCCTTGAGCGCGGTGGAGCCAAGCGTCAGAATGGTCACTTTCGGCGCGCGGCCTGAAAATGCGCCGTCGACGGCCAAACAGCGGGCGGCGACATCCAGCATCAGCATGCCGCCGGTGCTGTGGCCGATCAGGATGACCTCGTCATATTGGCCTGCGCCGACGCGCTGGACAATGCCTTCTGCAAAGCGCTGCATCAGCGCTTCGGCATCCGGTCGTCTGCCGCGAAAGAAGTTTAGCGAGAACGACCAGAGATCCATCAGATGGTTGGTGGACCAGCGTTTGCCAAGCACCATCAAAGCGACCGAGAATACGACAAGCCCGATGAACCAGCTGATTGCGCCCAGCCAATGCACCGTCAGGCGGGCAGCAGCCAGTCCCAGAAGCGCGAACAAAACGACCGCGAGGAAAGGATAGAGGAAATAAAGCCCGAAGCGCCATGCTTTGGAGAAGAAATGGAAGGCGGTGCCGGAAAAGACGAAGTCGGCAAAGGCGCGCAGATATTTGCCAAGCCGCACGGGCAGGGGCCGGGCGAAATCTGCCAGTACGATAGAGTCGAGGGCGAGGAAATGAAAGTCGGTCGTTGTCGACCAATCTTCGCGTGCCGCACGGGTTTCGATAGTCGCAAGCCCGATCTCATGATCAGGTGTCTCATCAACTGTGGAGACCGTCGACTGGTAGCCCCAGAGCGTGTCGAAACGGGAAATTTCCTTACGCAGCCGCTTGAAAAACGCGTCCGGCGTTTTTGGATCATACCCGCCAATGAAGAATACGGCACGCCGCTGGACCGACTGATTCATACGAAAAGCGTAATTTGCATCTTAGGCATTGTCGAGATCAAACCGCGCTATGTTTTCGTGAAATTCTCTGTTGCTTTTTTGTGCAATCCTACTTCTTGAGGGAGTAAACGTTTTGGATCCATTTCAGGAAATTATTATAGTAGATTTGTCTTAGAAGTTTTTTGAAACAATTGGATAGTGGGTTTTCTTAAGTTGTAACATTGAAGCATAGGTTTTGGGCTGCCGTGTAACGGCCACTTTGCAACGAACGAAAACGTGATATGGCGAAGGCAGGGCGATCCGGGGAGGACGCTGTCAGTCACGCATTTGGTTGCAAGTTCTGGATCGCATAGTATGAGCCGCACTATTCTCTGCCTGGGCGCTTTGACGCTCGACACAATCCTTCGTCTTGACGCTTTGCCGGAACAGGCCGGGAAATATCTGCCCAGTGAAGCGGTGCAGATCGCTGCCGGAATGGCCTCAAGTGCCGCAGCTGCAATTGCTCGTCTCGGCGGGGATGTGGCGCTTTGGGCTTCGACGGGCGATGATGCCACCGGGGAACGCGTGATTGCGGAACTGCGGGCGGAAGGGATCGACTGCACTCATATTCGCAGGCTTGCTGGCGCACGCACCGCTTTTTCTTCGATTCTGGTCGATCCGTCGGGCGAGCGTGTCATCGTTCCATTCTACGATCCGCAACTGGGCAGCCCGGCTTCAATCGTGCCGCCTGTCGAGGCGGGTGCGTTTGCGGCGGTTATGGCCGATGTCCGTTGGGCTTGGGCCGCCGAAACTGGTCTTAAGGCTGCGCGTCGCGCCGGTATTCCGGCGATTCTCGATGCCGATACGGCCCCGGTCGAACTCCTTGAGCGGCTGTTGCCACTTGCAACGCATATCGTTGCTTCCGAACCCGCCGCCATCAGCCTGACTGGCACGACAGATTTGAGCGAATGCGTCGAGATACTGGCCAGCCGGTATGATGTTTTCACCGCGGTAACCGCCGGTGCGAACGGATGCTACTGGACGGAGCGGGCCGGGCATTCGGTGCAGCATGTCGCCGGTTTCAGCGTCAAGGCTGTCGATACGCTCGCTGCGGGCGATGTTTTCCACGGCGCCTTCGCGCTTGGCCTCGTCGAAGGCGGGTCTATGCACGACATTATCCGTTTTGCCAATGCCGCCGCCGCCATCAAATGCGCACGCTTTGGCGGACGCTCCGGTTCGCCAAGCCGTGCGGAGGTCCTGGCGTTTATGGAGAGCGGACTGCTTCCAGCCTAGGACACAAATCCCCCAGATTTTGCATAAATGCACAGTGATCCCGAATTGACTATTTACTAACATGTTAGTATGTGCCAACTTACAGTTCAATCTTGGGAGGAGACGGCTTTGCCGCAAAATCATTCTGGGCAGGAGCGCTTCGGGCTCTCTGCAGCGCTTACGACGCCATTCGATGCTGATGGCAAAATCGATGTCAGCCGTGCACTCAAGCATGCGCGTGCGCGCCTCGATAATGGCTGTTCCAGCGTCACTTTGTTTGGCACCACCGGCGAAGGTTCGTCGATTGCCGATGCGGAACGTGCAGCTCTTCTTGATGCGTTCATCGCGCAGGGCTTTCCGGCATCCAAAATCGTTGTCGGTGTGATGGAAAATTCGGTTGCTGATGCTGTGCTTCAGGCTGGCGATGCACTGCGTCGTGGCTGCAAGGCCATTCTTCTGGCGCCGCCTTCCTATTTCAAGAATCTCTCCGACGATGGTCTCTTCAACTGGTTCTCCGCCGTGTTGAAAGGTCTTGGTTCGGATGCGCGCGATATCATCCTTTACAACATCCCGTCGGTGACGGCGGTTGAACTGTCCGTCGATCTGATTGGTCGTCTGCGCGATGCTTTTGGCGCGGTTATCTCTGGCGTGAAGGATTCGTCGGGCAATTGGACTTACACCGAGAAGCTTCTGGCCGCGCATAAGGACATTGCTATCCTCATCGGTGACGAGCGTGATCTCGCCGCTGGCGTCCGTCTGGGCGGGCAGGGTGCGATTTCCGGCATGGCCAATCTGTTCCCGGACCGTCTTCTGCGCATGGTCAATGATGGTCAGGACGATGCCGAACTGGTCGATGCCGTACGCAAGCTGCTCAACTATCCGGTAACGCCTGCGGTGAAGGCGCTGGTGGCGCGTCATACTGGCGATATGGAATGGCGTCATGTCCGCGCGCCGCTGGTTGCGCTGAATGATGCGGATTTCGATGCAATTGGCAGTGTATTTGACGGATTGCATATGGCAAAGGCTGCCTGAGCCGGGCATAAGCGATGCAGACATGCTGCGGAAAGTGGGAGACGTTTCCGCAGCATAACCAAAGCGGTTGGGAGAGGACGAAGCCTTGGCGGAAGATCAGAACGAGCCGGTGAAGTTGCGGGACAAGGCCTATCAGAGCTTTACCCAGCATTTGCTGGCGCGTGATTTTCATCCGGGCCAGTTCGTCTCGCAGCGTCAGCTCGTGACCATGACAGGTCTGCCGCTTGGCGCGATCCGTGAATTGATCCCCCGTCTTGAGGCGGAAGGTTTGATCAAGACCGTACCACAGCGCGGGCTTCAGATTGCCCATATCGATCTCAATCTCATCCGCGAGGCTTTCCAGTTTCGCTTGTTCATCGAGAAAGAGTCGGTTGCGATTTTCTGCCAGTCGGCTTCCGACGAATTGCTGCGCTCGCTGCGTGCCGAGCATGAAGACACGCTGAACCGGGCCATGAGCGAAGGCGAGACGCCGGAGCTTGAGGAGCAGGCGCAGAATATCGACTGGAGCTTGCACGACACCATTGTCGCCTCGCTCGACAATGAAATCATCTGGCGCGCTTACCAGACGAATACGATCAAGATGCGCCTGATCAATCAGGAACGTTTCCGGATTACCGGGCGCGTCATCCCGGTCATGCAGGAACATCTCGCGGTTCTCTCGGCGATTGAAACCCGCGACCCGCAAATTGCCATGGATGCCATTGCCGTTCACATCAACAATGCACGGACGCTGGCATTGCACATTTAGCTAGAGCATTTCCAGCAAAAGTGCGTAGCGGTTTTGCGTAGGATAATCTGTAAAAACAAATAGATAGAGCGGTTCCACGATTTCGTTTTAACCAGAACCGCTCTAAATGAAATCAGGAGCTTGGCAAGAGGAGTTGCCAGGTTTGGAACATAGGGGAGGAGAAGCATGAAACTATTTCATCCAACACGTCGCCAGTTTCTGGCGGGTTCTGCGGCAATCGCCGCATCGGGCGTGACAGGCATCAGCCCGTCTTTCGCCGCTTCCACGGTTGACTGGAAGAAATATGCGGGCACCACGCTCGAGGTGAACCTCATCAAGAGCCCGCGCGGCGAAATCCTTCAGAAGCATCAGAAGGAATTCGAAGAGCTGACGGGCATCAAGGTTCATTCCGAACAGATGCCGGAACAGCAGCAGCGCCAGAAGGCGGTCATTGAGCTGACCTCCGGTCGCCCGAGCTTCGACGTCATTCATATCAGCTATCACGTTCAGAAGCGTCAGTTCGAAAAGGGCGGCTGGCTTGCCGATCTTAATCCGTTCCTGAAAGACCCGACGCTGACCGACGCCTCGCTGACTGAAAGCGATTTCGCCAGTGCTGGTCTGACCTTCGCCAAGGATGCCAATGGTCGCTTCGGCGCACTGCCGTTCTCGGTCGATTACTGGATCATCTACTGGAACAAGGATCTGTTCGCCGCCAAGGGCATCGAATATCCGAAGACCTTCGAAGAGCTGGTCAAGGCCGCCGAGGCGCTGACCGATCCGTCTTCGAATACCTACGGCTTTGTGGCCCGCGGCATGAAGAACGCCAATGTTCCGGTCTGGACAAGCTTGATGCTCGGCTATGGCCAGAGCGCGGTCGATGCCGACGGCAATCTGAAGACGGATTCGGCAGAAGCCATCGAAGCCGCCAAGCTCTATCAGCGCCTGATGACCAAAGCTGCACCTCCCGGTGTTGCCGGTTTCAACTGGGCGGAATGCCAGTCGAGCTTCCTTCAGGGCAAGGTCGGCATGTGGCTTGACGGTATCGGCTTTGCGCCGCCGCTCGAAGATCCGAACAAGTCGCGCGTTGTCGGCAAGGTCGGCTATGGCGTTATTCCGGCTGGACCGAAGGCCCAGGCTGCACCGACGACCGGCGACGGTATCGGCGTGACCGAAGCGTCGACCAAGAAGGAAGCCGCTTATCTTTACTGCCAGTGGGCCATTTCGAAGGAAATGGGCGCACGTCTGCTGCAGACGGGTTCAGGCGTTCCGTTCCGCAAGTCGATCATCGACGATGCGGAAGTGCGCAAGGCCGTGACCATGCCGGAAGGCTGGGTCGAAGCCCTGTCGAAATCTGCACCGATCAGCCAGCTCTGCCTGCCGGTCATCGTTCCTGTCACGGAATTCCGCGACATTATGGGCGTTGGCCTCACCAATCTTCTGAATGGTGCCGAAGCGGAAGCTGAAATGAAGCGCGCGACGGAAGAATTCCGTCCGGTCCTCGCACGGAGCGAAGGGAAATGACATCTGCCGCCCCGACAGGAGCAACAAAGAGCATGAATGGGGAGGCCGCCACAAAGGCGGCTTCCAAAACCAAAGCTAATGGCAAGTCTGGCAAAAGCCATCTGAAACCAAGCTATTGGCCGTTTGTGCTTCCCGCCTTGATCATCGTCGGGGCGGTGATCGTTTTCCCTTGGCTTTTCACTCTCTGGATGAGCGCCAATCAATGGCAGCTCGGCGGTGGCATCAGCTTTGTCGGCTTCGACAATTATATTCGTCTGGCAGGCGATGCCCGCTTCTGGGACTCCATGTGGCACACGGCTGTCTATACGGTCCTGTCCGTGGTGGCGCCGATGGTGCTCGGTACGATTGCCGCTCTCATCTTCGACAGCAAGCTGCCGATGCGCGGACTGTTGCGCGGCATCTTCGTCATGCCGATGATGGCGACACCGGTTGCTGTCGCGCTGGTCTGGACGATGATGTATCACCCGCAGCTCGGTGTGTTGAACTATGTCCTGTCGCTGGTCGGCATCGGCCCGCAGGAATGGATTTTCAACCAGAATACGGTCATCCCGTCGCTGGTCGCTGTCGAGACATGGCAATGGACGCCGCTGGTCATGCTGATCGTGCTCGGTGGCCTCGCCTCCATGCCGCGCGATCCTTTTGAAAGCGCTGAAATCGACGGCGCGAATGGCTGGCAGAAATTCCGTTACATCACGCTTCCGATGATCCTGCCTTTCATCATGGTGGCCGTCATCATCCGCTCGATCGACGCGCTGAAAAGCTTCGATATCATCTTTGCGATGACGCAGGGCGGCCCGGGCACGGCATCGGAAACCATCAACATCTATCTCTATAACGTGGCGTTTTCCTATTACGACATCGGATATGCTTCGGCGATTGCCGTGGTGTTCTTCATCGTCATTATCGTCATGTCCATGATCCTGCTGGCCTTGCGTCAGCGGACCAAATGGAACGCTTGAGGACCGGCTAATGGCACGCAAGTCAATTCTGTCGAAGCTCGGCACTGCGCTTCTTGTTTTCATCATCGTTTCGCCGGCGCTTTTCTTCTTCATCTGGATGCTGTCGCTTTCGCTCAAATACGAAATCGACAATGGCGCTTATCCGCCGATCCTGATCCCGGAACGTTTCGCCTGGTCGAACTACACGCAGATTTTCGAAGCCAATGATTTTCTGCTGTATTTCTGGAACAGCCTTCTGGTGACCGGCATGGCGACGCTGCTCGCCCTTCTGGTCGGTGTTCCGGCGGGTTACGGCATTGCCCGGCTTCGGGCGCATAAATCGGCGATTGTCATCATGATCGCCCGTATGACACCGGGTCTGTCCTATCTGATCCCGCTGTTCCTTCTGTTCCAGACGTTGGGTCTGTTGGGCACGCTCTGGCCGCAGATCATCATCCATCTGGTCGTCACCGTACCTATCGTGATCTGGATCATGATCGGCTATTTCGAAACGACTCCGATGGAACTGGAAGAGGCGGCGATAATCGACGGCGCGTCCTCGTTGCAGGTGTTTCTCAAGGTGGCGCTGCCCATTGCCAAGCCCGGCATTGTGGTTTCGCTTATCCTTGCGGTGATCTTCTCGTGGAACAATTTCGTGTTCGGGATCGTGCTCGCAAGCCGCGAAACGCGCACGCTGCCGGTCGCCGTCTACAACATGCTTTCCTTCGAACAGGTAAGCTGGGGGCCGCTTGCTGCCGCAGCACTTGTGGTCACTCTGCCTGTTCTGTTGCTTACCGTCTTCGCACAGCGCCAGATCGTTGCAGGTCTGACCGCAGGCGCCGTCAAATAAGAGTTGAGGTTCAAGATGGCATCTGTATCCATCCGTAATGCAGTCAAGAAATATGGCAATGTCGGCGTTCTGCACGGCGTGTCGGTCAGCATTGAAGACGGCGAGTTCGTCGTGCTCGTTGGCCCTTCCGGCTGCGGAAAGTCTACGCTTCTGCGCATGATCGCAGGACTTGAGGAAATCAGCGACGGCGAAATCGCTATCGGTCCGCGCGTGGTCAACGACCTGCGCGCCAAGGAACGCGATATCGCCATGGTATTCCAGAACTATGCGCTTTATCCGCATATGACGGTCGCCGACAATATGGGCTTCGCGCTCATGCTCAAGAACGCGCCGAAGGACGAGCGTGAAAACCGTGTTGCTCGCGCGGCCGAAATTCTCGGTCTCAACAAGCTGCTCGACCGGTTTCCGCGCCAGCTTTCCGGCGGTCAACGCCAGCGTGTCGCGATGGGCCGCGCCATTGTGCGCGATCCGCAAGTCTTCCTGTTCGACGAACCGCTTTCCAACCTCGATGCCAAGCTGCGCGTGCAGATGCGCGGCGAAATCAAGGGGCTGCATCAGCGCCTGAAGACCACGACCATCTATGTGACCCACGACCAGATCGAAGCCATGACCATGGCCGACAAGATCGTGGTTATGCGCGATGGTCTGGTGGAGCAGATCGGCGCGCCGCTCGATCTTTATGATCGTCCGGCCAATATGTTTGTTGCGGGCTTCATCGGCTCGCCGTCGATGAACTTCATCAACGGCAAGATTGAAGAAGGTTCGTTTGTGGCCGATGGCGGCTTCCGTCTGTCGCTGCCGCAAGGTGATTATGCAAGCCTGTCCGGCAAAGCCGTCTATGGCGTGCGCCCCGAATATATGAAGATCGCTGAAGGTGGCGTTCCGGTTACGGCTGAAATCGTGGAGCCGACGGGTTCGGAAATCATGGTCATGGGCAAGCTCGGCACGCAGCCGATCACCTGCCTGTTCCGTGAGCGCCTGACTGTGCGTCCGGGCGACGTGCTGCCGATTGCCATTGATCCAGCGACAAGCCACATCTTCGAACCGGAAAAGGGGATGCGCGTCAGCGCCTGACCCTCACGGTAAGGATTATCTCAAAGAGCGGTTTTGGCAGCTGTGTCGAAACCGCTCTTTGTTTTTGTTCGGGCATTTTTCTGGTATTTCCTTTTAACGCCGAATTACACTAACACTTTCTCTGAAATTCAGGAATGTGGAGGGCTTTATGCAGCCAATCTGGGCCGTAGGTCTGATGACCGGCACCGTTCTCGATGGAAATATCGACGTCGCGCTTTTGAAAACCGATGGCGAAACGGTCGATATATTCGGTACTTACGCGCTGAAGCCTTATCCGGATGGTATTCTCGCTCTTTTGCAGCAAGCACAGGCCGAAGCGCGGGTCTGGAATTTCGAAGGCCCGGAACCAGCGATTTTTGCCGAAGCGGAAGATGCCCTGACCCGGGCGCAGTCAGCTGCGGTACGCGAGCTGGTGGAAGAAAGCGGTCTGATCATGACCGATATCGGCGTTGTCGGCTTTCATGGCCAGACGGTGCTGCACCGTGCCCCGCAGCAAGGGCGGCTGGGCGATACGCGCCAGCTTGGCGACGGCGCGCTGATGAGCGAGCTGCTTGGCACCAAGGTCGTCTATGATTTTCGAACCGCCGACATTCGCGCTGGCGGGCAGGGTGCACCGCTGGCTGCAATCTATCATGCGGCTCTGCTGCGCAGCGCCGATGCCAGTGGCGATACGGGCATTCTCAATCTCGGCGGTGTCGGCAATATTACCTGGTGGGATGGCGACGATACGCTGGTCGCATTCGATACCGGCCCGGCCAATGCGCCGATCAATGATTTCATGAAGGCGCGTGGTCTGGGCGAGATGGATCGCGACGGGGCACTGGCGGCTCGCGGCCATGTGGATGAAGCGCGTCTCGCCAAGCTGCTTGAGCATCCCTATATGACTGCGCCTTTTCCAAAATCGCTCGACCGGTTTGATTTTACCGCCGCTATGGCTGACGGCCTCAGCGACGAGGATGGCGCGGCGACACTCACCGCCTTCACGACGTCGGCCGTGGCCAAGGCGCTCGACATTCTGCCACATCGACCGAAGCGGTTGGCCGTGTCCGGTGGCGGGCGTCATAACCCGACGATGATGCGAATGCTGGTCGAGCGCGCGGGTGTCGAGCTTGTGCCGGTTGAGACCTTGGGCTGGCGTGGTGATGCCGTCGAGGCGGAGTGCTTTGCATTTCTCGCCGTGCGCGCATTGCGCGGCCTGCCGATCAGCTTTCCAAGCACAACGGGCGTCCCGACGCCGATGACCGGCGGAACGATCGCAGGCTGAAAAGTTTGGAAAGGGAAATCTGGATAGCAAAACGCCCGCAGCAATTTGGGAAGAGGAGAAGTTGCTGCGGGCGGATTGGTAAAGCGCGATTGGGAGGAGGAGTATCACGCTTCAGGTTCGGTTTTTGGGAGGAGGAGTAAAACCGAACAACTGCAAAATAGAGCCATGGGCTGATCGGCACAATGACCGATCCTGCAATCGAGATATGCGTATTTTGCAAGGCCCTAAAACTAAACCGCCCCAGCCGCGAATAAACGCGCTAGGGCGGTGAATCTCCGCCAAAGCCCCCAATGGCGAGACGCACGACTAATAGCACGAGTCGCGCCCGGGTAAACGTTGTCAAGAGCCATCCATGACAGAAAGACGCGCACTATGTCAAAACGGCAACAATGTGGCGGCGTTCAGTGCAGCTTTTCTGCGTCAAGTCTGGGGAGCGTGGCCAACACCTCTGGCAGGTCCCGCACTTCACATGCAGCGCTGAAATACCAACCCTGCAAATGATCGCATTTCATGTCACTCAAAAGGTTGATTTGTTCGATGGTCTCGACGCCTTCGGCGGTGACAGTCTTTCCAAGACTATGGGCGATCTGAATGACGCCGCGCACGATAGCGCGGTCTTCCGGCGAAGCGGCGATATTGGCAACGAAGCTGCGGTCGATCTTCAGGCGGTCTATCGGCAGGCGGCGCAAATGCGTCAGTGAGGCAAAGCCCGTTCCAAAATCGTCGAGGGCAACTTCTACGCCCGCCATATGAAGCCGTTTGAGACCCTGTTCCACACGTTTCTGCGCCAGGCCGAGCAACATGCCTTCTGTCATCTCTGCGCTGAACCTCTCAGGCCCAATCCCGGTTTCGGCGCATAGTTCAAAGAAGCGGTCGAGAAAGATGTCCGAGCGGAAATCGGAATTGGTCAGGTTCATTGCAATGCGATGCAAAGGCGCTTCAGCTTTGTGCAACGATTGAACATCGGCAAAAATCCGCTCCAGCATGAACATGCCGAGTGCTGCGCGGATGGCCGGGTCTTCAAAGCCCTCTCCGAAATAGGCTGGCGTCAGCAGTCCCCGTTCGGGATGACGCCAGCGCATCAGTGCTTCCAGCGAAAACGCTTGCCCGGAAATGAGCGGGATGATCGGCTGATAATGCAGCTCGAATTCGCCGTGCTCCAGCCCGCCTTCGATTTCTTCATAAAGTGCCGACTTGCGCCGGGCGACTTCGCGCAGCTGCGGCTGGAAAACCTCAACACGATCGCGTCCCAGTGCCTTGGCCTTATAGAGCGCCAAATCTGCTGCCTTGAACAGATTGCCGACATCCTTGCCGTCGCGCGGAAATCTGGCAATGCCAAGGCTGGAGCATATGCGCCGCGGCGTCGAGCCGATCACCATGGGCTGGCGAATGGCCTCCAGAATTTCTTCAAACAGCATGTCGGCTTCATAATCCGTCGCGCCGACGAGGATGAGGCTGAATTCATCGCCGCCCATGCGTGACATGAACAGCTGGCTATCTTCGAACGAATGCAGACGCTTGCCAATATTCTGCAGCAGAACATCACCCGCGTGATGGCCGAATGTGTCGTTGACCTCCTTGAAGGAGTCCACATCAAGTAGCGCCAGATGAAATATGCCATTGGAGCGCTCGTGGTCCTGCACCTGCATCTCCAGAAATTCCTGGAAACGGCGGCGGTTCGGCAGTCCGGTCAGCGGGTCGAGATTGGCAAGCTGGTCTAGATGTTCCTTGCTGGTCCGCAAGGCGCTTTCAAGCTCCTTGCGCGCTGAAATATCGAACCGGATGGCGGTATAGCTATCCACTTTGCCGGCAGGCGACAGATGCGGAACGATGGTCGTATCCACCCAGTAACGCGAGCCGTCCTTGCGTCGGTTGCAGATCTCGCCGTGCCAGATCTTGCCATGGGCAATATCGCGATACATGTCGCGAAAGAAGTCCTTGTTATGAATACCCGAATGCAGAATGCGGTGGTTTGCGCCGATCAGCTCGCGCGCCGTATAACCGCTGATCTCGCAGAACTTGCGATTGACATAGGTGATGGTGCCGCGAACATCGGTGTGGGCGACAATGGCCGCGCTGTCGAGCGCATAGCGAATGAAGTCGTCTTCAAGATCGGGTTGCAAGGGCTTTTGCAACTTCCGCGCAATCTCTTCAACAGCGTCGGTAAAGGACGATGCTTGCTGTTCCAGCGCGTGCTTCTTTTCCGGCGCCGTTCTTTTTTCGGTCATGCGGTATGTCTCAGCATGGGGGATGTTGCTGCTTAATCATATCAAATTAAGTCCATACTTTCCAGAATAGAGTATTATTTATTTAAAAACATATAAACTTATGAAGAATTTGAAATTACATAACTATCCTTGTTATATTTAAATTGAGTTTCAACCTACGGTAATCAATTGTATTTCTAGGTTGCATCTATGTATGGTTGTTTAATTGAGCGCTGTTGTGCGGTGACTATTTCCGCAAACGTTCGGCAATGCGGGCTCTGTTGATTACCATCGCTTCGTCGGAAGGCTCCCAATCGCAGCACCATTCCGGCGGGATGTCGATCAGTAATTCATTGGTTGCCGTGAACTGGGGTGCGTAACCTCTGGCCTGCATTTCGGCCACGAGAGAGGCTTGACGCTTCGCCAGATAGCCAAGTCGCGTATAGAAAAACCGGACGTGGCCGGTTCCAAGTGTGTAGGCACGGGGATTTCTGCGGTCTGCGGGTGTCTCGCCGCGCAGGATTGCGGCTTTCACAAGGGCGAAAACACGCGGTAATTCCCGGTATTCCGCAACGAGATGCGGCCCGGTCAGCTCCGATGGAGGAATGCAGTTAATGCGTGTCAATTCTCAAAATCCCGCTCGCCCTGAGATTGAATTGACAATCGAATAGGCGAAGTCGGCCTGATGCTCAAGCTAATTTAGCCAGTAATAAGATTAATGGGGCGGGCAATAAGCTCTTGAGAACAAATGGAAATGGCGGCAAAGCTGCCGCCATTCGAGATCGGTTATGCGCTCGGTAGTCGCTCAATGCGCGATCATGATATGGCGCACGGCAGTATAGTCCTCCAGCGCATAGATCGACATGTCCTTGCCATAGCCGGATTGTTTCAATCCGCCATGCGGCATTTCATTGGTCAGCATGAAATGGGTGTTGATCCAGGTGCAGCCATATTGCAGGCGGGCTGCGGCCTGCATGCCCTTGCTGACATCCTTGGTCCAGACCGAGGAGGCTAGGCCGTAATCGCTGTCATTTGCCCATCGCACGGCTTCATCGACATCGCTGAAGCGCGTGACCGAGACAACGGGGCCGAAGACTTCGCGGCGCACGATTTCATCGTCCTGTGTTGCACCCGCGATGACCGTCGGCTCAAAGAAGAAGCCGTTCGCACCGGCGGTTTTTCCGCCCGTCGTTATCTCGATATGCTTGTGCTCGCGGGCACGGGCGACGAAGCTCTCAACGCGATCACGCTGGCGGCGCGAGATGAGCGGTCCGATTTCGTTCTGGCTGTCGTCTTCCAGATTGTAGCGGATGCTGGAAACGGCGGATGACAAGTCCGCAACGAAACGGTCGTAGATGCGTGCGTCGGCATAGATGCGGCAGGCGGCAGTGCAGTCCTGTCCGGCATTATAATAGCCGAAAGTACGAATACCGTTGACGACGGCTTCAATGTCCGCATCGTCGAAGACGAGGACAGGCGCTTTGCCACCAAGCTCCAGATGAGTGCGTTTCACGCTTTTGGCTGCGGCCTGCAAGACCTTCTTGCCGGTTGCGACATCGCCGGTGATCGACACCATGTCGATACGCGGATGATTGATCAGCGCGTTACCCACGGTTTCGCCGCGTCCCAGCACGATATTGACGACGCCCTCCGGTAGAATATCCGCCAGCAGCCTGGCCATTTTCAGTGCTGTCAGTGGCGTCTGTTCGGACGGTTTGAAAACCACCGTATTGCCGCCCGCAATGGCTGGCGCGAGTTTCCATGCCATCATCATCAGCGGATAGTTCCAAGGCGCGATGGAGCCGATAATGCCGACCGGATCGCGTCGGATCATTGATGTGTGGTTCGGAATATATTCCGCGGCAATGGGCCCATGAAGATTGCGCACTGCGCCGGCAAAGAAGCGATAGCAATCGACGATGGCCGGAATTTCATCATTGATGACGGCATTGATCGGTTTGCCGCAATTGAGCGCTTCCAGCGTGGCAAAGGCTTCTGCGTCCCGCTCAATCGCATCCGCAATCTTCAGAAGATAGTTGGAGCGCTCGCCGGGCGTGGTGCGCGACCAGGTTTTGAATGCCTTGTCAGCAGCGGCCACGGCGGCGTCGATCTGGCCGAGCGAGGCTTCCGGCAGTTTGAGAACGGTCTCGCCGGTCTTTGGATTGAGGACGTTTTCCTCGACTTCCGTGCCAGCTTCAAAGCGTGAGCCAATCAGCATTTCGGTGTTCATGTCGTTCTCCCTTGTGTCATTTTCCGTGACCGGCGACCTGATCGCCATCGCGGGTGAGATAGTAGGCGGCGAGGATGGGCAGGAAGGTCACCAGAACCACAACCATGGCCACCACATTGGTGACGGGGCGCTGGCGTGGCCGGATCAGTTCCTGAAGCATCCAGATCGGCAGGGTCATCTGCTGGCCGCCGGTAAATGTGGTGACGATCACCTCGTCAAAAGACAGTGCGAATGCGAGCATGCCGCCTGCGAGCAGGGCCGTTCCGATATTCGGCAGGATCACATAGCGGAAGGTCTGGAACCCGTTTGCACCAAGGTCCATCGAGGCTTCGATCAGCGAACCCGACGTGCGCCTGAAACGGGCGACAGCATTGTTGTAGACGACCACCACGCAGAAGGTCGCGTGACCGAGCACGATGGTCCACATCGAAAACGGAATGTCGAACAGCGAGAAAGCCGAGCGCAGGGCGATGCCGGTGACAACGCCCGGTAAGGCGATGGGCAGGATGACCAGCAGCGAGATGCTTTCGCGTCCGAAGAAGTGGGTTCGGCTGACGGCAGCGGCACATAGCGTTCCGAGTACGAGCGCGATCATGGTCGCAATCGTGGCCACCTGCACGGAGAGCGCAAGCGACGACCACACATCGGCGCGGTTCCATGTCACGGCGAACCATTGCAGCGTGAAGCCCGGAGGCGGCCATTGATAGCTCTTTTCTTCCGTCGTGAAGGCATAGACGAAGATCAGCAGGATCGGCAGATGCAGGAAGGCGAGGCCCAGTCCGGCAGCAAGCTTCAATCCGAAAGAAGCGCGGTTGTTGCGATCAGAGCGCATCGAAAGCCCCCTGTTTCTTGGCGATCCAGAGATAGATGGCCATGATGACGATCGGCACGACGGAGAATGCGGCAGCGAGCGGCACATTGCCCGCCGTTCCCTGCTGGGTATAGACCGCCTGTCCGATGAACAGGCGCGACGAACCGATGATCTGCGGAATGATGTAATCGCCAAGCGTCAGCGAAAAGGTGAAGATCGATCCGGCGATGATGCCCGGCATGGCGAGCGGCATCAGCACGGTTCGGAACGTTTGTGCAGGCGTTGCGCCGAGGTCGGACGAGGCTTCCACCAGATTGCCCGGCACACGCTCCAGTGCCGCCTGTGTCGGCAGGATCATATAGGGCAGCCAGATATAGACGAAGACGATGAAAGTGCCGAGATAGCTGACCGACAGGGAATTGCCGCCGACAATAGGCAGGGACAGAACGCCGTCGAGCAACCAGGACAGGTGCAGTTTTGCGAAGATCCAGGTCAGGATGCCTTCCTTGGCGAGGATCAGTTTCCAGGCATAGACCTTGACCAGATAGCTCGACCAGAGCGGCAGCATGATGCCGAGATAGAACAGCGCCTTCCAGCGGCCGCGTGCATAGCGGGCGGCGTAATAGGCGATGGGGAAGGCGACGAAAGCGGAGGCAACCGTCACCAGTACTGCCATCAGCACGGTGCGGATGATGATGTCGAGATTGGCTGAGTTTAAGAGCTGCGCATAGGTGGCGAGAGTCAAATTATAGTCGATCAACCCGGAGAAATCGTCGACCGAGAAGAAACTCTGCAAGAGCAGCGCGATCAGCGAGCCGATATAGATGATGCCCAGCCACAAAAGCGGCGGCGTGAGCATGAGAAACAGCAGCAGCCCCGGACGACGCCAGAACAGATCGGAGAGGCGACCAAGCATCCCGCCGCGCTGCGGCAGGATGGAGGTCGGATTAGCCCCGGGATTTGCTCCGGAGTTTCCGAGTGTGGAAGCCTTAGCGCCGCTCATGCTGCCTGATCCATGTAATGAACGTCACCCGGATTCCAGACGATGCGGATATCGGAACCGGTCTTGGGAACACTCGCGCCAGCGGGCAGCATGACGTGCAGTCTGGCGCCTTCGGCTTCCACGCCGAGACGTGTGGCGGAGCCGAGGAAACTGGCGGTTTCGATCCGCGCAGCGACGCCGATCTTGTCGCCCTTGTCGGCAAGGCGAATGGATTCCGGCCGGAGGCTGGCCCAGCGCCGCTCACCGCCAAACGCGGCCATGATTTCGGGTGCGACGACGTTGGATGAACCGACGAAATCCGCAACGAAGCGGGTCTGCGGGCGGTTATAAATTTCCTGCGGTGTTCCGGCCTGAACGATACGGCCATTGTTGAAGACTGCGATGCGGTCGGCCATGGACAAGGCTTCGCCCTGATCGTGGGTGACGAAAACGAAGGTGATGCCCAGCGCCTTTTGCAGGCTCTTCAGTTCTTCCTGCATCTGCTCTCGCAATTTGAGGTCGAGCGCGCCGAGCGGCTCGTCGAGCAGCAGCACTTTCGGCTTGTTGACGAGGGCACGGGCCAGTGCAACGCGCTGCCGCTGCCCGCCGGAAAGCTGGCTCGGCTTGCGGGCGCCATAGCCGGGCAGTTTGACCAGTTCCAGCATCTCCTCGGCGGCGCGGTGGCGCTCGGCCTTGCCAGCGCCACGCACCATCAGCCCATAGGCCACATTGTCCAGTATGCTGAGATGCGGAAACAGCGCATAATCCTGAAACACCGTGTTGACGTTGCGCCGATAGGGCGGCACGCCGCCAGCGCTTTCGCCAAAAATCTCTATTCTGCCATCGGTCGGCTGTTCGAAACCCGCGATCAACCGCAGGCAGGTCGTCTTGCCGGAACCGGAGGGGCCAAGCATGGCAAAGAATTCTCCGGGCGCGATGGTCAGGTTGACGTGATCGACCGCCCGGACTTCGCCGAAGTGCCGGCTCACATTTTCAAAACGAACTGCTGCTGTCATGGTTCTACCCATCATGGAGAGCGCCAGCATCTGTTTGGCGTGCGGGCGCGTCGGTCCGTTCCCTTCCTTCAGCTGAAGGAAGGGCAATCTTCGTGCTTACGATAGTCGATGTCAGCGACCGCCAATGACGCCGATATAATCCGACACCCAGCGATGATAGGGCACGCATTCGCCCTGGCTTTCGCATTTGGCAGTCGGTGTGCGCCAGAAGCTGATCTTCGCAAAATTGTCGTAGCCGTTGGTCGCGCAGCCTTCGTCGGTCAGAAGCGCATTGCCCTTACAGGCCGCCGGAACGGATGGTACTGCGCCGAACCATGCTGCGGCATCACCTTGCACTTTCGGTTTTAACGAATGCTCGAACCACTTATAGGCGCAATTGGGGTGCTCGCTATCCACATGCAGCATGGTGGTGTCGGCCCAGCCGGTCGCGCCTTCCTCCGGGAAGGTCGAGCCGACCTTGGCGTTTTCAGACTTCAGGAGGTTGACCTGGAAGGGCCACGAGCCGGAAGCCACGACGCCTTCATTCTTGAAGTCATCGATCTGGATCATGGCGTCGTGCCAGTAACGGCTGACGAGCTTGCGCTGTCCACGCAGAAGATCGAGCGCCGCCTTGTACTGGTCTTCGTTGAGTTCGTAGGGATTCTTGATGCCGAGTTCCGGCTTGTGCTTCATGAGATAAAGCGCTGCGTCGGCGATATAGATCGGCCCGTCATAGGCCTGCACACGGCCCTTGTTGGACTTGCCGTCTGGCAAGTTTTGTTCTTCGAACACGACGTTCCAGCTCTTCGGCGCTTCGCCCTTGAAGACGTCGGTATTGTACATCAGTACGTTCGGGCCCCAGAGATAGGGCACGCCGTAATGCACCTCCTTCACGGTGAACCACGGCGCATTTTGCAGCCGCTCGTCCACGGTTTTCCAGCTTGGAATAAGGTCGGTGTTGATGGGCTGCACGCGCTTGCCTGCAACGAGACGCAGCGAGGCGTCGCCGGAAGCGGTGACGAGGTCGAAACCGCCTTCATTCATCAGTGCTACCATCTCGTCGGAAGTGGCGGCGGTCTTCACGCTGACCTTGCAGCCGGTTTCCTTTTCGAAATCCGTAACCCAGTCGTAATTCTTGTCGGTTTCACCGCGTTCGATATAGCCCGCCCAGGCCACGATGCTCAGCGCGCCTTCACCTTCGCCAATCGCTTTCAGCGGTTCGGCGGCAATGGCCTGCGTGGCAAAGCTCGCGACAGCCATCAAAGCGGTACAGGATTGCAGAAATTTTCTCATCGACCACTCCCGTTTTATTCACATTCAGTGATTTTGTTCCCGGAGCGGATGGTGTGCTGAAACCCTGTCTTTCGCAAATTCATTTATCGGAAAGCTGGTATCGATTTTTCCGATATCGGAGCTTGGCACGACAGTTGTAAATTCGTCAGGTCGTGGCGAAACGAGTGATTTTCGAGCACCGGAGCGGAGCGTACATAGAGGTACGTGAGCACCGGAGCACAGAAAATTGCTCGTTGCAGCCCGGCATCACGAAGAATGCAACTGTTGTGCTAACGTAGTCGGCCAGAGCGGGCGGCTTCGGCGATGCCGATAAAGTCCCGCGCGGATTGGGGCAGGCTGGACCCCTTGCGCCAGGCCATGCCGATCTGCACGACGGGCAGCGATCCTGAAACATCGCGGCTTTCGATCCGGTCGCCTTCCAGCGACCAGGGGCGATAGACAAGGTCGGGGAGAAGGGCGATCCCCGCACCGGTGGCGACGAGGCTGCGCACGGCTTCCACTGAACGCGTGCGGAAGGCCACATGCGGGCGCGCACCGAGAGCAGCCAGAAGCTTGCCGGTGTTTTCCTCGATTTCATCCACGGTCAGCATGATCAGCGGTTCTTTTGCGATATCGCTCACTGAAATGCTGTCGATGGAGACGAGTTCATGACCGAGGGGTAACCACAGCCGATAGGGCGAGGTTTCGAGAATTTCCGCGTGCAGCGCCATGCGGTCGCGCAGGTTGGAAATCACCATCACCGCAACGTCCAGCTCACCGCCAACCAGCAAATGTTCCAGATAGGAGCCATTGTCTTCGATGGCGCTGATTTCGACGCCCGGAAAAGCCCGGCGATAGCGGGCAAGCAGGTCGGACAGCACATAGCCCGCAACCAGCGAGGTCACGCCCAGGTTGAGCTTACCCTTCTCCTGAATGCGCTGGTCGGCGAAAGAGCGGCGGGCGTCCGATACGCCGGTCAGAATCTTGGTGGCATGGCGGAGAAACTGATGGCCGTTATGCGTGACTGTCAGGCCACGGGGATGACGCTCGAAAAGTTCGACATTCAGGTCGGTTTCCAGTTCCTTGATCGCTTCCGTGACCGAAGATTGCGAAATCGACAGCTTTTGCGCCGCGCGGGTGACAGACCCTTGCTCCGCAACTGCAACGAAATACTGTAACTGCCTTAATGTAAACGCCATTTAGGCAGTTAACCGTGGCAAGCAAAGGATTGCAAGAGCGGTGGATACGAACTAAAACTGGATGATCTGGCCAGCGTTGTATGCTAGTTTTGCAACACTGATGGATGAATAGCTAAAATAAAAATAATTCACTTTCTTATTTTCACCAGTTTGAGTAGTGGCCTGCGCCAATAGCGGTCTTCTTCACCCGCAGTGAACGGTTCGACGACAGATTATGCCTCATTGCAGGCAAGCGTGCCGCCTAACGCGTATAATTGCCCGTTGATGCTCGACCTTTGGTCAGTGAGTGTTGAAAATGAACTATGAAAATCGTGGCGCTGGACACGGCGAGGCCGCAGCGACAACAAGCGAGAATGGTCTGCCCATCGAGGATGTGCAGGCACAAGGGGCACAGGGCGGGGCGAATCGTCTCTCCGCTCGTGGGCAGATTTTGACCGGTGCCGATTTTGCCGAGCCCGGAAAGCCGGGCGAGCGGCTGGACCTGTTTTTTGAAGAACTGGCCGACAGGTTTTCGGATTCTGTCGCCGTTGTATCGGACGGGCGCGACTGGACCTATCGGGAACTCGACAATCGCGCCAACCAGTTTGCGCGCTTGCTGATTGAACACGGCGTTCGTCCGGGCGACCGCATCGGCTTGCTGCTCGACCGTTCTGCCGATACCTATATTGCGCTGCTCGCTGTTATGAAGGCAGGCGCGGCCTATGTGCCGCTGGCGACTGCTTTTCCGGAAGATCGCATGGCCCTCATCATCGAGGATGCCAATGTCCGGCTCGTCATTTCGCTTGAGGCCTATACGGCCCGCGTCGAACAGATGCCTGTGCCGCATGTGCTGATCGATGGCGCGGGCGCGGAAATTTCCAGGCAATCGGTCGCACCGCTGGACAAGGTCGCCAGAGCCGCCAACCCTGACCAGATTTGCTATATTCTCTATACGTCAGGAACGACCGGCAGGCCGAAAGGCGTCGCGATCCTGCATCAGAGCTTCTGCAACTTCCTGCGTGTCGCGGCGATGTCCTACGGTTACAAACCGGGGGACCGTGTTTATCACGGTATGACCATCGCCTTCGACTTTTCGGCGGAAGAATATTGGGTGCCATTTACCGCAGGCGCGACCGTCGTGCCTGCGCCGGGGCCGATGACGCTGGTTGGCGAAGAACTCGCCGATTTCCTGCGGACGAATGATATCAACTGTATGGCGTGCAGCCCGACGCTGCTCTCCTCCATCGAAACCGATGTGCCGAAGCTGCGCCTGCTGATGGTGGGCGGCGAAGCATGTCCGCTCAATCTGGTAACGCGCTGGACAAAGCCGGGGCGTCTGCTTCTCAACACCTATGGTCCGACGGAAGCGACCGTCACTGCGACGATGGGTGTTCTGACGCCCGACAAGCCAGTGACAATCGGTGCACCGCTGCCGACCTATTCGATTGTCATCATCGAACCGACGGAATCGAAGCTGACCGACCCGGATGAGCTGGGCGAAATTGGTATCGCCGGTATCGGCCTTGCTGTCGGTTATCTCAACCGGCAGGATCTGACCGACCAGAAGTTCATTCCCGATTTCATTGGCCTGCCAAACAACCCGTCCGCGCGTATCTACCGCACGGGCGATCTGGGACGCATCAATGCTGCGGGCGAGATCGAGTATCACGGGCGTATCGACACGCAGGTGAAGATTCGCGGCTATCGCATCGAGCTTGGTGAGATCGAAGCCGTTCTGCTCGATCAGCCGGGTGTTGCACAGGCTGCCGTCACCACCTGGGAAATCGAGCCGGGCCGGGTGGAACTGGTGGCCTATTACGCGCCAAAATCCGGCGTGCCGCCGCTGCAGCGCGCCGATATTGCGCGCGAACTGAAGCGCCGTCTGCCGTCCTATATGGTTCCTGCCTATCTCGAAGAGCTGGCTGCCATTCCAATGACGGTCTCGAACAAGGCCGATTTGAAGCGCCTGCCGAAGCCGACCAATGTTCGTCTGTCAGCGGAACGGGAAATCGTGCCGCCGAGCAATGATGATCAACGCTTCATGGCGGATGCACTGGCGGAAGTGCTCAATCTGGACGAAGTTTCGGTCGAGGATCATTTCTTCGACGATCTGGGTGCCAATTCCTTGCTCATGGCACGTTTCTGCGCACGCGTGCGCACTGCGCAGGGCTGGGAAACAGCATCGATGCGGGATATCTACCTGCATCCGACCATCGCAAGTCTGGCGACGCATCTCCATGCACCGCAGCAGAAAACGGCGGCCACGGTTGAGCGTCAGCTTACCCATAAGGCATCCAATTTCGCTTACTGGGCCTGTGGCGTTGCACAGCTCGCCTTCTACGGGGTCTATGCCTATATCGCGCTGGTTTTCTTCGATGGCGGTCTCGACTGGGTGTATGACGCACTCGACAACCCGCTTCAGCTCTATTTCCGATGCGTTGTACTGGCGGCAGCAAGCTTCTTCGCGACAACGGGTTTTGCCATTGTTGCGAAATGGGTGCTGATCGGCCGCTGGAAGACGGAGAGCTTCCCGATCTGGGGCTTGCGTTACTATCGCTTCTGGGTGGTCAAGACGCTGATCCGCACCGCGCCTGTGGTCCTGTTCCGCGGCAATCCGCTCTATAGCCTCTATTTGCGTCTTCTCGGCGCAAAGCTTGGCCGCAACACGGCCATTGAATGCCGGGCGATTCCAGTTTGTACCGACCTGATTTCCATTGGCGAGAATTCCATTTTGCGCCGGGAATCCAATATTCTCGGTTTCAAGGCCGAAAGCGGTTATATCCACACGGGCAGCATTACCATTGGCGACGGCGCCTTTGTGGGCGTCGGTTCCACCATCGATATCGATACCAGGATTGGAAATGGAGCGCAGCTCGGTCATGCGTCCTCCTTGCAGCGTGGTCAGAGCATCCCCGACGGTGAACATTGGCATGGATCGCCCGCAGCGCCGACCACTGCGGATTATTGCAAGGTGCGCAGCATCACGCTGTCGAAAACCCGCCGCATCATCTTCGAGATCGTGCAGCTGGTTGGTCTATTCATGCTGGTCACGCCGTTTCCGTTCCTGTTCCACAGCTACTGGCAGAATGTCAGCGACGACTATCAGGAAACCATCGGTATCGTGGCCATCGGCACCACCGTCACGCTGTTCGGTGTGCTGGTAGTTTCGTTTATTGCCGCAGTTGCAGTTCCGCGATTGGCCAGCCTGTTCCTGAAGCCGAACCGCACCTATACGCTTTACGGTTTCCATTACTGGCTTCAGTCGATGGTGGAGCTGGCCAGCAATTCGCGCCTTCTCAACCTGCTGTTCGGCGATAGCTCGGCGGTGGTGCACTATATGCGGGCTATCGGCTGGAACCTGAACAAGGTGGTTCAGACCGGGTCCAATTTCGGCACCAACCAGCAGCATGAAAACCCGCTCCTGTGCGAAATCGGCAGCCAGACCATGGTGTCGGATGGTCTGTTCATGATCAACACGCACAAATCGGCGGCCACGTTCCGGCTGGAACATACGAAGGTCGGCGAGCGGAACTATTTCGGCAATAACATCTTTTATCCGTCCGATGGACGGACCGGGGAAAACTGCCTGCTAGGCACCAAGGTTATGGTTCCGATCGAGGGACCAGTGCGTGAGAATGTCGGGCTTCTGGGTTCGCCTTGCTTCGAAATCCCGCGTATGGTCAATCGCGACAAGGAACTGATCGCGAATATTGACGAAGATGACCGCCTGCGCCGTTTGCACCGCAAGAACTTCCACAATTTCCGCACCGGGCTGATGTTCCTCGCGGAGCAGTGGCTGATGTTGTTTGCCACGCTGGCGATCTGGGACCGCGCGCTGAACTATTACGACGACTGGAAGTACAATGCGCTGTTTGTGGCCGTGGTGCTGACGGCGGGCATCGCGATACCGTTCTATATCTTCATCGAGCGGTTTTCGCTGGGCTTCGGGAAACTGAAGCCACGCATGACGACGATCTATGATGAAGCCTTCTGGCGACATGAGCGCCATTGGAAACTGTCGGATTCGCCGATTACGCAGCTCTTCGCCGGAACGCCATTCCGTCCGATGATCCTGCGCTGCCTCGGCGTGAAGGTCGGTCGCCGCGTCTATGACGGTGGCGCCAATCTGACCGAGCGTTCGCTGGTTGAAATCGGCGATGATGCGACCTTGAATGAAGGTTGCGTGATCCAGCCGCATTCGCTGGAGGAGGGCGCTTTCAAGTCCGACTTCATCCGCATCGGTAATGGCTGCACACTCGGACCATCGGCATTCGTGCATTATGGCGTGGTCATGGGCGATGGTTCTATCGTTGATGTCGATTCCTTCGTCATGAAGGGCGAGGTGCTTGAGCCATATTCCGTCTGGCGTGGCAATCCGGCCAAGCTCAACCGTTTTGTCGTTCCGGTGACGAAGGACGGAACGGTGCTGGCCAATGTCAAACAGGCGGCGGGTTCCGCTGCTCTTCGTCCGGTGGGGGCCTCCGCTTGACCGATCCAACTTCCAGCACCAGTGATATCCGGCTTCAATCCGTAACGGACGACTTGCGGTCACGGATAGCTGCGCTGGAGCTGGCCCCGGGACAGGAAAACCTTGTCGCGGATAATGCCAGCTCGCTGGAAGAGGCAGATGAAGATGAGGATGCCCGGCCACGCGCTGTTTTTGCAGGCGGCGAGCTGGTCGGTTTCCTCATGTATGATGCGACGAGCGATGGCGACAATGCGCAGATTTATCGCTTCATGATTGACCGCGCTTTTCAGGGGCGCGGTTACGGAAAGGCGGCATTGCAGCTGGTTCTGTCCGAGATAAAGGCGCTGGGTCACATTCACCGCGTTTCCATCTGCTACGAGCCGGAAAACGAAGGCGCGCGCCAGCTTTATGCCAAGGCGGGCTTTGTTGAAGACGGTCTCGACGAAGACGGCGAGATGATCGCCCATCTTGATCTTCGCGGTTGAGAATACCGATATGGCAGAACCTCAGTCCGGCATTTCCGAAAAGTCGTATTTGGAAAATGCGCTGAACGAAGCCATGCGCGCAATCGCGCCCAAGGGCATTGCAACCGCTTGTCGGGTCATTCGGGACGGGGATGAAACCCGCTTACTGGGTGATGAGATTGCTACGCTTCCGGCACGAAATCCGGTTCGTCGTCGCGCCAGCGGCGCGGCACGTATTGCAGCGCGGGAATTGCTCAAAACATACGACAAAGGTGACTTTGCGATTTTGCGCGGCGCTTCGGGCGAGCCAATCTGGCCGTCGGGCATTGTCGGCTCTCTCGCCCATGATGACGATATGGCCGTTGCTGCTGTGGCAAGCAGCGCCGATTTTCTATCGGTCGGGATTGATGTGGAACCGGCCATTGCGCTGCCGGAGGATATTGCCGTGTTGGTGAAACAGCCCGGCGACCGGTTACCAGAAGGCACAGCCGATACAGATCGTATTCTGTTTTGCGCCAAGGAGGCGGTCTATAAGGCCGTCTATCCACTGGACTGTGTGATATTGAACTATGACGATATCATCGTCGATCTTCAGCACGGCCATGCGCGCACCACGACGGGCAGAAATGTCCGGGTCGTCTTTTGCCGAGCGCCGAAAATCGTGACGCTGGCCTATCTCTAAAAAGCATCGAAGGCCGGAACCTGGCGGGCTTCCGGCCTTCGACATGTGTGGAGATGTATCAGGAATGAGCTGATACGAACTCCGACATTCTGACGATCAGGAAGGTGCCGACCGTGGCGCCAGCGTCCTGAAGACCAATGGTCTTTTCCTGGAAGGCAGCAGCCTTGCCATGCTGGGCAACCAGAGATTTGGTTGCTTCCAGCGCGTCTTCGGCAGCCTTTGCCGTCGCAGCCAGTGCGTCGGGCAGGGAAGCTCCGGCAGCAGCCTGAGCTTCAAGCGTGACAGCAATCGGATCGAGGACGTCAAGCAGGGTCTTGTCGCCAACCTTGGCCTTGCCACGTTCTGCAACACCATCGCGATAGGCGCGCCAGAAGGCGGCCATTTCAGCAGTGCCAATCGCGTCAACGCCTTCACAGGCCTTGCTTGCACGCAGGAAACCCGTTGCCGTCAGTGTGCCCATGGTGGACGGAGCGACGCGGGCCATAGTGGCGCCGGCCAGACGCAGCAGCTTGGCAATACCAGCAGCTTCGCCTTCTTCGGCGGTTGCTTCAGCAGCGGCTGCGAAAGCCTTGCTCATGGTGATGCCCAGATCGCTATCGCCAACCTTGCCGTCGAGCGAGATCAGGAATTCGCGCTGTTCTGCGAAGAGCTGTTTCCAGCTGTCGAACAGATTGATGAGATCGGAAGCCTTGATGGTGTTCATGGCGTCACCTCAACCGGCAATATGCTTGAAGAACGGCGTGTTCGCCGAAGCAGCGATAAGCGGCTCCAGTTCGTCGTCGAGATGCAGCACGGAGATCGAAGCACCGGCCATTTCCATGGCGGTGGCGAATTCGCCGATCCAGATGTGCTTTACCTTGACGCCACGCTCGTCGAAGAGCTGTGCAACGCGGCGGAACATGATGTAAAGTTCTTCCAGCGGCGTACCGCCGAGACCGTTCAGCAGGATGGCAACTTCATCGCCCTTGGCATAATCCTGCTCGGCGAAGATGCGGCCCAGAAGCTGATCGACAACGGAGTCAGCCGGAGCAAGCTTGGTGCGGCTGATGCCCGGTTCGCCATGGATGCCCATGCCGATTTCCATTTCATCATCGCCGATAGAGAAGGTCGCATGGCCGATTTCCGGCACAACGCAGCTCGACAGGGCTACGCCCATCGTGCGGGTGCGCAGGCGAGCCTTGTCGGCGAGACGCGTTACTTCATCAAGCGACAGGCCGTTGGCTGCTGCTGCACCGGCTGCCTTGTAGATGAAGAAAATGCCCGCAACGCCGCGGCGCTTGTGCTCTTCACCAACAACCGACGAGGCAACGTCGTCATTGCCGACAACCTGCTTGACGGTGATGCCGTCGAGATCGGCCAGTTCGGCAGCCATGTCGAAATTGATGATGTCGCCCGTGTAGTTGCCATAGATGTAGAGCACGCCTGCGCCCTGATCGATTGCCTTGGTGACCTGATACATCTGTTCGGCACTCGGCGACTGGAACACACCGCCGACAGCTGCGCCGTCGATCATGTTTTCGCCGATATAGCCGAGGAAGGTCGGCAGATGGCCCGAGCCGCCGCCGGTTGCGATACCGACCTTGCCAGCCTTCGGCTTGGCAGTGACCATGCAGCGCTTGTCGTCGTTGACAAAGGTCAGTTCGGGGTGGGCCCGATAGATGCCTTCCAGCATCTCATCAACGAAATTGACTGGATCGTTCAGGAACTTCTTCATGATTTCCTCTTGAGATTATCGGGTTATTTCTTGCGTTGCTGGGTGACGAAGAAGGCGGCGGCCAGAAGAATGAAGCAGCCGACGACGAGACGCTGCCACGTGCTGGGAATACCGACCAGGACCAGAACGCTGTTGATGACGGTGATGAGCAGAACACCCAGAATGGTGCCGAAAACGCTGCCCGTGCCGCCGGTAATACGTGCGCCACCCAGAACCACAGCGGCAATGACGCTGATTTCGGTTCCGACAAAATCGAATGGGCTCGACTGACGGTTGGCGCAAACATGGATGATGCCTGCAAGACCGGCAAGACCACCGGCATATCCGAACAGGAACAGATGGATGGTGCGCAGATTATAACCTAGGCGGCTTGCGATCTGGCTGTTGCCACCCATGGCGAAAATGGCGCGGCCCATCAGCGTGCGGTTCAAGATCCACCAGGTCAGGATCGCTGCCGCAGGCAGGATCAGGAAGTAGAACGGCATGGTGATGGTTGCGCCGTTGGCGGATTCGAACTGGAACAGGGGCAGGCGGCCAAAAGCGCCCATCGTTGGCGGCAGCGACATGATCCAGACCGTGCCGACAAAAGCCAGTAGGAAGCCACGGAACAGATATTGCGTGCCGATGGTGACGATCAGCGACGGGACTTTCAGACTATGCACCAGAACGCCGTTGATCAGGCCGAGAAAGACGCCGCCGGCAATCGCCATCAGGATGACGAAGACGATGGGAAGCGTCGGCATATAGGCCTGTACCAGCAAGGTCAGCGAATAGACCGTGCAGGCGGCAATGGCCGTGAACGATACATCGATGCCGCCAGCAGCGAGAATGATGAAGACGCCAAGCGCGAAAAGGCCCATCACGACACTGGCGCGACCGATATCGATCAGTGTCGAAGCCTGCAGGAAAGCTGGATTGACAATCGACACGATCACGCAGATCGCGACCAGAAGAAAGAAGGTGATGGATTCAGGGCGCCTGCGAATGAAGTCACCCAGCTTGAAGGACCGGGTCTGGCCCAGTTCCGGCTGATACTGCGACACGCTCATTGCGGTAGCTCCTTTTGCGACGACATCATGGCTTGGTAGAGCTGGTCTTCCGTCGCGTCGGCGGCGTCAAATTCCTTGACGATGCTTCCCGCATTCATGACGAGAATGCGGTCGGCGTTTTGCAGCAGTTCCGGCAGGTCATCGCTGACGATGATGAGGCCCATGCCGGCTTCGGCCAGTGTCTGGATGGCGCGATAGATCGTATCCTTCGATCCGACATCGACGCCCACAGTCGGGCCGTGCAGCACGAGGAGCTTCGGACCGATGCTGAGCCAGCGACCGATGAGAACGCGCTGCTGATTGCCGCCCGAAAGAGCGCCGACCGGCAGATCCAGGTTCTTGGTATTGAGGCGCATCTGCTCCATCAGCGAGGCTGCGATTTCGCGGCCCTTCTTCTGGTTGATGACACCGAGGCTGTTGCTGAGACGGGTCAGGATCAACGCGACTTCGTTTTCAAAAATCGACTTGTCGAGGAACAGTCCCTCTGCGAGACGATCCTCCGGCACGTAGCCGATGCCAAGTTCAATGGCTTCGGCAGGGCTTTTGACGTTGATCTTGCGACCTTCGAGCGTGATCGCGCCGTTGGATGCCGGATCAACGCCGGTGATCGCCATCGCCAGCTCGTTGCGGCCTGAATCGGCCAGACCTGTAATGCCGAGCACTTCACCTTTGCGGAGCGTCAGGTTGATATTCCTGAAATCCGGTGATGACAGGCCGTCCAGCTTCAGCAGTTCCGCCTCGCCCGGCGTGCCCGTGCGATAGCGCTCGGCGTCGATTTCACGGCCGATCATCAGCTCGGAAAGTTGCTTCTTGGTGTAGTTTTCAATCGGCCCCTGCGCCACGCATTGGCCATCGCGGAAAACGACAGCGTTACCGCCGATGCGGTAGCATTCGTCGAGCTTGTGGGTCACGAAGAGGACGGCGACATTGTCTGCACGCAGGCGATTGACGACTTCGATGAGGTTATCGACTTCGCGGCGCGTCAGCGACGTGGTCGGCTCATCCATGATGACCAGCTTGGCGCTCGTCGCGATCGCACGGGAAATGGCGACCAGCTGGCGCATGGCAAGCGGCAGTTCGGAAACGATGGTGTTCAGGAAGGCGCGATCTGTGGGCAGGCCGACAGTGCTCAGTGCACGTTCCGCAGTCTGGCGCAGCTTGGTGCGGTCGAAGCGGCGCAACAGCTTGCCATTGCCTTCGACGAGCTGCTGATTAAGCGCTACATTTTCGGCAACCGTGAGGTTGGGGATCAGCGAAAGATCCTGATAGACGGTCTCGATGCCCGCAGCCAGCGACTGGATCGGATCGAGTTCTTTATAGGTCTTGCCATTGAGAACAATTTCACCTTCGCTCGGACCATGTGCGCCGGACATGATCTTGATGACGGTGCTCTTGCCGCATCCATTCTCGCCGAGAAGGTGATAAGCCTCTCCGAGATTGAGCGTGAGGTCGATGCCGCGCAATGCATGCACGCCGCCGAACCGCTTGTGGATGTTGCGCAATTCGAGAAAACGTTCCGGTGCCCGGCCGTTTTCCGTCTTATTGTTCATCGTAGTTGACACGTTAATTCCTCTGCCACAACGCATCATCGCGCTTGCGCGCAACGGTTCCGCTGTCGGCTGGTTGGCGGCATTAAAGCCCTAAAATCAACCGGGGTTGGTTGCCCGGATGCTTTCCATTCGCGGAAAGCATCCGAGGCTTTGACGCTATATGGCGGGGGTGAACGGAATCCACACCACTAGCAGTCGGATCTTCTAAGGCTTCTTAGAACAGGTGTTCCTTGTAGGAATCCTTGTCGGCAATAACCATGCCGTTGCCGATGACGAGGAGGCCTTCGCCTGCACCCTTCTTCACGGAAACCTTGTTGTAGCCTTCAACGCCGAGGTCGATACCGTCCTTGACTTCCTTCTTTTCCAGAAGAAGCTTGGCAACAGCATTCATCGCCATGCCAGCCTTCTGCGGATCCCAGAAACCGATAGCCGTGATGGCGCCGGATTCCAGAAGATCAGCCGATGGGTTCGGAAGGCCAGTGCCAACGAGGCAGACCTTGCCGCTCAGACCAGCTTCGTCGATCGCGCGGCCAATGCCGAGAACGTCGTTGCCAGCCGAGCTCTGGAAGCCCTTCAGGTCAGGATGCTTGCGCAGGATTTCCTTGGCCTTTTCGTAGGTGCCGTTGGCATCGTCGAAGGATTCGTTGTTCGGGTCGACAAGCTGCATGTCCGGATACTGCTTGGCATTTTCTTCAGCCGAGCCAACCCACTGCATATGCGTACGGCTGCCGAGCGAACCAACGAAGGTCGTCCACTTGCCGCTCTTGCCCATGCACTGTGCCAGACGTTCGTTCAGGGCTTTGCCGTAGTCGGCGTTGTCGAAAGCTTCGACGTCAGCCATGGTGTTGATCTGGTTGTCGGCTTCGTGGGTCACGACAACGATGCCGCGTTCGATAGCGCGCTTGAACGTGCCTTCGAGAACAGCCGGGTCCATCGGAACGACGGCAAGCGCATTGACGCCCTTGGCGACCAGATCCTGAACGATCTGAAGCTGCTGTGCTGCGTCGGCAGTTGCCGGGCCGCTCTGGGTTGCAACCACATCCGGGTTGGCCTTCTGATAGGCTTCAACGCCGGTGTTCATGCGGTCGAACCACGGAATACCGCTGATCTTGACAACGGTTGCGATGACCGGCTTGTCCTGCGCGGCCAGCGTGCCTGCGCCGCCTGCAAGTGCAGTGGCAGCAATGAGCGTTCCAGCGAGCAGCTTCTTCGTCTTGGCTTTCATGATTTCCTCCTCAGTGAGAGTCCCTCAGTATTACCGTTTGGTGCTTGAGGGTTGAGCACCAATTGGTGCCTTGGTGCGATTGCCCAAGTTAAAGAAACTGGCGACGTCGTATCGTCCGACAGCGAGGAATGCGAGCAGCAGCAGGCCCCAGGCGAAGTCGCGGACAAAGTTGGACAGTCCACCGAAATTCAGCAGGCTCGACATGAGCTGCAAGGCGATGGCGCTCAGCACCACGCAGATGATGCGACCATAGCCACCTTCAGGCTTCACGCCCGCCATAACGACGATGAGAATGGCCACCAGCAGATAGGAGCTGCCGTAATCATATTTCACGTTGACGTTGCGTGCGGCGATGATGACGCCTGCAATGCCAGCCAAAAGGCCGCTCGTTGCATAGGTTGCAATCAGAACGCGAGCGCGGGGGAAGCCAGCGAAGACAGCTGCCTTCGGATTGGTGCCCATCAGCATCAGCCAAGCGCCGAAAGGCGTGAAGCGAACCACAGCGCCGATGAGAATGGCGACCGCAAGGAAAATCAGGAAGCTGATCGGCACGGCCAGGAACATGTCATTGCCAATGCGCGACAGAAGGTCGGGACTGCCGACCATCACGGCGCGGCCTTCTGAAACCACGACAGCAAGACCCATGAAGGCCATCTGCGTACCAAGCGTGCAGAGAATCGGCGTGATGTTGAAACGCGCAATCAGGATGCCGTTGATGATGCCGCCTGCAAGGCCGATGATCAGCGCAAGCACGATGAATGCGACGCTAAAGGCGAGCGGGTTCACGGAGGCGGACACGAAGGACGATGCAATAACCGCTGCAACCACGCCTGCCAGATTGGCAAGCGCGATGCCCGACAGATCGATGCCGCCGTTACCGGCGCACATGGCAAGCATCACGCCGATGGCAAGAAGGCCGATTTCAGGAACCTGACCAGCCATGGACTGCAAGTTGAACAGGGAGAGAAAAGACCCGCCGGAGATGTACGCGCCAAGCGCGAGCAATCCCACATTAATGACAACAAGCATGGCAAGCGGGTTGCTTGTCCTCTGCATGGTCTCCTCCTACAGCGTTTACTAAACAAAAAATTATTTCACTAAACCTATTGCTTTGCTAACGGCGATGTCAAGCGGAGTGTGCCTAATTTTTGGTTGATTTACGCAGGTTTTCAGCTTAATCGTTTTAAAAACACGGCAGTTGTGTTTACTAAACAAATAGTGTTTTATCGCCGTGCTTTCTGAGTAGCGTGGCGCAGATTTCCGAATAAGATACGCAGTGAAGAGGAATCCAGCCTGTCATTCTGGCGCTGCCAAAGCGGGTCAGTCGGGCGGGTGAGGCCTGAAGCGGCCAAATAGGGGAATGACGTGCTGATGACGGCAGCCGTGCGGAGCGTATGAAAAAGAAGAAATCTTTTACGATCAGGGATATCGCCGAGAATGCGGGTGTTTCTCCGGCCACGGTTTCGCTTGTGCTCAACGGCAAGGGCGAGATTTCGGGTGAGACGCGAGCGCGCGTTCTTGAGGCTGTCTCACGGCTGAATTATGTGCCACGCGTCACCAAAACTGGCAATGGCACAAGCGGACCGGGTGAAACCATCCGATTCCTGAAGATTTCCAAACATGGCGGCACGGTCAATCGCGATCATAGCGTCTTTGTTTCAGACTATATCGACGGCATGTCGTCGGAAGCATCCCGCCGCAATTACACGCTGGAAGTTGCCAGTTTTGAAGGGCAGCCGGTCAGCACTGTGGCGGAATCACTTGCGGGTGCGCCTGTTCGTGGTGTCATCGCGCTTGGCACCGAATTGTCGGCCGTCGATATCCACATGATACAGGGCATGGGCCTGCCTACCGTTTTCATCGACACATTTTATGATGTCGTCGAGGCCAATTTCGTGGATATGAACAATGAAGACGCCGTCTTCAAGGTCTTGTCGCACTTCAAGCAATCCGGCTTTTCCCGCATCGGCTTTGTCGCCAGCCCCACCGAGACGATGAACTTCCGTCTGCGCCGCGAAGCTTATGTGAAGAACATGCAGCGGCTCAACCTCAAGGTTCAGCCCGAGGATATCCTGTCGGTCGAATCGACCTATGAAGGCGCTTATCGCGATACGCGTGAATTGCTGAAATCCGGGCACGATCTGGCTGAATGCTATTTCTGCACCAACGACATCATTGCCTATGGCTTCATCCGGGCGCTGAAGGAAAGCGGCGTGCGTATTCCGGAAGATGTTTCGGTGATCGGCTTTGACAATCTGCCGCAAAGCGCCACCATGGAGCCGATGCTGACAACGGTTGACGTCTCCAAGCGCAAGATCGGCAATCTGGCGGTTTCGATACTCGACGATCTGATCAATGCGGCTGACAAGCAGCCCGCAGTCAAGGTGCTCGTCGGCGCTGATCTCGTGGTCAGGCAGAGCGATTCCGTTTTGTCATCCCGCAAAAGGAAGCGCCAGCAACTGGAAGCTGCTGGCGAGTAACACTCCTATTCATTCAGGGCGCTTTCATCTCCATTGATGACAGACCAGAGCCGGGAATTTTGACGGCGATGCGCAGGCGCCCCGTTTCGTCAATTTGCCTTGCCGATGAAATCGCTGGCAAAGCGCTCGGCAATGGCCTGAATGGCCGCGTGAATGGGACCAGCGGTCAGGCTCGGCAGAACGGAGCCATCCACGACATAGACATTATCCAACCCATTCAGCCGCAAATCGGGATCGACCACTGCGGCATCGTCCTTGCCCATGCGGCAGGTTCCCGATGGGTGGTGATGCGTGATCGCAGCCTTGGCGATGAAGGCGTCGATATCATCCTCGGTTTCTACCGCTCCGGGAAGAATTTCATGGTCGCGCCACCCATCCAGTTCGGGGCGATGGCCGATTTCCCGCGCTGCTGCGAGGGCAGCCCGAAACAATCGTCTGTCGTTCTCGGTCTGGAGATATTTGGGGTCGATCCTAAGGGGATCGTCCAGACCTGTGCCGGTTATGCGTATTTCACCACGGCTTGTGGGATGCGTAACGCCGAACAGGAAGGAATAGGCGCTACCCGGTGCCGGTGCCGTGAAAAGTTCCGACACTATGGGCGCAACACCGCATCCGACGACGATTTCGGGCTGGCCGTCAGCAGCAGTGCCATCGGCACGCATATAGGCCATGCTCTCCGAATGTTGCAGACGAGATGGTGCAAGTTTTTGTCTGGCAGCATAGAGATTGCCTGCGCCAAGCAGGTGATCCATCAGATTGCGGCCCAGTTCAGGTGCTTTGATACGGCAGGTCACGCCAGCCTCATGCAACACGTCTTCCGGTCCAATGCCGGAACGCATGAGAAGGGCCGGGCCTTCCAATGAACCCGCTGAAAGGATGATCTGGTCGGCGGTGATTGTGGCGGAACCTTCCGGGCCGACTATTTCAAGACCCACGACGTGGGTGTTGTCGAAATTGAGATGTCGGGTGCGGGTACCTGTCAGTATCGTCAGGTTGGGACGCGCGCGTACGCTTGGCGTCAGCCATGCTTCGGCGACCGTTACGCGTCGGCCATCACGGATCATCAGCGAGTTCGGCGTGACGCCGATCATCTGGCCGGTGCTGTGACCGGGAATGCGGGGCAGGCCAAGTGCAGCACCCGCTTCGATGAAGGCGCGGGTCAGGGGGCTGACCTCCTCGTCCGGTATCCATACCGGCATCGGGCCGCCCTTGCCGTGGATACCATCGCCGCCCAGTGCGTGGTCTTCATTTGCCATGAAGGCTTTCTGCAAGCCTTCCCAACTCCAGCGTTCATCGCCCGTCGCTTCCGCCCAGGCAGCAAAGTCGGCGGGATGGCCGCGCATGTAACCCATGGCATGCAGCAGGCTGGAGCCACCCAACGCCTTGCCGCGTGCCCAAGCGAAACTGCGACCGGCAGCACCTGGCTGCGGGACGGTATTATAATCCCAATCATAGGGGCGATGCTGGATGGCGGGCCACATGGCCGGTTTCCAGATATCGGGGTCTGTCGGCTCGCCACCGGCCTCGATCAGCACGACTTGCCGTGCCGGATCTTCGCTCAGCCGTGCGGCGAGAAGGGCGCCAGCAGAGCCGGCGCCAATGATTGCCACGTCGTATTGTGCCATGGCCTTACTTCTGATCCGCAGGAACCACGACGCCTTCCAGTGTCATGACTTCGCCATCGAGGGAGACAGAGCAATTGCGCAGCGGAATATCGAGATGGCACGGCGTATCGCGATCGCCGCCGGCTTCGGTATTCGGACCCGACGACCACAGGAAATTGCCTGCGAACGAGCGCGCATCCATACCAAGCTGTGCCTCGGGGTTGTAAAGGCCGAGCACCGTCCAGTTGGCGCGGTTTTCCAGACCCCAGCCGACATGGGCCATGGCATAGGCGCGGGGGTCATTGAAGCTGTCCATGAACTTACGCATGAACTCGGCGTCGTAACCACCCTTGATATCGACGATAAAGCCCTTCTCGATGGTGACCGTAATCGGCGCGCGAGCGTATTTCTTGAACGGCAGCAGAATGTCACCTTCGTCGATGACGATGGTGCCTTCGGCACTGCCTTCATCCGGCCAGCGGGCGGAAAAGCAGCTTGGCCAGTGGTCCCAACGGCCCGGCTCATCGGCAAGGCCATATTGCGTGAGAACCGGATATTGGCCGAGACGGCAGCGAAAATCCGTACCGGCTTTCGAGGTCACGTGCATTTCCTTGGCCGCGCCGATCTTCTTGGCGGCAGCGAGAACGCGCAGCTTGTCTTCTGGGCGCGGAATCTGGCGCATCATGATTGCCGGTGGTTCCACCGCCAGCAGCATGCGCGTGCCGGTCTTCAGCACTTCTTCCTGTTCCTTGGAAAACAGAAGCTGCAATGTGTCGATGACCATGTCGGACGCCATAAGGCAAGCCAGTGCGGCCGAATTGCCGTCGAGCGGCGTCTTGCCGATATAGCCAGACTTGTCTGGCGAAATCGCTTTTTCGGCGTTGACCGGAGCAAGGTTCAGTTCGGTGACAACCGCGCCAAGATCGGAAGCTGCAAGCTTGGCGATATAGGCGATCTGCTTGTTGCTGTCGTCACTCGTCAGAATCGTGACCTGTTCGCCAGCTTTCAGGTTGCACATTTTGAGCACCTGTCTCCAGCCCTTCAGGAACTGAGCGTCGCTGATTGACATGATATGATACCTCCATTGGGCGTATGCCCGTTTGACATTGTGGCTGCACCAGAGAGCACGTCGGCCAGTACCGATGAAGAAAGTGCTCTATCTATTTGTTATTATGAATTTTCTGGTGCAGCCTGTTCCCACTCTGTCGGGATGTGCGACAAAACAAAAGGCTAGAGCGGTTATTACGATTCAACCTCTGCTGAAACCGCTCTAGAGTGCGTTTTGGTTTGCCAGTGTGAAAAAGTTGCGGTTGTAGTGCAGTAGCGGCGATGTTTCTGGCCCGAAGCGGATTGCCTTTACATTGCCGATGAAAATCGAATGGCTGTCCGTCTCGGAAACCGTGGCGATCTCGCAATCGAGATTGGCCATGGCGTCATCAAGAGCGGGTGCACCCGTGGCAAGGCTTGTCCAGCGATAGGGCGCAAATTTGTCTTCGCCCATCTGGCCGATCTGGCCTGCGAAACGCATGGCGACTTCACGCTGGCGGTCGGCGAGAATATTGACGCAGAAGCTTCCCGCCGAGGTGATCGCCTTGTGCGCCTCACCGAAGCGATTGACGCAGACAAGCATGGAAGGCGGCGTCAGCGACATGGAGCAGACGGCAGTTGCCGTCAGGCCGCGCCGCTGATCGCCTTCACCGGCGGTGATGATGTTTACCGTCGCTGCAAGCTGACGCATGGCGGAGCGAAAATCATCGGTCAGCTGATCGGTAGCTGGCTGGATCATAGGGTGCCTCCTTTTGCAGCAAGCACGGTTTCAAGAAAGAGCGCCGCTGAGGCTAGCCGGTGGTCGGCGCCGCGCGCGCCGACAAGCTGGACGCCGACTGGCAATCCCTTCGGGCCTTTGCCTGCGGGGAGGCAGATGAGTGGCACTTGCAGGACACTCCACAGCCGGTTGAAAATCGGGTCGCCAGTTGGCGTTCCTTCCGGCGCTTCGCCCGGAGCGGCCAGCGTCAACACCGCATCGAAACGCGAGAGGATCGCGTCCATCATCAGGCGAATGCCCGGAATCTCGCCCATGGCGGCACGATAGCGCACTTCATCAACGCGACCCTGATCTTCCATCATGGCGCGGGTAACGGGTGTCAGCCGATCCCAATGGCGGCTGGTCTCGGAGACGAGTGACTGGGTGACTTCCCAGCCCATGACGGCTTCATGCAGGTCGAAAATGCCATCAAACCAGGACGGAGCGGCCAGCACGGTTACGTCTGCGCCGGATGCTTCCGCAAGGGACGCCAGCCGGTTGACGATGTCGATCGCATAGGCTTCCGCCTTTTCGAGTCGCGTGCCGAGCAGGACACCGATGCGAGGGCGCGCTGGTGCTGTGAGGGTGGCCAGTTCGGATTTGCCGGTCAGCACTGCGGCGCAATGGGCGGCATCGCCAATATTGCGGCTGAGAATGCCGAGCGTATCCAGCCCATGGCAGAGCACCTTGATCCCGACCGTGTTGATCGCCCCGAAGGTTGGCTTGAAGGCCGTCACACCACAAAAGCTTGCGGGGCGGATAACCGAACCGGAAGTTTGCGTGCCATAGGCCAGAGGCACCATGCCAGCGGCAACAGCAGCACAGGAACCGGATGACGATCCGCCCGGCGTATGGGCCGGATTGTGAGGGTTGCGGGTTTTGTTCGGGCTTGCCATGGCAAGTTCCGTGCTCACCGTCTTGCCCAGGATCAAGCCGCCTGCATTGCGGGTGATCTGCACGGCTGGCGCATCCCATGGCGGCTGAAAGCCCTCATAGATGCTCGTACCATAGCCCGTGGGCATGTCGGCTGTGTCGATGACGTCCTTGACGCCAATCGGGACGCCAGCCAGCGCTCCCTTGGCTCCAGATGCATCCATCGCATCGGCGGCGGCGCGCGCCTGCGCGGCATCAAGATGCTGCCACGCCATGACCGGGCCGTCCCTGTCCGCAATGCGTTCAAGATAGGCTTCCGTGACCGCACGGGTGGTGAGAGCACCGGAGGCTACGGCAGCAGCGATGTCGCGAGCATCAAGGGCAAGGATTTCAGAGTTGTTCATCAAACATTTCCTCAGCCGAATATGGATGGGCGCCGGTCGATCCAGGGAGCGGCGCGTTCAAGCTCCGCCGCCAGCGCAAAAAGCAGTGCGTCGTTTCCAAAACCGGCACCGAGATGCGAGCCGATGGGCAGGCCATGGGAACTCATGCCGAGTGGAACCGACATTGCTGGGCAGCCGGATGTGTTGAAAACGGCAGTGAAAGGCGAATGCGACCAGAACAGATCGTAGAATTCGTCGATGTTCTTGCCCTGACCGGCAAGCTTGCCCAAGAGCGGCGCGGGTTCTGCCGCAGCAGGGGTCAGCATGACGTCATATATGCTGAAGAACCGCCCGAGCGCTCGTGCCGAAGCGTGCAGCTGGTTGACGGCCCACAAATAGCGGGTGCCGGGTATTGCCAAGGCTTCGCGGACCCATTGCTGATTGACGGGCTCAAGCTTGGCGATGTTGGCAGAGGCTGCATCGCCACCGCTGACACCCAAGGCCACATTGACGCCGACGATGATGCGCCATGCTGCTTTCAGCGCTTCCGCGTCATAGCCTGCATCTGTAACTTCTTCGACACTGTGTCCGAGGTCTTCCAGCGACCGCGCCGTGGCGCGCACGCTGTCGACCATTTCTGGGTCTATGGGGCTGCCGTCTGGTGCAGCGACAATCATCGCGACCTTGAGGCGAGGTGGTGTTTTGTCGAGCGCCGCCAGATAGCTGCCCGGCGTGGCGGCCGGAGACGCCCATGGGTCGCCAAGATCGCTACCGCCTGTCACGTCGAGCATGGCCGCATTGTCGCGCACCGACCAGGTAACGGCGTGTGGTGTGGACATGCCGCCAATGGCTTCAGCCACAGCCGGGCCAACGGGATTGACCAACCGCGACGGCTTGAACCCGAAAAGACCGCAATGGCTGGCAGGCAGGCGTGTGGAACCCGCACCGTCCGAACTGTTGGCAAGCGGCACCATGCCGCTGGCGACAGCCGCAGTCGAGCCGCCTGACGAGCCGCCCGCCGTGCGGTTGATATCCCAAGGATTGCGGGTTGGGCCAAAGGCGTCGGATTCTGTGGTGAAGCTCAGCGCAAATTCCGGCGTATTGGACTTGCCGACAATCACCATGCCCGCCGCTTTATAGCGCGCGGTGATGGTGGAATCGCGTTTGCTGATGACATTGCGCAGCAGTTCCGACCCGCTCGACAGAAGCATGCCTTCCGCTTCGAAGCCGGTGTTCTTCAACAGCATCGGAACGCCTGAAAGCGGGCTTTTGGCCAAGCCGTCAGCGACCTGCTTGCGCGCGAGATCGTAATGCGGGTGCACGACGGCATTGAGCTGCGGGTTGAGCCGCTCGATCCGTTCGATAGTGGTTTCGAGGACTTCGCTTGCGCTGATCTCTTTGCTGGAGATCAGACCGGCAATCGCGATGCCGTCGAGTTTCGCCAGATCATTCATCGTCTCAACTCATCTGCGCTTTGAAAAGATCGAGGTCCCACATGTCTTTGGTGCCCGCCAGCAGACCGTCCTGGAACTCGAATATATGCAGGCCGTCAAGCGCGATCTGGCGTGGTTCAACATTGTCGCCGCGCGGCGTGAAGGTGCCGGTCATGTGATAGGGAACCGCAACCTGATTGCCGGAGCGGATATAGCCGCGCCGTTCCCATGCAACGTCAGGCAGCATGCGCCAGAAGCCGGTCAGCCCCTCGGCCAGAGCGGCGTGTCCCTGACGGCGTTTTGCCATGGCGACTTCCTCGTGCCAGCCATCGGCGTGATAAAGCGAAGCCGCTCCCTCGGCATCGCGCGAAGTGTAAGCGCTATAAAAGCGGTCGATAAGCGTGGACTGATCCATCGCAATCTCCAACATGTCGCGAAAGAAGAAACCCCGCCCGATTGGCATCAGGCGGGGTCGTCAGAGCTTTACTCGATCCCGGCGATCTTCTTCACCTGGGCGACATAGCCGTCGCGCTTGACTTCATTATAAAGACGGGCGCGCAGGGCCGGAGCCGGTGTGGCGTTGACGTTTTCAAACAGCGCAACGCGGCCAGCCAGCGAACCGGAGGTCATGTCCCAGATGAAATTCATCAGCTGTTCCTTGACCATGGCCGATACGCCATGTCCGGGCAGCAGTTCATGCAGGAAGTGGCCGACTTCCGGATTGTCGAACGCCTTCTTGCCAAAACGCATCACCAGACCCTGACCACACAGTTCCTGAAGGATATGGATGATCTTCGGGTAGTTTTCGATCGAATACAGGCGACCGGCGGTGAGCATGCCGACATCGGGACGCATGACATCGCCTTCGGTCGGGACAGCCAGCGCCTCGGCAGCGGTGACGAAGGCGCGGAGCGTCTGCGCATATTCGACCAGCTGGCCCAGCATCATCTGAACAGCCGGAATTTTGCCGGTGCCGAGATAATCGAGAACCATCTGGCCTGCACCGACGAACAATTCCGCCTTCACGGCGAGACGGGTGAGGACATGCCAGTGTGCAAAAACGCAGACCGGGCCGTAATAGCTCATCGCCGTCGGATCGCCGAGGTTGAAGAGCCGTTCCTTCGGTACGAAGACATTGTCAAACACGATGAACTGGTCAGCTTCTTCGCCGAGGCTCGACACCGGATGGTCGAACTTGCTCGACAATGGCTGCGAGACCATTTCACGCGAGATCATCTTGATGCCGGGCGTATCGATTGGAACCGAACCCCAGATGCAGGCATCCGCAGGAGTTTCCTGAATGCCACCGAGATTGGTGAAGAAAATATCATTGGCCTGAGCGGCAATCGAACCGACGGTCTTGGCGCCATAGATATAGACGCCGTCCTTCGTAACCTTGCGCGCCTTCAGGAGCGAGGCTTCCGAAGCCTTGGGTGAGGAACGGTCAGCCTGCGGTCCGGCGAGGCTTTCCGATGCGGTCAGATTGTTGTTCTGACCATATTCCATGTAGCGTTCGATGTTTTCAGCGAAGTCTGGATCGATGCCGTCGATCAGCGACTTCTTCTTCTTGAAGGTCGGCAGATAGGCATAGAGGCCAACAACGATGGAAGGCGCGAGATCTGGCGGACGTCCGAAAGTGCCTGCGGTCTTGAGCGAAGTATATTCGATCATGCGGCGACGTGCGGCCAGGTCTTCCTTGGTGCGCGGAATCTGCCACGAACGGCTGAGAACAGCGCCGGCCTTTTCGTCGTAATAGGTGGTGGCGTCGGCATGTTCTTCGGTGAACTGATCGTCGAACATCGAGGCCAGAAGGTCGATGCCCCTGGCCAGCGCGGGTTCGTCATAGACGGAGTTCAGTTTCGAACCGCCGACCCAGATCTGGCGGTTGTCCTTGAGGGACTCCTTATACTCCGCGCCGGTCTTCAGCCGATGCGGCGTGCTGGCTGGTTTTGTAGCTGTTCCCTGTGTCATTGGGCCTCCTATTTGCAATTGGAATCGCCGGTGTTCCCCGGTTTTATGGAGCGTTTCCGGTTATATAAATCAGGCGCTTTCGGCCTTTTCTTCACGCATTTGCCGGATCACATCCGAAGCAACGCGCATGGCGTCGAGCGCGGCAGGCACACCGCAGTAAATTGCGGCCTGAAGAATGACCTCGACGATCTCGTTTTCGGTCACGCCATTGTTCAATGCGCCGCGAACGTGGATCTTGATTTCATGCGGACGGTTCAGCGCCGTCAGCATGGCGAGGTTGAGAAAACTGCGGGTCTTGCGCTCGAGACCGGGGCGGGTCCAGATTTCACCCCAGCACCATTCGGTGACGAGCTTTTGAAGCGGTGCGGTCAGGTCATCGGCATTGGCCAGCGATGGCGCGACATAAGCCTCGCCAAGCACTTCGCGCCGAACCTTCAGCCCCTTCTGGAATTGTTCACCGTTGAATTCAGGACGAGTCATACATCTCTCCGTTAAGGTGGCAGTGCGCCAGCTTGTCCCCGTGGTTTTGTCTTTCTTATTGACCCAAGGTTAGACATGCCGGACTTGACCTGTCAATAGATTGTATGACAAGATTACGGTCATACTGTAGGCTAAGATGAAATTGTTCGGCGCATCAACGTCGAATGCGCTTGTGGGGCGGGAGGATCATGGCGGAGCCGATAACGGGATCTGACGGGGAAATAGCGCCCTTCGAGCTTTATGCCTTGCGTTACGCCACCCATGGCGGACGGACAATCAAAGACAATTTTCTGCATGTTTCGGATCCGCATGAGTCGGGTGCCGATCTCGACTATTTCGTCTGGCTTGCCCGACGCGGTGACGAGGTTTTCGTCATCGATACCGGCTTCGGACAGGATGCTGCCGATGCGCGGGGGAGAACCTTGCTGCGAAAGCCGGTGGATGCGCTGGCACTTCTCGGTGTGGATGCAGACAAAGTGTCCCAGGTCGTGCTGACGCATCTCCACTACGATCATGCGGGAACGCTTGGTGATTTCCCGGCTGCGCATTTTCATTTGCAGGTTGATGAGGCGGGCCACGCGACCGGCCCCTGCATGTGCGACCCGAAAGCGCGTGCTCCTTTCGATGTTGAAAACATTGTCGCCTATATCCGCAGCCTTTATGCGGGCAGGATCGAGTTTCACCGGGGCGACCGGGAACTTTCGCCCGGATTCTGGCTTCATGCTGTGCCGGGCCACAGCGCCGGTTTGCAGGCGGTTCGCGTCTATACCGCGCGGGGTTGGGTAGTCCTGGCTTCCGATGCAACGCATTTTTACGCCAATGTGGAGCATCGCAATCCGTTTCCCGTGCTCTACGATGAAGCCTCTCTTATTCGCGGCTATGCACGGCTGACCGAACTGGCGCCAAGCCTCGATCACATTGTTCCGGGCCACGATCCGGCGGTTATGCAGGCCTATTCAGCACCTTCGGCAGAACTGGAGGGGATCGTCGTTCGGCTTGATGTCGCCCCAAGTTTGACGTGGGAGGAGCTGGCGCGATGACGCTTGCAACAGGACGTGGTGTTCTGATTACCGGTTCGGCCTTTGGTCTCGGGCTGGAACTGACCCGCAGTTTTGCAAAGGCCGGAGATCGTGTGTTTCTGACCGATGTTCTGCCCGAAGTAAGCGATGCCGCGACGGCGCTGAGCCGCGAAACAGGCCAGCCGGTCGGCTCATCGGTGATCGATCTGTCTGAAACCGGGGCAGCCGATCATCTTGCAGCCATTGCAACCGAACAGTTGGGCGGGATCGATATTCTGGTCAACAATGCGGTTATCCGCAAAATGTCGCCGGTGCAGGCGCTGGCCGATTCCGATTGGGACAAGGCGCTGGAGGTCAATCTGTCTGCTCCTTTCCGTCTGATTCGCGCCTGTCTGCCGGGCATGCAGGCCCGGGGTTGGGGGCGGATCGTCAATATGGCGTCGGTTTACAGTCTCATCGCGCTGGCCGGTCGTGCGGATTATGTCACCACCAAACACGCAATGATCGGCCTGACGCGGACGGTCGCGCTGGAGCTGGCCTCAACCGCGATCACCTGCAACGCGATCTGCCCCGGGCTGATGGCAACCGATTCCGCCCTTGGCCGCATTGAAGTGCTGGCCGCAGAAAAGGGCATCAGCACTGAAGAGGCGACGCGTCTTTTCCTTTCCACCCGTCAGCCGGGTGGCAAATTTATTCCGATGGAGACGGTGACCGCCTTGGCGCTGTTCCTTTGCGGCGCTGCCAGCGAAGGAATCAACGGTGCGGCGATACCGGTGGATAATGGCTGGTCGTTTGCCTGATGGCGCGACCGCGATAACAGGAGAGTGGAATGAGTGAAGTCGGTTTTGTCGGCCTTGGCAATATGGGGCGCCCAATGGCGGAGCGCATCATCGGCGCAGGCTACAAGCTTGCCGTGAATGACCGCGCCGAAGCGGCGGTGGCCGCATTGGTTGCCGCAGGGGCGGAAGAGGCTGGCACCATCGGCGAATTGACCGCGCGCGCAGAGACGATCTTCCTGTCTTTGCCGACGCCCGAGGTGGTGATCGCTGTCGGACGCAGTATTGCGGCCAATCCCGGCGTGGTGAAACGCGTCGTCGATCTGTCGACCACCGGGCCGAAGGCCGAGATGGATCTGGCTGAAATATTGTCGGCTGCGGGCATTGCCCTGATTGATAGTCCGGTTTCGGGCGGCGTCGCAGGTGCCAAGAAGGGAACGCTTGCGCTTATGGCTGCTGGTCCTTCGGCGCATTTTTCGGTCGTGGAGCCGATGCTACTCGCGCTCGGCAAGGTGATCGGTGTCGCCGAAGAGCCGGGCAAGGCGCAGGTGATGAAGCTGATCAATAATATCTGCTCGGCTGCTGCATTGGCGATCACGTCAGAAGCCATGGTAATGGGTGCCAAGGCCGGTCTCGACGCAGATGTCATGATCGAAGTCCTGAATGCCGGTTCCGGTCGCACCTCCGCGAGCGCCGATAAAATCCCACGCTTCGTGCTGCCGCGCGGTTTCGATTTCGGTTTTGCAATTGGCTTGTCGCTCAAGGATATCCGTTTGTGCCTCGAAGAAGCCGAACGGCTCGGTGTGCCGATGATGGTGGGCAATGCGGTGCGCATGCTCTTCTCGATCACCAAGGCCGATCTCGGTGCGGATGCCGACATGACCGCCATCATTCGCCCGCTCGAGAAGTGGGCAGGTGCCGAAGTGCGCGGCAAAGCTGCTGGCGCATAACATGAAGGGTTTAAGCCTCACTCTGGCGGAGTTTGTCCATGCTCCGCCAGCTTTGCCTGAAGCAGTGCGCGCTGCGGGACGGCGCTCATTGCTCAATATGGTCGGTACGGCCATAGGCGGCTCGAACGAAGCAGCGACACAAAAGCTGGTGGCCATGCTGCCAGCTTTTTCTGGACCGGCGAAAGCGAGCATCATTGGCCGTTCCGAGCGAGCTGACATGCTTTGGGCGGCCTATATCAATGCCGCTTCCGCCAATATTTTCGACTTTGACGACACGCATGTGCCGACAGTTATCCATCCATCGGCACCGGTCGCGCCAGCTATTCTGGCGCTGGCCGAAGCCATGGCCGGGGAAGGGCGTCCGGTATCGGGCGCCGATCTGATTGAGGCTTTCGTGCTCGGTGCGGAAGTGACGTGCCGGTTGGGCAATGCTCTTCATCCGGTTCATTATGCGCGCGGCTGGCACATTACCTCCACCTGCGGGACATTTGGTGCCGCACTGGCGACGGGTCGACTGCTGGGGCTTTCACCGTCGCAACTCGTCGATGCGCTGGGCCATGCTCTGGCTCAGGCATCCGGCTCGGTCGAAACACTGGGCACCATGTCCAAAAGCCTTTCCGTAGGGCAGGCGGCGCGATCAGGCCTGATGTCGGCCTTGCTGGCTGCCGACGGATATACCGGCCCCGCGGAGCCGCTGGAGGGTGCGCGCGGCTTTCTGGCCCTGCATTCCGATACGCCAGACTTTGATGCGCTGACCGGCGGACTTGGCAGCGACTGGGAAATTTTGAAGAACACATTCAAGCCCTATCCATGCGGTGTGGTGCTCAATCCGGTGATTGAAGCTTGCCTTGAACTTCACGGTGAAGGCGGTCTGCGGGTCGATGCCATTACCTCTGTAACACTGACCGGCCACCCGCTGCTCCGCCAGCGCACGGATAGGCCCGGCGTTACCACCGGGCGGCTGGCGCAGGTTAGCGCCCAACACGCCGTTGCGGTCAGCTTGCTGTGGGGCAAGGCCGATCTGGCAGCATTCTCAGATGCTGCCGTAGCTGATCCCGAACTGAAGGCGCTGGGTGAAAAACTATCCTTCGTCGACGATCCGTCGTTTTCATTCGAGGCGGTCGAGGTTTGCGTTCTGCTTGAGGATGGGCGCAAACTGGTGCGCAGGATCGATGGCGCCAAGGGTGGGCTGGCTCATCCAATGAGCAACGCCGAACTGGCGCAGAAATTCAAGGCGCAGATCGACTGGCGCGGAACTGCAATCGACGGCGAGGCGCTGATCGCTGCCCTTGAAGGGATAGAGAAGACCGCCGACGCCACGTCATTTCTCAGCCTGGCGCGAGCCAGATAGCGCATCGACATAAAAGCATAAGCAAGGGAGAACGAAATGAATGCAGGAAAAATTGCCGACCCGATTTTTACGCTGACCACCGGTCCCGTCGATGCCTATCCGGCTGTATTGCGGGCCCTGTCGCGACCGGTTCTCTATGATTACGATCCGGCATTTCTTGCGTTCTACGAGGCTGTAAATGCCAAGGTGCAGCGCGTGTTTCACACCAAAACACCGCCGGTTATCCTGCATGGAGAGCCTGTTCTTGGGCTGGAAGCGGCAGCCGCTTCGCTGATCACCAGAAACGATGTGGTGCTCAATCTCGTTTCGGGCGTCTACGGAAAAGGCTTCGGCTTCTGGGCTGCGCGCTATGCCAAGGAAGTGGTCGAGCTGGAAGTGCCCTATAATGAGGTGCTGACCGCCGAAACAGTGGCTGATTTCCTCAAAAATCGTCCTGATGTTGCGGTTGTGTCGATCTGCCACCACGATACGCCATCCGGTACGGTCAATCCGGTCGCTGAAATCGGAGCGGTCGTTCAGGCTGAGGGCAAATTGTTCATCGTCGATTCCGTATCGGCATTCGGCGGTATGGATGTGCTGCCTGAAACGGCGCATGCCGATATGTTCGTGACCGGTCCGAACAAGTGTCTCGGTTGCCCGCCCGGGCTGACACTCCTGCATGTCAGCGAAAAGGCCTGGGAGAAAATCGCCGCCAATCCCAATGCGCCGAAAGCTTCCATCCTGTCGATCATTGATTGGAAGCGTGCCCATGAAGCACACAAGCCCTTCCCATTCACACCATCTGTTTCCGAAATCAACGCGCTGGATGCGGCGCTCGATCTCTATCTGGAAGAGGGCGAACAGGCCGTCTGGGCGCGCCATGCATGGACTGCCAAAGCCTGCCGCGCAGGCATTCAGGCAGCCGGTCTCAAACTTTGGGCTGCACGGGAAGAGATCGCATCGCCGACCTGTACGGCTGTGGCAATCCCGGAAGGGGTGGATGAGGCGAAATTGCGGGCGGCAATCCGCGACCGCTATGGAGTTGTCTTTTCGTCAGGGCGCGGGGAAACGCTCGGCAAACTGACCCGCATCGGACATATGGGGCCGACAGCACGTCCGACCTATTCGCTCGTCTCGGTTGCTGCCATTGCAGGCGGTCTTAAGGCGGCAGGTGTGCCAAATATCGACGTTGGCGCAGGTGTTGCGGCGGCGATGGCGGTGATTGAAGAGGCACCCGCTTAACGTTCTGCACCTAAAACGGGCAGGGAGAACAAGGGGATGCTTTCAAAAAGTGCAGTTATCGTATAGTAATACGGTAATATGCCCGCTTTTCGCTTATGGGGCGCAAACTTATGGCGATATTGATGAACGGAAAAAACCCACCTATTGATTTCAAAGTGATAAAGGCCGCTGCACCTGTCCGTCATAGCGTTACGGAAAGTATCCGTAACTCTATCGCGATTGGGTATTTCACCGCCGGACAGCGCATCACGGAACGTGATCTGTGCGAAATGACTGGCGTGAGCCGCACGGCTGTGCGCGAGGCGCTGCGTCAGCTGGAGAGTGAAGGCCTTGTGGAAGTGGTGCCGCATCGCGGCCCGATCGTCGCGCGGCTGAAGCCCGAACAGGCCGAGGGCATCTATCAGGTGCGTATCGAACTGGAAGGTCTCGCCTGCGAACTGTTCGCCCAAAATGCGACTGATGACGACATTGCAGCTCTGAAGGCAGCATTCGAAGTGCTGAAGAACAGCGACAAGATCACGGATCCTTTGGAGCGGCTGACGGCCAAAAACGCCTTCTATGACTGCCTGATCTACGGTGCGCATAATGAGGCGCTGGGGCATACACTGTCGTCACTGAACGCCCGCGTCATGGTTCTCCGCGCAACGTCGCTCGGCGCACCGGGTAGAACGCGCGAAAGCCTCACCGAGCTGGAAGAGGTCGTTGGCCATCTGGCAGCCAGACGCGGCAAGGAAGCCCGCAAGGCGGCGGCTTATCACGTCATGAACGCAGGCAAAGTCGCAATCGCTATTCTGCGCGAGCGGCTGGCCGAAGAGGCCAGCGCTTCTTAAACCGAAAGTTCGGCGCCGGGATCATATTCCCGGCGTCGCACCACCGTCGACATTGATGACCGTGCCATGCACATAGGCAGCCGCAGGGCTGCAAAGAAAGCGCACGACGTCGGCAACTTCTTCTGCTTCTCCATAGCGCTGGATGCCTTGCGCGTCACGTAGCGCATCGCGTGCTGCGTCCAGAGAAATATTCCGTTCCTTCGCCAGCACTTCGATACGACGTAGCAGCCGGTCGGTCACGATATGGCCGGGGCAGAGCGTATTGATCCGCATGCCGGTGCCTTGGGCGCGCTTTGAAATCGCCTTTGTAAAATTGATCAGGGCTGAGTTGACCGAGCCGCCAATCGTGAAGTCGGGCTCGGGCGTATGCGCGCCGACGCCCGATATATTCACAATGCTGCCTTTGCTCTCGACAAGGGCTGGCCACGCGGCCCGACAGAAACGCACGGTGGCATGAAATTTGAGCGCAAAGCCTTCCAGAAAGTCATCATCGCTCAGCGACAGAAAGTCGCCGCGCTTGGTCGCGCCTGCATTGTTGATCAGCGCATCGATCCGTCCGGTGACGGCGAGCGTATCGGCGACAACTTTTTCAGCTGCACCCGGTTGTGAAAGATCGGCGGCAATGACCACGACCTCCGGCGCACCAGCGGCGCGTGCAGCCTCCGCAGTCTCTTCCAGAGCTGCCGCATCACGGGCGCAAAGACCAAGTGCGAACCCGTCTTTTGCCAGTCCGATAGCGAAGGCTTTCCCCAATCCGCGGCTCGCTCCGGTAACAATTGCTGTGCGCATTTTCTCTCTCTTATGAATGCTGATCTGCGGCCTATTTTAAAATTTTCCTTTATATCCAAATGGATGCAAGGATTTTCTGCAAATTCACCGCTAGTCGATTTTCAATATTGTATTACGGTATGATCATGCTATCGTATTCTCGCACTGTCAATCGGGGTGAGGTTCATGCGCAGCAGAGATCTTTCGGTGATCTGCGTTTCGGACCCGCTTCGTTCCAAATGGAGGGGTCAGATGCGAGGCTGTAACAGATTGGCAATTCGCCCAATCCAGGGCTTGGTCGAGCGCCGCTATGGGGCGGCGCATCGGGTTGCCTTGACGCCTGCCTCGCAGCGCAGATGCACCGGTTCCGGCGTCACGCCTGCGCGGCGCTCCATCGGAATTTCGGCGCGTGTTGCCCAGTCATCGCCCTTGTGCCCGCACCAGATGCGCTGCACGGCCATCTTGTCGCCGACCGAGTTCAACTGGAAGACATTGCCTGTCTTCACATCGACACCAAAGCTGAATGAACGGCTAGCGCCGGGTGCAACTTCGCCAAGATCGGCGGAGAACCAGTGCGCGAAAGCAGCCGAACATGCCAGTGAAGTCTTTCCACTGTTCTCGACCGTAATGTCGAGCGACTGGCCGCTGATGGCGGCCTGCGCGGTGTTTAGTCCAAGAAGTGCTGTAGCAAGAAAGGTAAGGTGAATTCGCATTTTCAAACTTTGCTCCCGTTTGTACTTAAGATTCAACCGGAGAGTAAGAAATAGTCAACAAAATTCTACAATAGGGAACGACAAAATGAAGAAAATGGGAATCAGTACAGTAAGTAAAGCTGTGCTTGCTCTTGCAGTAAGCGGCTGGATGGCCAGTACTGCATTGGCGGAAGATATCAAATCAATTGCTATTCTGGCTCCGGAAATGGGAACCGACATGGGCTGGAACCAGCAGGGCGTAGCCGCTGCCAAGGCCGCTGGCGAAGCTGCCGGTGTGAAGGTCGTGGTTGCGGAAAATCTCGGCTATGGCGATGTGCGCCCGACGCTGCGCGAGCTTGCCGAAGATGGCGCCGGTCTGCTGATCGCTCATGCTTCCGGCTACAACACGGCCGCGCCGGAAATCGGTGAGGAAATGAAGGTTCCCGTCGCGATTGTCGACAGCCCGGACAAGCTTTCCGCAGGCAAAGTGGCCGATTATACCGCTGCCGGTAGCGATGGTGCTTATCTCGCCGGTCGTCTCGCCGCCAAGGTCAGCCGCACCAAGGTCGTCGGTATCGTCGTTTCGGGTGAGCCGCCATCGTGGAACAACATGTCGGTTGCTTTTGCGCAGGGCGTGAAGGCTGAAAACCCGGCGGTTGAAGTTCGTTACGCCGTCATTGGACCAGCTGCCTATGCGGATGCCGCAGGCGGCAAGCGCGTGACGGAAACGGTTATCGCTTCCGGCGCGGACGTTATCTTTGGACAGGGCAACGGTTCCAGCTTCGGCATGTTGCAGGCCGTTGAAACCACGCCTGCCACGGATGGCGGCAAGGCCTATTTCATCGACGTCATCGGCGACAAGAGCCCGATCGACAAGGGCTTCCTGCTGTCCTCCGTCATCTGGGATCTGAAACCCGTTTATGCGGCGATGATTCAGGACCTGAAAGACGGCAAATACGGCAGCCACAACTATAATATCAAGCTGGATGACGGCAGCCTGCGTCTTCTGAAGACCAAGAACATCCCGGACAATGTGTGGAAGGAGATCGAAGATCTTCAGGCCAAGGTTGTCTCCGGCGAGATCAAGGTTGAGCCGAAGTTCGATGCCGACAGCGTGCATGCGCTGGTGAAAACGGTCGCTTCCAAGTAACCGGCTTGCTCTGGCATCGGCACGGAAATCGGGTTCGATTTCTGAAAAGCAGGATGCATGGATAAAGCAGTGAGAGCGACTTTTGTGCGTCCGAAAGGACGCACAGCGCTCGAATACCCGTCTCGTTGCTTCCGGGCATTGTCGTGATCCATCCGGTCGCGACGAGACGGATTTCCATGAAGGACAGTTTGATGCAGGCGACAACAGAAAAAGTAGTCCCTCTTTCATCACACGCAATAAACTCTCCGGTCAGTTCTTCGGGCATGCCCTTTGTCGCTCTGCGCGGCATAACCAAGCGCTTTCCGGGTGTCGTCGCCAATAATAATGTCAGCACAGATATCTGGCCGGGCGAGGTTCATGTTCTCCTTGGCGAAAACGGCGCTGGTAAATCCACACTTGTCGGCATGCTGTCAGGGCTACAGCAGCCCGATGATGGCTGGATTGAGGTGGATGGCGCACAGGTCAATATCACATCGCCCCGCCATGCCTTGTCGTTGGGGATCGGCACTGTGTTCCAGCATTCCATGCTGGTGCCGAGTTTGACGGTCGTCGACAATTTTACGCTGGGTGGTGCTTGGTGGCGGAAACCGGATCGCAGCGGCGTTGCGAAGCGTATCAACGAAACGGCAAGCCGCGTGGGATTGCGGGTCGACCCTTTCGCGCTGGTCTCCAGCCTGTCACTCGGCGAACGCCAGCAGGTGGAAATTCTGCGTGCCTTGATGCGCGGCAGCCGATGCCTGATCCTTGACGAGGCGACAGCCATGCTGACGCCCAACGAGGCCGTGTCGCTGGGGCAGTTGATGCGGCGGCTCGTGGCGGAAGGGCTCGCGGTCATATTCATTACCCACAAGCTCAACGAGGCGCTTGCCTATGGCGACCGGATTTCCGTGCTGCGCCTCGGCAAGAACGCTGGTGCTATCGCGCCGGAAGAGCTGAAATCCCATACCGATGCAGAAAACACTGCCAATATCATCCAGCTCATGTTCGGCAATGCCGCCACGGGTGATGGTGAAACCGCGCCACGTGTCAGTCGCGATCTGGGTGCCACAGTGCTGACGGTCGAAAAGCTGAGTTCCAGCGCGGGGCGTATTCCGGTTCGCGATGTTTCGCTGACAATCCGTGCACGGGAAGTTCTGGGAATTGCCGGTATCGACGGCAATGGCCAGAAGGAGCTAGCCGAAGCGCTTGCGGGTCAGGCTCCATCCGTTGGAAGCGTTCGCTTGCACGGAACTGAAATCGGCGCGCTTTCGGTGGGCGAGCGCCGTACGGCAGGCTTGCGCTACGTGACGGATGATCGTCTGGGCGAGGGAACGGTGGGCGCTTTCGCGGTCGCCACCAATTTCCTGCTGAAGGACATCGGCGCTGCGCCGTTCTGGCGCAAGGGGCTGGAAAAACCGCAACAGATCCGCGCTCAGGCTGCCGAACATGTCCGCAATTTCGATATCCGCACGCCGGATGTCCAGACGCCGGTTGGCACTTTGTCGGGCGGCAATATCCAGAAGGTTCTACTGGCGCGCGAACTGACGGGCGCAGCCGAAGCGGTGATTTTTGCAAAGCCGACCTATGGGCTCGACGTGAAAAACATTCGGGCCACCCGCCAGCGTATTCGCGATGCCGCAGATGCTGGCAAGGCGGTGTTGCTGATTTCCACCGATCTGGACGAGCTTCTGGAGCTTGCCGACAGAATAGCCGTGATCGACCAGGGCAGAGTGCTCGGTACGGTCCAAAATGGAGCAGGCGCGCGCGATGCCATCGGCCGTCTGATGAGTACCGGAGAAGAAGAATGAGCGATCAGCAAGCCGGCACGGCTGGGATGGCTGGACAGATGACACGTCCGCCTTTTTCCGCGTGGGGCAGAATCCTTGCCGTCAGCGTTGGACCGCTGGTCGCGGCCCTTGTACTGGGCGGGCTGATCCTGCTCGCCATGGGCGTCAATCCGCTGAGTTACTATGCCTATGTGGTCGAGCGGGGGATTTTGTCGCCTTCCGGCCTTTCAGCAACACTGACCCGTATGGGACCGTTTCTGCTGATCGCGGCAAGCCTGATTGTGGCCTTCCGCGCTGGCATCTGGAATCTTGGCGGCGACGGGCAGTTTCTGCTCGCTGCGGTGATTGTCGCGGCTACCACACCGCTTTTGCACACGGCCGGATTGCCAATCTGGCTCAACCTCGCAGTTGGTCTGTTGATCGGTCTGGCGGTCGGGGCGGTCTGGGGCCTGTTGCCTGCTATGCTCAAGGCGTGGCATGGCATCAATGAAATCATCACCACTTTGATGATGAGCTTCCTTGGCGTTTCGCTGGCCAATGTTTTGGTAAAGCTTGCTTTTCTCGATCCGGCGACCACGACCCCGCAAACGCGCACGCTTCCGGTGGATGCGCGCTTGCCGAAACTGTTTGATACGACCATTTCGTCGGGCCTGATCATCGGCCTCGTCGTTATCATCGCCATGCATCTGATGATGACGAAAACCTCGTTTGGCATGAAATTGCGGCTGGTCGGAGCCAATCCACGCGCCGCCGTTCATGCCGGTCTGTCGGTTCCGAAGCTGACTATCGCTGTTTTTGCCATTTCGGCAGGCCTCGCCGGGTTGTCAGGCGCCGTGGATATTCTGGGTACGCAAGGTAATGTCCGCGCGGACTGGAACCCGGCCTATAGCCTCACGGTGGTGCCGCTGGTTTTCCTCGCGCGGCTCAACGGCTTTGGCTCCATCGCCTATGTCTTCCTGTTCTCCGCCCTCACAATCGGTGGGGAAAGCGCGGCGCGTCGGCTCGGTGTGCCAAGCTTCTTCTCGCTCGTTATCGTGGCGTTGTTGCTGATCACACTGGCGCTGGCGGAATATTTTGACAAGAACCGCCGTTACCGGGCGAAGGTCTGAGGAGGAGAAAACATGGCGCTTTTTACGGAAAGTTTCATCATCACCCTGTTCCTCGGCGCAATCGCTGCGGGTACGCCACTTTTGCTGGCCGGGCTGGGCGAGCAATTGTCGGAAAAGGCAGGCGTGCTGAATATCGGTCTCGAAGGCATGATGCTGGCCGGTGCCTATGCCGGTTTTCTGGTGGCATGGACTACCGGCAGCATGGGGCTGGGCTTTGTCGGCGGCATCGCTGCGGGCGCGTTTATCGCATCCTTCATGGTACTGTTTTGCGTGCGGCTCGGCCTCAATCAGATCGTCATCGGCATTGCCCTGACGCTCGCTGTGCAAGGTCTGACCGCACTCCTGCATTTTGTGCAGTTTTCGCAAACATATCCACGTCTGGACGGTGCTCCGAAATGGCCGGTCTGGCCTTTGTCCGAAATCCCCGTGCTGGGGCCAATCCTGTTCAACCATAATCCGGTTGTCTATGTGGCGGTCATTTTGGTCGCGGTTTTCGCCTGGATCTACCGGATGACGCATCTCGGTACGGCCCTGCAGGCTGCGGGCGATAAACCGGCGGCACTTGATGCAACCGGTGTGGATGTTGTCCGCACGCGAAGCATTGCCGTGTTGATAACGGGTGCATTGGCCGGTCTTGGCGGTGCCTTCATGTCGGTCGCAGTTGCAGGCGTGTTTATCCCGTTCATGAGCCATGGCAATGGTTTCATTGCCATTGTGCTTGCCATGCTGGCGCGCGGCAGGCCGCTATGGGTATTGGGCGGCGCATTGCTGTTCGGTGTCAGCCTGTCGCTGGCAACGGCCTTGCAGGTTGCCGGTGTTAATGTGCCAACAGACGTGATCCAGATGTTGCCATTCGCCATGGTCATGCTGGTGCTGCTGATCGCAGGCCGCAAGGCAAGCCTGCCGCAGGCGCTGGGCGAAAGCTTCGTGCGCGGAGCACGCTGAGCCTGGTTTTCTGGGTAAAGCGCAAAGGATAATCGAGAGGTCGGAACATCGTGATTGATGGTCCGACCTTTTGTCATTGGATAGGCCATTTTTTCCGCACCGGGCTGCGTTGCAAAACTTGGAAAAAATATCTGCCTGATTGCTCTTATGAACTTCCTTGCGCCAGAGCGACACGGCGGAAGTAAAGAATTTTCCCCAGACCGTATGAGGTTAGACGTTCGTTCCTGTGGCTGCGCTCAATTGCCTTTAACATAAGGAAAAGAGGCAACCGGTGTGTTCAGGAGCAGTATTGATGCGCATTTCAAGACGTAAATTTGCAGGTCTTCTCGCCGGTGCAGCCGCATTGCCATTGGTGGGCAGCGTGCCTGCTTTTGCGCAGGAAAAAGTGCTACGTATCGGCTATCAGAAATATGGCACGCTTGTTCTGCTCAAGGCGCGTGGCATTCTCGAAGAGAAGCTGAAGAAGATCGGCTTTGATGTACGCTGGACCGAATTTCCGGCGGGGCCGCAGCTTCTGGAAGCGTTGAATGTTGGTGCCGTCGATTTTGGCACCACCGGCGAAACGCCGCCAATCTTCGCGCAGGCAGCGGGTGCACCGCTTGTCTATATCGCGCATGAACCACCAGCGCCGACCGGCGAGGCAATTCTGGTGCCGAAAGACAGCCCCATCAAGACGGTTGCGGAGTTGAAGGGCAAGAATGTTGCGCTGAATAAAGGCTCGAATGTTCACTATCTTCTGGTCAAGGCGCTGGAAGATGCCGGACTTGCCTATACCGATATCAAAACCACCTTCCTGCCGCCCGCTGATGCACGCGCCGCTTTCGAGCGCGGTGCAGTCGATGCATGGGTCATCTGGGACCCGTTTCAGGCGGCTGCGGAAATTGCCATCGAAGCACGCGAATTGCGCAATGGCGAAGGCCTCGTTCCCAATCACCAGTTCTATCTCGGTGCGCAGCCTTTCGTGGATGCGAACCCGGAAGCCGTCGATATCGTTATCGATGCGATTGCCGAAATCGATGACTGGATCAAGAACAACACAGCGACGGTCGCAGCCGAGCTTGCGCCTTCGGTCGGTATTCCGGAGAATGTGCTTGTCCGCGCCGTCGAGCGTCAGTCCTACGGCGTCAAGCCGCTTGACGCGTCGGTCATCGCCCAGCAACAGGCAATTGCAGACACTTTCTTCAAACTCGGCCTCATTCCGAAGGAAATTTCCATTGCCGAGGTGACGCGCAAGGGAGCGGCCTGATGGCGGATTCAACAATTTCCGGCTTTGCCGGAAAGAGCAGGACAGCTGATGTCCCGCGTCTTAAAACGCTCGGCAAGGCGCTTGCACCATGGGCGCTGCCGATCGTTCTTTTGATCCTCTGGGAAATTGCTGCGCGCACGGGTTTGATCACGGCGCGACTGATGCCTGCACCCAGCACGGTGGCGGCGGCGTTCTGGAAATCGCTGCTGGATGGCACGCTGATCTATCATACCTATATTTCAACGCAGCGCGCCCTGATCGGTCTCATTATCGGCGGCGGGCTGGGCTTTATCGCCGGTATCGTCAACGGTCTGTGGAAGCCTGCCGAAACCTTGCTCGACAGCACCTTGCAGATGTTGCGCAACATACCGCATCTGGCGCTTGTTCCGCTTGTCATCCTGTGGTTCGGCATCGACGAAACCGCCAAGATATTTCTGGTTTCCATCGGCGTTTTCTTCCCGATCTATATCAACACGTTCTACGGCGTGCGAACTATCGACCCGCAATTGATCGAAATGGCGCATGTCTACGGATTGGATCGCAAGGCACTGATCCAGCGTATTATTTTGCCCGGCGCGCTGCCGTCGATCCTCGTTGGTCTGCGTTATGCTCTGGGCTTCATGTGGTTGACGCTGATCGTTGCCGAGACCATTTCCGCCACCAGCGGTATCGGCTATATGACCATGAATGCGCGCGAGTTTCTGATGACCGATGTGGTGCTGCTCGGCATCATCATCTACGCACTGCTTGGCAAGGTGGCCGATACGGCAACCCGTCTGATCGAAAAGCGTGTGCTCGTCTGGCATCCGGCCTATCAGCCGGAAAAAGGCAAAAGCTGATGGCTGCGGTTCAGGACTCATATGATGGGGAAGCGCTCGCTCGTGGCGCAGATGCGAAGGGCGGGTCGCCCATTTCGCTTTCCCATGTCGATCGTACATTCGGCAGCCTCAAAGTGTTGCGGCACTTCAATCTGGAGGTGCCATCCGGGCAGTTTCTGGCCGTTGTCGGGCGCTCTGGCGGTGGCAAGTCCACGCTTCTGCGCCTGATTTCGGGGCTCGATCTGTCCGATGGGGGGCGCGTAGCTGTTGGCGGAGAAGCGTTGACCGGCATCAGCCCGTCTGTGCGTCTGCTTTTTCAGGAAGCGCGGCTCGTGCCGTGGCAGCGTGTGACCGACAATGTGGGCATAGCGCGCGGTGAGAACTGGCGTGAGGCCGCACTTTCGGTTTTGTCCGATGTCGGGCTGGAAGGGCGCGGCGATGACTGGCCATCCGTGCTGTCTGGTGGCCAGCGGCAACGCGTTGCGCTGGCAAGGGCGCTGGTCAGCGATCCGAAAATTCTGCTGCTGGACGAACCCTTTGGCGCACTTGATGCGCTGACACGCATCGAGATGCACCGTCTTCTGGAGCGTATCTGGACTGAGCGCGGCTTTACCACGGTGCTGATCACCCACGATGTGTCGGAAGCCGTTGCTCTCGCAGACCGTGTGATCGTGCTGCGCGAAGGGTCCATTGCGCTTGATATCGACATCGATCTGGAGCGTCCGCGACGTGAGCTCGCCGATGCTCGCGCGATTGATTTGCAGAAGCAGATTCTGGACGCAGTCTAAAAGCCTGTTCCAAAAGTCGTCCTGTGTGGCTGCAAATGGCAATTTGAGATTTGCATTCGCATAATCTGAACCGAAAAGTCTGCAACTTTTCGGGATTATGCGAGGCTTCCGGTGCTCACGTACCCAAAAGTACGCTCCGCTCCGGTACCCGAAAATTACCATTTTCGCACACACATGCCGCTTTTTGATTCAGGCTCAGCAACATCCCCCGAAAGATGATATGAAGACGCCGCGATCAGAGTTGATCGCGGCGAGGAGCCTTGCTGGCTCTTGACAGCAACCGCGATATCGATAAATTCCAACTGGACTAGTGGAAAGACCAGTGGGTCAGTAGGAACTCCGTTGATCGTCGCACATAATTTTCTGCTCGATAAAAATACGGGTCTGGGGCGAAATCTGGAGCGGCGCACCATCAAGGATGTGATCGCCGACAAGATTGCTGCCCTTATTGCGTCCGGTTTGCTGGCGGTTGGCGATGAGCTGCCGGGCGAGCGGGAACTGTCCGCAGCGCTTTCGGTCAGCCGTCAGACGGTACGCAGCGCTATCCAAACGCTTGCTGCGCGTGGCGTGCTGGAAGTCTCGCACGGATCGCGCACGCGCGTTGCCAAAGCTGATCTTTCCGGCATGGCGGTTGGCATAACATCGCGGCTCAATGTCGATCTTTATGATGTTCATGCCGTGCATGCGGCGCGGCTTCTGGTCGAGCAGCAGATTGTCGGCGATGCCGCCGAGCGCATTTCAGACGAAGCGCTGGATATATTGCGCAGCTCGCTCAAGGCGCAGATCGATTGTCTGAACGACCCCGTGCGCTTTCTCATCTGCGACCGCGAGTTTCATGTCACCATTTATCGCGAATGCGGAAATCCGTTGCTCGCCGACATCGTCACCGATCTGTACACCTATATGCTGGAGCATCGCCGGCGTGCCGTTGCGCAGCCGGGCGCGATTGATGGCAGCTTTTCCGACCATCAGGCGATCTTGCAGGCGCTGGAAAAGCGCGACCGACACGCGGCCATGGCGGCCTTCGCCGCGCATGAAGAGCGGATTTACGTTTCAACAAAGAACTTGCTTGCCAAGGTGCGCGACAAGCGCGGCTGAGGGCGTTGGATGCTGACGGCATCCATGAATGGGAAAGGCAGAATTGCATGCATGTTTTGATTATCGGCGCGGCAGGGATGGTTGGTCGCAAGCTTTCCGAAGCAATCGGTCGAGACGGCAGTATTGACGGAAAACCCGTCGAGCAACTGACGCTGGTGGATGTTATTGCTCCAACTCCGCCAGAAGGCTTTACAGGCACAGTCCATGCGAGCGCAGGGGATATTTCCGATCCCGCTATCACGCGCGCACTGATTGCCAAGCGACCGGACCTTATCTTTCATCTCGCCGCCATCGTTTCCGGCGAGGCGGAACTCGATTTCGACAAGGGCTATGCGATCAATCTCGACGGTACGCGCTATCTGCTCGAAGCGATCCGCAAGGAAGGCGAAAAAGCGCCCTACAAGCCGCGTGTTGTCTTCACATCGTCCATTGCCGTGTTCGGTTCGCCATTCCCGGAAAAGATCGACGACGAGTTTTTCCTGACTCCCCGCACCAGCTATGGCGCGCAGAAAGCGATCGGCGAATTGCTTCTCGCGGATTATGCCCGCAAAGGCTTTCTGGATGGCATCGGCATTCGTCTGCCGACGGTCTGCATTCGTCCCGGCAAGCCAAACAAGGCGGCATCGGGCTTCTTCTCCAATATTCTCCGCGAACCTCTGGTCGGGCAGGAAGCGATCCTGCCGGTCGATGAATCGGTGCGTCATTGGCATGTGAGCCCGCGCCGCGCGGTTGGCTTCCTGCTGCACGCTGCGACCATCGATCTGGCTAAAGTCGGTCATCGCTGCGTTTTGAACATGCCGGGTTTGTCGGCCACCATTGGCGAGCAGATCGAAGCTCTTCGCAGTGTTGCGGGCGACAAGGCGGTGGCGCTCATCCGTCGTCAGCCCGATCCGTTGATTGAAAGCATCGTGTCTGGATGGCCCCAGGATTTCGATGCAAGCCGCGCCACCGCGCTCGGTTTTGTGGGTGACAAATCCTTCGACGAAATCATCCGCATCCATATCGAGGATGAGCTCTCCTAGAGCTTGACCGGCCTCGATATCGACGAGCGGTAACATAGAAAATAACGGGAGGTTTCGAATGGCGCCGGGCAATACGGCAACCGTGATCGGTCTTGGCTCGATGGGGTGGGGTGCTGCCCTGTCCCTGTTGCGCGCGGGTTTTCACGTCAAGGGCGTGGATATCCGCGACGAAGTGCTGAAGCGGTTCACGGCGGAAGGTGGCGAAGCCTTTTCATCGCCTGCCGATGCAGGCAGAAGCGATGTCGTCTTTGTCTTCGTTGTCAATTCCGATCAGGCAAAGGAAGTGCTGTTTGGTCCGAAAGGCGCGGTGCAGACTGCCGCACCCGGCACCGTGTTTCTCCTGTGCGTAACGATGGCGCCCAGTGTCACGGTCGAGATCGCCGCCAAGCTAGAAGCCGCGGGCATGGCGGTCATCGATGCGCCGGTTTCCGGCGGCTATCAAAAGGCGCTGACCGGTGAAATGACAGTTATGGGGTCAGGCGCGGACGCGGCTTTCGCCAAAGCCTCGACCGCTCTTGATGCTGTTGCGGCCAAAGTATTCCGGCTTGGCGAAGAGCCGGGCCTTGGCTCAAAAGTAAAGATGATCAATCAGTTACTGGCAGGTGTTCACATCGCTGCTGCTGCTGAAGCGCTGACGCTCGCTGCCAAGGTTGGCCTCGATCTGCAAACTGTGTTCGATGTTATCCGCGTTTCCGCCGGTTCGTCCTGGATGTTCGAAAATCGCGGGCCGCACATCGTCGATGGCGATTACACACCGCGCTCTGCGGTCAATATTTTCGTCAAGGATATGGGCATTGTCACGGGCGAAGCATCCGATGCAGGCGGCTCCACGCCGTTGAGTGAAGCCGCGCTGGCGCTGTTCAGTCAGGCATCCGAAGCCGGTTTCGGCCTCGAAGATGATGCCGCCGTGGCCAAGATTCTGGCCGCCCGTAGCGGCATTGTCCTGCCGGGCATGCCGGGCGCGGAGAAATAACCATGGCTATCGTATTGGGCGCCATTGCCGATGACTTCACCGGAGCAACGGACCTCGCCGGATTGCTGGCCCGCAGCGGTTATCCGGTTTCCCTGCGCTTCGGATTGCCCGATGAAACGGAAGCACCCGATGCGACAACGATCGCCCCTTTCGAGATCATCGCGCTGAAATGCCGGACCATCCCGGTTGATGAGGCCGTCAGTCAGGTTCGTGCAGCCTATGCGTGGCTGAAAGCCGCCGGTGCGCAGCGGTTCTACTGGAAATATTGTTCAACTTTCGACAGCACCGCTGAAGGCAATATCGGGCCGGTGGCGGAAGCGCTGATGGCTGACATCGGCGCTTCGCAGACGATCTATTGCCCGGCTTTTCCCGAAAATGGTCGCAGCATTTTCATGGGGCATCTTTTCGTTGGCGAGCAGCCGCTGGATGAAAGCCCGATGAAGGATCATCCGCTGACGCCGATGCGGGATTCCAGCCTGGTGCGCTTGCTGCAGCCGCAGGTGAAAGGCAAGGTCGGGCTGGCCAATCGCCTCGTTGTGGCGCGTGGTGCCGATGCCTTGAAGGCGCGGCTTGCCGAACTCGCCGGGCAGGGCGTGGCGCATGTCATCGTCGATGCAGTTGCCGACGAGGATCTGGGAACCATTGCCGAGGCGACGCTGGATCTGCCCTTGCTCACCGGTGGCAGCGCGCTTGCCATGCCGTTGCCCGGCCTTCTCGCTAAAGCAGGACAATTGCAGCAAAGCACACAAGAGGCGCAGACGCCTGTTGTTGGCGAAGGCCAGATTGTGCTTTCCGGCAGCTGTTCGGTAATGACGCTGAAACAGGTTGCGCATTACGCGGAAAAGGCGGCGAGCTATCGTCTCGATCCGCTGCAACTGGCAGAGCATGGCGCAGGCGAGGGCGTCGACTGGCTCCGGCAGCGTCCGGTGGATGAGCCAAAGCTCATCTATGCCAGCGCGGAACCGGCATCGGTCCGTGCCGCGCAGGAAAAGCTCGGTGTGGAGCGCGCAGGCCGGATTGTCGAAGAGGCTCTTGCCACGCTGGCGCGCGAGGCTTTTAGCCTCGGTATTCGCCGTTTCGTTGTGGCGGGCGGTGAAACATCCGGCGCTGTCGCACAGTCGCTCGGGGTTTCCCGTGTGATGGTGGGGCAGGAGATCGCGCCCGGCGTTCCATGGACTTTCGCCTCGGTGGAAGGCGATGTGGTCGCGCTTGCGCTCAAATCCGGCAATTTCGGCTCGGAGGCTTTCTTTGAAACGGCGCTGCGCAAGCTGGAGGCCGCATGAGTGAAGAAGCGAAACTCCGCGAAACCATATGCCTGATGGCGAAGTCCATGTTCGACCGAGGGCTGACCGGTGGCTCGTCGGGCAATATTTCGGCGCGCCTGTCGGACGGACGGCTGCTCGTCACCCCGACCGGTAGTTCTTTTGGCAGTCTCGATCCGTCAAAGTTGTCGCTTTTCGATCAGCAGGGCAACTTCGTCGGTGGCGACAAGCCAACCAAGGAAATGCCGCTGCACGTCGCATTTTACGAAACGCGGGCAGCCAAGACGGGTGCAGTTGTCCATCTGCATTCCTGCCATTCCGTCGCGCTGTCTATGCTGCCGGATGTGGACCCGGACAATATGCTGCCGCCGCTGACGGCCTATTCGATCATGAAACTCGGTAAGGTGAAATTGCTGCCCTATTTCATCCCCGGCGATCCTGCCATGGGCGATGCGATCCGCGGTCTGGCCGGCAAGCGCAGCGCCGTAATGCTGGCCAATCATGGGCCGGTCGTTGCTGCCAAGGATCTGGAAGCGGCTGTCTATGCCGTTGAAGAACTTGAGGAAACGGCGAAGCTCGCCATGCTCACGCGTGGCTTGAAACCGAACATGCTGACGGAGGCGCAAATTCGCCAGATCGTCGAAAAATTTGATGTGGAGTGGGACTGATATGGCCAGTTTTTCAGCCAATCTCGGCTTTCTCTGGCAGGAACTGCCGCTACCTGATGCCATACGCGCGGCAAAAGCTGCCGGGTTTGATGCCGTGGAATGCCACTGGCCCTATAATTTTGATGCGGGGGCGGTTGCGGCAGCGTTGCGTGAAACCGGGCTGACGATGCTCGGCCTCAACACAAGTCGTGGCAATGTCGAAGCTGGTGATAATGGTCTGGCGGCGATTCCGGGACGGGAAGACGAGGCGCAGGCAGCGATTCGTCAGGCAGTCGATTATGCGGTTGCCATCGGAGCGCTTAATATCCATGTCATGGCTGGAAAGGCGGAAGGCGAGGCGGCGCATCGCACATTCGTCGCCAATCTCACCTATGCCTGCGAGCGTGCCGCCGCTCATGGCATAACAATTCTGATCGAACCGCTGAACCACCGCGATGCACCGGGATATTTTCTGAAGACATCGGGACAAGCCATTGTAATCATTAATCAAGTGGCAGCAAGCAACCTGAAATTGATGTTCGATTGCTACCACCTTCAGATCATGGAAGGCGATATCAGCAAGCGGCTGGAAGCGTTGCAACCGTATATCGGCCATGTCCAGATTGCCGCCGTACCTGACCGTGCAGAACCCGACCATGGCGAGCTGGATTACCGGCATATCGTGCATTTGCTCGATACGCTCGGCTATGAAAAGCCGGTTGGTGCCGAATATCGCCCGAAAGCCACGACTGACGCCGGGCTGTCCTGGCTGTCTGGCTTGAGGGCTTTGTGATGATAGCAGCGGGTCGCGCAATCTCTTTAGCTAGAGCGCATTTCGATCTGATCGAATCAGATCGGCGCTCTAGCTATCTGTTTTCACGCACATCTTTTCCGAAAACCGTTTCACACTTTTCGGGATGTGCTCGAATGTTTCCCAATTGCGGCAAAACGAGATTGACTCACGGCGTTTGACCGGCCATCAATGGACAAGTGGTCCGTTCACCTTACCAGTTAAGGGTAGAACGGTACCGGCAGGGAATTGACGGCATACGCAGTAAGCGCACCGAGCATCGGCTGCGCAGCATCGACCTAATATTGAAATTCGATAATGCATGCAGGCCGAAGCATATCCGCCCTCCGGGTTACGAGGATCGACAGGATCTTGCTTCAATAGAAAATTCAGATTGAACGCGCTCTGAGGCCGGAGCCGCAACACGGAGGAATGCTGCGATGAGTGAGGCAACAAGTGCGAAGAGTGGGGCCATTGCGCTTGTCACCGGTGGCGGTACAGGTGTAGGGCGCGCTATCGCCAAGGCCCTCGGAGCACAAGGTTATCATGTCGTGATTTCCGGTCGTCGCATCGATGTGCTGGAAAAGGCGGCGTCCGATCTTGCATCGCAAACCGGCGGAAGCTTCCACCCAATCGCAGCCGATGTGGGCGATCCGGTCGCCGTGCGCAAACTTTTCGATGCGATTGTTGAAAAGTTCGGGCGGCTCGATCTTCTGGTCAACAATGCGGGCGTTCTCGTTCCGGGTGTGCCGCTTGAAGGCGTCACATTCGAGGACTGGAGCGCGATTGTCGGTGCCAATCTGACGGGCGCATTTCTGTGCACCCAGCAGGCTTTCCGGGTGATGAAAGCGCAAAATCCGCGTGGGGGCCGCATCATCAATAATGGGTCCATTTCTGCGACCACACCGCGCCCCAATTCAGCGCCTTATACCGCGACGAAACACGCCATTGCGGGGCTTACCAAATCGACTGCGCTCGACGGTCGCAACTTCGATATCGCCTGCGGCCAGATCGATATTGGTAATGCCGCTAGCGATATGACGCAGAAGATTTCGACAGGTGTCATTCAGGCCAATGGAACCATGGCGGCGGAGCCGACCATTGATCCAGCGCATGTCGCCAATGCGGTTGTCTATATGGCAAGCCTGCCGCTCGACGCCAATGTGCTGACCATGACGGTCATGGCAACCAAGATGCCCTTTGTGGGCCGGGGCTAAATCGTCAGCGAGACGATAACAACAGGCGCCGGAAGAGGAATTCGGCGCAGCAAATACCGAAGTAAGGAGAATATTCGCGCGTACGTATCTCGAGTGTGTGAAACGGTTTTCGGACAAGATGCGTACCAGGGAAGATGGGTATGACGGAAGTGAGGAGCCGTCGTTCACATTTTCTGAAAAAACAGAATGCAGTCTGGGAGGAGATGCATGGCCACTGTTCAGTTCGCCGAAGTGAAAAAGTCTTTCGGCAATTTCCCCGTCATCAAAGGCGTCAATATTGATATTGAAGACGGCGAGTTTGTCATTCTCGTCGGTCCTTCGGGCTGCGGAAAATCGACCTTGCTGCGCATGCTGGCCGGGCTGGAGAATATCTCCGGCGGCGAAATCCGCATCGGCGGACGGCCGGTCAACAACCTGCCGCCCAAGGAACGCGATATCGCCATGGTGTTCCAGAACTATGCGCTCTACCCGCATATGACGGTCGCCAAGAACATGGCGTTCTCGCTGATGCTGAATTCGGCACCGCAGGCTGAAATCGACAAGCGCGTGAATTATGCCGCTGGCATTCTGGGCCTGACCAATCTGCTCGACCGTTATCCACGTCAGCTTTCCGGCGGTCAGCGCCAGCGCGTGGCTATGGGCCGCGCCATCGTTCGCGATCCGCAGGTCTTTCTGTTCGATGAGCCTTTGTCGAACCTCGACGCCAAGCTGCGCGTGGCGATGCGTGCCGAGATCAAGGAACTGCATCACCGCTTGAAAACGACGACTGTCTACGTGACGCATGATCAGATTGAGGCCATGACCATGGCCGACAAGATCGTCGTCATGCATGACGGCATTGTGGAGCAGGTCGGTTCGCCGCTGGAACTCTATGATAATCCCAACAATCTGTTTGTGGCTGGCTTTATCGGTTCCCCGGCCATGAACATGATCAAGGGCAAGCTCGATCCACAAAATCCGCAGGTGTTCGTAGCTACCGATGGCACAAGGCTGCCATTGTCGCGCGCCTATCCACAGGCGGCGGGACGAGACCTCGTTTACGGCCTGCGTCCGGAATATATCCGGCTTGATGGTGCCGGGCTGGCTGCGCCGGTGGTGGTGATAGAACCAACCGGCTACGAAACGCAGATGGTGGTGAATTTCGGCGGTACCGAAGTCACCTGTGTTTTCCGCGAGCGCGTCGAAGTGCGCCCCGGAGAGGCGATCAATATTTCGATCGATCCAGGCAATGTTCACCTCTTCGACGAAGAGAGTGGCATGCGTCTTATTGCATGAATTTACACAAGACACGCTGAAGGAGGGGAGAGCCGGAGGCTGTGTCTTTTCTGGGAAATCGCATTTCACCAGATACCCGTTTTCGCCTGTAGGGACAGCGAATGCGGCGTAGCAAAGTCCCATTTTTGGAGGAGGAGCATAATGACTATCAGAAGAAGAACATTCCTGACGGGAACGGCAAGTCTTGTTGGTGCGGCTGGTCTTTCGGGTATGGGCATTCGTCCATCTTTCGCAGCCGAACCGGAATATAAGCCGGAAGCCGGTGCAAGCCTGCGCGTGTTGCGCTGGACGCCTTTCGTGAAGGGCGACGAGGACAGCTGGCTCGCCAACACCAAGAAGTTCACCGAAGCCACCGGCGTCGAAGTCCGTATCGACAAGGAAAGCTGGGAAGATATTCGTCCAAAGGCCGCGGTTGCCGCCAATGTGGGTTCCGGCCCCGATATCGTGATGTGCTGGTTCGACGATGCCCATCAATATCCCGACAAGCTGGTCGATCTGACCGAGCTTGGCACTTATCTAGACGGGAAATATGGTGGCTTCTATGACGGCCTCAAGGGTTATGCGACCCGTGACGGCAAGTTCATCGCCATGCCGCTGACGGCCATTGGCAATGCGATTGTCTATCGTGACAGCCACATGAAAGCGGCTGGTTTCAACGAGTTCCCGCAGGACACGAAAGGCTTCCTTGAGCTGTGCAAGGCCATGAAGGCCAAGGGAACGCCTGCCGGTTTCCCGCATGGCAAGGCTGTCGGTGACGGCAACAACTATGCGCATTGGCTGCTCTGGAGCCATGGTGCACAGATGGTCGATGAAAGCGGCAAGGTGACGATCAATTCGCCGGAAACGATTGCCGCCATCAACTATGCCAAGGAGCTTTACAAGACCTTCATTCCGGGTACGGAAAGCTGGCTCGACATCAATAACAACCGCGCCTTCCTTGCGGGGCAGGTGTCGCTGACGGCCAATGGCGTTTCCATCTATTACGCTGCGAAGAACGACCCGAAGCTCGCGGAATTTGCTGCTGACATGCGCAGCACCAACTTCCCCGTCGGTCCGGTCGGCAAGAGCGTCGAGCTGCATCAGACCAGTTCGCTTCTGTTGTTCAAGCATACGAAATATCCGGAAGCAGCCAAGGCTTACATCAAGTTCATGATGGAAGCCGACCAGATGAATGCCTGGCTCGAAGGCTCCAGCGCCTATTGCTGCCAGCCGCTCAAGGCGTTTGCGGATAATCCGGTCTGGAAGGCCAACCCGATCCATGCGCCTTATGCCCGCGCTTCGGAAACGCTGCGTCCGAACGGTTATGCCGGTCCGCTCGGCTATGCTTCGGCAGCCGTCATGGCCGACTATGTTCTGGTCGACATGTTTGCCGCCGCTGTCACAGGCGCTTCCACGCCGGAAGAGGCTGTCGCGAGCGCAGAAAAGCGAGCCAACCGCTATTATCGCGTCTAGTCGCTAGAGCTGAGGCGCGAGGGTGTACCCCGCGCCTCGTTTCTTTTGTGGTTCTGGAGATGTGTATCCATGACGATGACCAATTCTACCGGTGGCGGACTATCCGGAGACCCCGGTGCGATAAAACGGCCTTTCATGTCTCGCCTGGCAAACAATCACAACATGCTGGGCTTTCTGTTCATGCTGCCCGCAGCGGTCTTTCTGGTCTGCTTTCTGACCTATCCGCTCGGTCTTGGCGTCTGGCTCGGCTTTACCGACACGAAGATTGGCCGCGATGGCATTTTCATCGGCTTGGAAAATTACGAATTCCTGTGGGATGACAGCGTCTTCTGGTTGTCGGTGTTCAATACGGTGCTCTACACAACCGTCGCGTCGGTGCTGAAATTCGGTCTCGGCCTCTGGCTTGCGCTGCTGCTGAACGAAAACCTGCCGTGCAAATCCTTCTTCCGCGCCATCGTGCTGCTGCCATGGGTGGTGCCGACGGTGCTTTCAGCGCTGGCATTCTGGTGGATCTACGATTCCCAGTTCTCGATCATTTCATGGTCGCTGATCAAAATGGGTCTCATCGAGCAGCCCATCAACTTCCTTGGTGATCCGACCAATGCGCGGCTTTCGGTGATTGCGGCCAATGTCTGGCGCGGCATTCCCTTCGTGGCAATCTCGCTTCTCGCCGGTTTGCAGACTATTCCGGCCTCGTTGCAGGAAGCGGCATCGCTGGATGGCGCCTCAAGCTGGCAGCGTTTCCGGCATGTGACATTGCCGATGCTGACGCCGATCATTGCTGTTGTGATGACATTCTCCGTGCTGTTCACCTTCACGGATTTCCAGCTGATCTACGTTCTGACCAAGGGCGGTCCCGTCAATGCAACCCATCTGATGGCGACCCTGTCTTTCCAGCGTGCCATTCCCGGCGGCCAATTGGGTGAGGGCGCAGCGATTGCTGTCGCGATGATCCCGTTCCTGCTTGCCGCCATCATGTTTTCTTTCTTCGGCTTGCAACGTCGCAAATGGCAGCAGGGCGGGAGCGACTGACAATGGAGATGACCATGAAGTCCAAGGCACCTTCCAATGAAGCCGCTTTGAAGGACGATAGCCAAGGCATGTCCTATCTCAATCGCCTGCCGCGGCGGGTGGTGACGATTTACATACCCATAGCGCTTTTCGTCTTCGTGCTGCTGTTTCCATTCTACTGGATGGCGATCACTGCCGTAAAACCCAATTCGCAGCTGACGGATTATGACAATTTCAGCCCCTTCTGGGTGGTGGGGCCAACACTCGACCATATCAAATATCTGTTGTTCGAGACCTCTTATCCGGGCTGGCTGTGGAACACGATGCTGGTGGCGACGGCTTCCACATTCCTGTCGCTGATTGCTTCGGTTTTGGGAGCTTATGCGATTGAACGCATCCGGTTTACCGGCTCACGCTCTGTCGGCCTGTTCATCTTTCTGGCCTATCTGGTGCCGCCATCGATCCTGTTCATTCCGCTGGCGTTCATCGTGTTCAAGCTCGGCATCTATGACTCGCGTCTGGCGCTGATCTTCACCTATCCCACCTTCCTCATTCCGTTCTGCACATGGCTGCTGATGGGATATTTCCGCTCCATTCCTTTCGAGCTGGAGGAAAGTGCGCTGGTGGATGGCGCCAATCGCTGGCAGATTCTGCTCAAGATCATCTTGCCGCTTGCAGTGCCGGGCTTGATCTCGGCGGGTATCTTCGCCTTCACGCTTTCGTGGAACGAATTCATCTATGCGCTGACATTCATTCAGTCTTCGGAAAACAAGACTGTTCCAGTGGGCGTGCTGACCGAGCTGGTGCGCGGCGATATTTTCGAATGGGGCGCGCTGATGGCGGGGGCCTTGTTCGGTTCGCTGCCGGTGGTGATCCTCTATTCCTTCTTCGTTGACTACTACGTGTCGTCAATGACCGGAGCGGTGAAGGAATAGGCGGCGTCGCAGCTTCAAAAGCGCCAATCTGATTGAAGCAGAGCGGTGCTTTTGGCTTCTGTCTTTACGCGCAGCCCGAGAACTGTTTCACACTTTTTGGGATGCGCTTTCATCAATCATGCCGCAACTGGCCTAGAGTGGCTCCGGTTAAAACGGAATCGTGGAACCACCCTATCTATTTGTTTTTACGCATTATCCTACGCATCGAAGCAGGATCAGGAATCAGTCCAGTGGACTGATTTCCCTGCGTAGGCGCTACGCACTTTTGCTGGAAATGCTCTAATGGTCGGTTGCGGCATGCGGTTTTAGGGGCTTGTTGAAGACTGCACCCGCTTTGCGGGCAAAAATTCCGCGTTTTAGCAATTCCTTATTGCAATTCATTTGCAATTGCAGAATATGGGAGCCCAGAGGATTCTTTCCGGTGTGCAAGTGATCCCGTTTGCAGGCCGGAATACTATATTTCAGTTGCAAATAACTCCTAATAGCAAGATTGAGGAATAGATGTTCAACAAGCTGAGACGATTGATCCTGACCGGAATGGCGGGAGCGGCGCTGGCGGCAGTATTGGCCGTTGCGCCCTCCGCAGCGCAGGAAAAGTTCAAGGCTGTCACAACCTTCACAGTCATTGCCGATATTGCGCGAAATGTTGCAGGCGACGCTGCCGTCGTGGAATCGATCACCAAGCCCGGTGCGGAAATCCATAATTACCAGCCGACACCTGGCGACATAAAACGGGCACAGGGCGCGCAGCTTGTCCTGTGGAACGGGCTTAACCTCGAACTCTGGTTTGAAAAGTTCTTTCACAATCTGAAGGACGTGCCGAGTGTTGTGGTGTCAGACGGTGTCACGCCGATCGGCATTACCGAAGGGCCATATAGCGGCAAGCCGAACCCCCATGCCTGGATGTCGCCCACTGTTGCACTGATCTATGTCGATAATATTCGTGATGCCTTCGTCAAATACGATCCGGCAAATGCCGGCACCTATAAGGCGAATGCCGAAGCCTACAAGCAGAAGATCCGGGCCGCGATAGAGCCGATCAAGGCGAAGCTTGCCACCGTTCCGGAAGACAAGCGCTGGCTCGTTTCGAGCGAAGGGGCATTTTCATATCTCGCGCGCGATTTCGGTCTGAAGGAACTGTATCTCTGGCCGATCAATGCAGACCAGCAGGGCACGCCGCAGCAGGTGCGCAAGGTGATCGATGCCGTGCGCAAGAATGGCATCACCGTCGTCTTCTCCGAAAGCACGATTTCGTCCGCTCCTGCTGAGCAGGTGGCCCGCGAAACCGGCGCCCGCTATGGCGGCGTGCTCTATGTGGATTCTCTGACGGACGCGGATGGCCCGGTGCCAACCTATATCGATCTCCTGCGCGTCACCTCCGACACCATCGTCAAGGGACTGACCCATCAGTCCTGATCTGATCATTGCCCATGCCGGCGCCCGTCATCGTGGCGGGCGCTTATTCGATCCTTATGAAAGATTTATCCGATGAATGCTCAACCCGACTGGCAGAGCCGTCTCGGTTCCGGTTCTGAAGATGACGGCATTGCCGTCGATGGCGCTACCGTGACCTATCGCAACGGCCTGACCGCCTTGCGCGATGCGAGTTTTCGCATCCCGACCGGCACGATTGCCGCTCTTGTCGGCGTCAACGGGTCGGGCAAGTCGACCTTGTTCAAGGCGATCATGGGTTTTGTGCGTGTTGCGCGTGGCTCAATCCGGGTGCTGGGTATGACGGTTGAGGAAGCCTTGCGCAAGAACCTCGTCGCCTATGTGCCGCAATCGGAAGAGGTGGACTGGAATTTTCCGGTTCTGGTCGAGGATGTGGTGATGATGGGCCGCTATGGCCATATGGGCATGATGCGGATACCGAAGACTGCCGATCATGAAGCGGTGGCCAATGCGCTTGCTCGTGTGAATATGAGCGAGTTTCGCAAGCGCCAAATCGGCGAGCTGTCCGGTGGACAGAAAAAGCGCGTTTTCCTTGCCCGTGCGCTGGCGCAGGACGGTCGTGTCATTCTGCTCGATGAGCCGTTTACGGGCGTCGATGTGAAGACCGAAGAGCAGATCATTACGCTGTTGCGCGAACTGCGCGACGAAGGCCGCGTGATGCTGGTTTCAACGCATAATCTCGGTTCCGTGCCGGAGTTTTGCGACCGCACGATCCTCATTAAGGGCACGGTGCTGGCCTATGGGCTGACTGCGGACACCTTCACCCAGAAAAATCTGGAAATGACCTTTGGTGGCGTTCTGCGTCATTTCGTTTTGAACGAAGCGCAAGGCGGAGCTTCTGCCTCCATTGGCGTGATTACCGACGATGAACGCCCCCTGATCCTTCAGGGTGGCAAGGCAGCCATTCGCAATACGGGCGATGGAGAGGGAGGGCAGGAATGATGGACATGCTTTTCCAGCCATTCACCTATGGCTATATGATTGATGCCATGTGGGTGTCGGCGCTGGTCGGTGGTGTTTGCGCTTTCCTGTCGTGCTACCTGATGCTCAAGGGCTGGTCGCTGATCGGCGATGCCTTGTCCCATTCCATCGTTCCCGGCGTTGCCGGAGCCTATATGCTGGGACTGCCGTTTTCCATCGGCGCGTTCTTTTCCGGCGGGCTGGCGGCTGCTGCCATGCTGTTCTTGAACCAACGAACCAAGCTGAAGGAAGACGCCATTATCGGCCTGATCTTCTCAGGCTTCTTCGGGTTGGGCCTGTTCATGGTGTCGATCTCACCAACCTCGGTCAACATCCAGACCATCGTGCTCGGCAATATTCTGGCGATCACGCCGGGCGACAAGCTTCAGCTTGGTATCATCGGCTTCGTGTCGCTCGCCATTTTGCTCGTCAAATGGAAAGACCTTATGGTCACATTCTTCGATGAAAGCCATGCGCGTTCGATTGGCCTCAATCCGACCGCGTTGAAGATCATGTTTTTCACGCTTCTTTCCGCCTCGACAGTTGCGGCGCTTCAGACGGTTGGCGCTTTCCTCGTCATTTGCATGGTGGTGACACCGGGTGCCACGGCCTATCTGCTGACGGATCGCTTTCCACGACTGCTGGTCATCGCTGTTATGATCGGTGCCGCCACCAGTTTTCTGGGCGCTTATGCAAGCTACTTCCTCGACGGTGCAACGGGCGGCATCATCGTCGTGTTGCAGACGGTGATTTTCCTGTGCGCATTCTTCTTCGCACCCAAGCATGGCATGCTTGCGAGCCGACGCCGCGCCGCTGAGACACAGGCGCTGGAGGCATCGCAATGAGCATTATCGAAACGCTTCTTTCGCCATTTGAATTTCCGTTCATGGTCAATGCGCTGGTGATCTCTGTCACTGTGGCAATCCCCATGGCGCTACTGTCCTGCTTTCTGGTTCTCAAGGGCTGGTCGCTGATGGGCGATGCAATCAGTCACGCGGTGTTTCCCGGGGTGGTGATCGCCTATGTCGTAGGCTTTCCCTATGCGGTCGGCGCGTTTGTCGCGGGCATGTTCTGCGCCATCGCGACCGGCTTTTTGAAAGATAACAGCCGCATCAAGCAGGATACGGTCATGGGCGTGGTGTTTTCCGGCATGTTCGGGCTGGGGTTGGTGCTCTATGTCAAAGTGAGGCCGGACGTTCATCTCGACCATATTCTGTTCGGCGATATGCTCGGTGTTTCTTGGTTCGATATCGGACAGGCGGCGCTTATCGCGGTTCTTACCGTGGCAATCATCGGCATCAAATGGAAAGACTTCCTTTTGCACGCCTTCGATCCAGCGCAGGCGAGGGCCGTTGGCCTTCGGGTCAGCCTCCTGCATTACGGGCTGCTCGGCCTCATCTCGCTGACGATTGTGGGCGCGTTGCAGGCCGTTGGCATCATCCTCGCCATTGCCATGCTGATCGCGCCGGGTGCCATTGCGTTTCTCCTGACGCGCAAGTTCAGCACCATGCTGTTGCTGTCTGCTGTTATCGCGGCGGTTGGTTCTTTCACAGGCGTCTATCTGTCGTTCTTCATCGACAGTGCGCCTGCTCCGACGATTGTGCTTTTGCTTTCAATGATTTTCGTGGCGTCCTTCATCTATGCCACGCGCAAGGCGGCTCGGATCGAGGCTTCGGAGATGGCTTGATCGCAGGGGCTTCTTCGAATCTCTCAATTTCTGCATAGTGGCGAGATGAAGAAAGATGCAGCGGCACTGAAGATCTATCTGAAGCGCGGATTATCCACTGCGGCCATGATGCTCGTGGCGGCGATGTCCTGTCCGGTTCAAGCGCAGGAAACGGACAAGCCGGGTATCTGCGAGGCGGATAGTTTCGAGAATACGAAATATATCATCTGCAAACCGGAAAACGGCGTTGCTGGGCTAAGGCTGTTCTGGAAAGGGGTTGATGGCGAGCCCTATCAGACATTCTCAAGCGTTGCCAAGGCCGTCAGCAATGGCGGTCACACGCTGGTTTTCGCGATGAATGCCGGAATGTACGGAACTGATTTTGCGCCGATCGGCCTTTATGTCGAGAACGAGCAGGAACTGCGTCCGGCTAACAGACAAAAAGGTGAAAGCGCAGGTGGTCCTGTGCCGAACTTCTACAAAAAGCCGAACGGCGTTTTCTTCTGGGATGACAAGGGCGCGGGAATTCTCCCCACCGACACGTTCTTAAAACGCAAGCCGAAGGCCAGTTTTGCGACCCAATCCGGTCCGATGCTGGTCATCCGCAACAAATTGCACCCGGCTTTCATTGCAGGCTCGACGGACCGCACGCGCCGCAGTGGCGTCGGCGTTTGCGAGAATGGCGCTGTGCGTTTTGCAATCAGCGAAGACCCGGTGAACTTCCATGATTTCGCGCGCATGTTCCGCGACCATCTGAAATGCCCAAATGCCCTGTTTCTCGATGGCGGAAACGGTACAGGCATTTATAGCCCTGCACTGGGCCGTAACGACATATCCTGGCATGGAGGTTTTGGCCCGATTGTCGGCTTCGTGGAATAGGGCCGCCCGCCGCGTCAGCGGTCGTTAGGTGTCTCGATGAGTTCCATCGCAAGTGCCCGTGCTCTGTCGGAAATGTCTGGATTGAAGACCAGCCAATAACCGTTATCGCTTGTCCGGGATATGTCGCAGGCATGGACAAGTTGTCCGCGCTGCACAGCGCCATCGATCAGCCCGGACCAGCCAAGCGCAACACCCTGATCGGCAATCGCCGCTTCAATCACCAGATTATAGGTATTGAAGACGAGGCCATAATTGCCGTCGACGATTTCCTCACCGATGGCATTCAGCCATGACTGCCAAGTGAACCAGCGATCACCCTGCAATGTGTCGAGATGCAGCAGCGAGGCTGCGCCTAGCCCTTTGCCGTTGGGAAAGCCACCGCTTTTTTCGAGAAAAGCGGGTGAGCAGACCGGCATTACTTGTTCGCCGATGAAAGGGACGGAGCCCTTGGGGAAATCATTGCGCCCGCCAAACAGGATCGCGATGTCGGCCTCGCGATAATCGAGCGGCTGGAGCATGGAGGAAGCCGTGATACGCACGTCGACCTCGGGATGTTTGGGCCTGAACTGCGCCACGCGCGGCATCAGCCAGAAAGTGGCAAAACCGTAATCCGTTGCAATCCGCAAACCGGGTGAGCGCTGCCTGCGCCTGATCTGCTGCACGGCGTCTTCGATTCCATCCAGACCAGCCCGCACAGCCGCATAGAGAATCCGCCCATCCGGCAGAATTTCAACGCCGCGCGCCCGCCTTGCAAACAGCGTGACGCCCAAACGGTCTTCCATGCGTTTTATTTGATAGCTGACGGCAGGTTGCGTCATGCCGAGTTCACGCGCTGCGAGGGTCAGATTTTCCAAACGTCCGACCGCTTCGAAAACGCCAAGGCTGCCAAGATCCCAGGATGGAGAAACCATAAAGAGCCTTTATATCGTCGATAAAAAATGAATGGGTTTTTCCTTAGCGCAAATGGTGTTTTCCTGAAAGTCGAAATGCAAGCCATAACGGCTTTTGATTGTACGAGATGCGGAATGCATCCATCAACGAGGGGTCTCCGATGCGTTATTTGAAGATGACTGCACTGGCGTTTGCGGCGTTCACGGGGCTGGCGGGAACGGCTTATGCTGCCGATCCGGCTGCATGCGAAACAATCCGCCTGTCCGATCCAGGCTGGACTGATATTACCTCGACCAATTCCATTGCAAGTGTGCTGCTGACAGGCCTTGGCTATAAGCCCGATGTGAAGACAATGTCTGTGCCGATTGGCTATGAAGCCCTTAAAACTGGCAATCTCGATGTCTTCCTTGGCAACTGGATGCCAGCACAGCAGAAATTCCGCGACGATCTCGACAAGGCCAAAGCGGCTGAGGTGATCGTCAAAAATCTGGAAGGCGCAAAATTCACGCTCGCAGTGCCGGATTATGTCGCGAGCGAAGGCATCAAGGATTTTGCCGATCTTGCTGCCCATGGCGATAAATTCGGCAAGGAGATTTACGGTATCGAGCCGGGTGCTCCTGCCAACCAGAATATCCAGAAGATCATCGAAGATCCGAAATTCAAGCTGAACGGCTGGAAGATCGTGGAATCCAGCGAGCAGGCCATGCTGGCGCAGGTGGACCGCAAGAACAAGGACAAGGGCTGGGTCGTGTTTCTTGCCTGGGCTCCGCATCCTATGAACACCAAGCTGAAGATTGAATATCTGTCGGGTGGCGATGACTATTTCGGCCCCAACTTTGGCGGCGCGGAAGTCTACACGCTGGCGCGCACCGGCTGGTCGGCGAACTGCCCGAATGCTGCAACCTTCTTCAAGAACCTCACCTTCACCGTGGATATTGAAAACGAGCTGATGGGTAAGATTCTGGACGAAGGCGCGGAAGGTCCAGCGGCTGCGAAGGAATGGCTGAAAGCCCATCCGGAACAGATCGACAAATGGCTGGCTGGCGTGACCACGCTGAAGGGCGAACCAGGCGCTGCCGCCGTCAAGACAAGCCTCGGTCTCTGATCGTCAAACGTAAAGATTGCAAGGCGGGCATTTCGATGCCCGCCATTTCGCGTTTCACTTATGCCAGATGGTTCCGCACAGATGAAAAAGCCCAATATCCTCATTCTCATGGTTGACCAGTTGAACGGGACGTTTTTCCCGGATGGCCCAGCCGACTTTCTGCATGTTCCGCATTTGCGCAAGCTTGCCGAGCGTTCCACCCGTTTTGCCAATTGCTACACGGCGAGTCCGCTTTGCGCTCCGGCGCGCGCTTCTCTGATGTCGGGTCAATTGCCGTTTCGCACCGGCGTTTATGACAATGCAGCCGAATTCTCATCCGAGATACCAACCTATGCGCACCACTTGCGCAATGCGGGGTATCAGACCGCGCTTTCCGGCAAGATGCATTTTGTCGGCCCCGACCAGCTGCACGGCTTCGAGCAGCGTCTGACGACGGATATCTATCCTGCTGATTTTGGCTGGACGCCGGATTATCGCAAACCGGGAGAGCGCATCGACTGGTGGTATCACAATCTGGGTTCCATCACCGGGGCCGGTTCTGCGGAAATCACCAACCAGCTCGAATATGACGATGAAGTCGCCTATCAGGCCGAAGCGAAGCTATACGATCTGGCGCGGGGCCATGATGAGCGTCCATGGTGCCTGACCGTCAGCTGCACCCATCCGCACGATCCTTACGTGGCGCGTAAGCGCTTCTTCGACCTTTATGCGGATATTCCCGAACTTGACCCGAAGATCGGACCGCTACCGGAAAGCGAAATCGATCCGCATAGCGAGCGGTTGCTTCGCGCTTCCAAGGCTGAGGATTACGATCTGACCCGTGCGCAGATTAGGGCAGCGCGGCAGGCCTATTTCGCCAATATTTCCTATGTCGATGAGAAAATCGGCGGCCTGCTGGATGTGATCGAACGTTGCAATATGGCGGACGATACGATTGTCATCTTCACCTCCGACCACGGCGACATGCTGGGTGAACGCGGCATGTGGTTTAAGATGAGCTTTTTCGAAGGCTCCGCACGTGTGCCGCTGATGATCGCCGCGCCACAGATGCCGGTGGGTTTGATCGATATGCCCGCCTCAACGCTGGACGTGTTGCCGACACTGGCCGATCTGGCAGGGATCGACCTCAACGGCATCATGCCGTGGACCGATGGCGTTTCGTTGCTGGAGGTCGCGGCTGGTACGAAGGAACGCGGTGCGGTGCCATGCGAATATGCTGCTGAAGGCACGGTTGCGCCGATGGTTTCGCTGCGTGAAGGACAATGGAAGATCAATCTCTGCCGTGTCGACCCACCGCAATTGTTCAATCTCGCGGATGATCCGGATGAGCTGAACAATCTGGCGGAAAGGTCCGAGCATCGCGCGATACTTGAGAAACTGATGGAAAAGGCGCTGGGGCGCTGGAACCTCGATCTCTTCGATGCGCATGTTCGCGCCAGTCAGGCCCGCCGCCATGTGGTTTATCCGGCCTTGCGCAACGGGGCTTATTATCCGTGGGATTACCAGCCGCTGCAAAAGGCGTCAGAACGCTATATGCGAAACCACATGGACCTGAATGTGCTGGAGGACAACCAGCGCTTTCCGCGCGGGTAAGGCACGCGTTATGAAAGCGCCAGCAGCGTGTCAGCGGCGTCACCATCGATGATGAGGCCGTTGACGATGCCGCTTTTCAGAAGCGCCTTCGCTGCCGCAGCTTTCTCTTGCCCAGCGATGAGCAGCACGACCTGAACTTTCTTCAGCTCGGCAAAGCTGAGTGCGATGGTGCGCTGGTTCATCTCGTGCTCGACCTGCTGCCCATCCTTGTCGAAGAAAATGCCGTTGGTGTCGCCGATTGCACCGGCGGCACGCAGGCTTTCCAGCTCGGATTTGCTGAGCATGTTCTGGCGGCGCAACAGGGAATCCTCCGTCAACTCGCCAGCGCTGATGAAGCAAACAGAAGCCGTGCGGGCAATCTCCAGCGCACGCGCCACAGAGCGCTGCGAAATGAGCACTTTTCGGTCTTCTGCGGAATCAGCGATGAACGGAACCGGCAGGAAAAAGCCTTGCCCGCCCGTCCGCCGCGCCAGCATGTGCACAACTTCAAATGGATTATAGGCGGAGTTCGCGGTCAGCGATCCCATGACGGAGATGAAGCGCGCCTGTGGTGCGCGTACACCCGCAAGTTGCAATGTCATCTGCTCGATGGTTCGGCCCCAGCCGGTGCCGATGGTGGCTTCCTCATTGTCGGCCAGAAAGCTTTTCAGATAGGTGGCGGCAGCAACACCGACGGCCCGGAATGAAACCTGCTTGCGGATTTCGGATGCCGTGTCTTCATCGGCATGAAAGCCAAATGGCTGTGTTGAAATACAAAAATCCAATCCATGTCGACGCATCAGCTCGTTTTCCACGGGCAATGTGCCTGCGTTCTGGTGGTCGATGGAAATGCTGACAAGGCCGCTTTCGCGGGCCTCGCCCAATATCTTGTTCACGCGCGCCCGGGTCAGGCCCAGTCGGGATGCGGTCGCCTCCTGGTTGAATCCGCCAACGTAATAGAGCCACGCCACGCGCACCATGAGGCTGTCTTCGGATTCACTCATCTGTCCCTCGCTCAATTTCTGCACGGCTAATTACAAATGTATTTCTGTTTGACATTTGTAATTAGCCGACGCTTAATACCAATCGTTCCGGCGGACAAGAGCGCGAAAGAGCGGGCAGGTCAATCGGAATGGAACCTGAAGCACAGGCAGCCGAATGGCGTTTCTGGAGGAGCAGAGACCGACATTCGCCAGTGCATCGGGTGTGGAGGAGTACGGAAGGCGATGGCGCCATCCGTAACAGGCACTGACCAGCTCGAACTGAACTGCATGTGTGCCGGGAAACAGCAATTCAAAGCCAGTTGTGGAGCCAACCACATGGCTTGTGGGAGGAAAAAATGGGTTCGGGACTTTTCAGGAAAACCATGGCTGTTGCAGCTCTGGCCATGCTCATGGGCACGGCAAGCGCGTCGGCTACCAATGTGGCCTGGGTGCATTCCAATGCTGCGGCGCAGTCCGAGCAGCGTGCAAAAGCGGGCTTTGATGCCTGGCTCAAGGAAACCAACAAGGATTGGAGCATCAGCGTTCTGGATAGCGGCGGCTCGGGCGAACGCACGGCGTCGAACATTCAGGATGCTGCCTCGCGCGGTGTAGACGCAATCATCGTCAGCATGTCGGATCTGCGTGCCTCGCGTGCTGCTATCGATTCCGCTGTTGCGGCCAAAATCCCGGTTTTCGCCATCGATAGCGGTCAGGTTGACGGCGTTGTGGTCGATGTCACTACCAATAACTGGGCAATGTCGGCTGATGTGTCGCCATACTTGCTTAATGAAATGGGCGGCAAGGGCAATCTGATCTTCCTGCGCATGGCAGAGCACCACGGCACGCGCAAGCGCGGCGATGTGATGGAAACCGTGCTGAAGGAATATCCGGAAGTGAAGGTCATTGCCGAGCACAATATCGATTACACGGCCTTTTTCGAAGATACGACCAAGACCATGCAGGACTATGCATCGCGCTTTGGCGAAGACATCAATGCCGTCTGGGCGCCTTGGGATGAGCCTGCACAGGCTGCCATCAACGCGCTGAACGCCGCCGGATTGAAGAATGTCAAAGTCATTGGCATCGATGGCCATCCGCAGGCGATCGAAGAAGTCTGCAAGCCTGACAGCCTGATGATCGCAACGGTTTCGCAGCCATTCGAAAAGATGGGCGCGCAGACCGGCGAATGGATCGAGAGCATCGTGGTCAAGAAGGAAGACGCTGCGAAGGTCATTCCGTCGAAGACCGTTTATCTCGATGCACCGCTCGTCACCAAGCAGAACTGCAAGGACTTCCTCCCGAAGAAGTAGGCAAGCCCCCAAAGTTGCCTGCATCTGGCCGGAGCGTGAACGTTCCGCGCTCCGGCCCCTTTAGAGTAGATTGAATTCATGGGAGTTCTCCGATGGCCGTAAGCCTGTCGCAGATCGTTATGTCCTATCCCGGAACGCTGGCGCTGGATCAGGTGAGCGCCGAGTTTCGGTTTGATGAGGTGCATGGACTGATCGGAGAAAACGGCGCCGGAAAGACCACTCTGGTCAGTATTCTTGGCGGCAGCAAAAGCCCGACTTCGGGCACGATCACCATTGATGGCACCGAGGTGAAGCTTGCAAGTGCCGGTGATGCGCTGCGCAAGGGTATCGCGCATGTGTCGCAGGAGGGCAGTCTCGTTCCCGGATTGACCGGCGCGCAGAATATTCTGCTGGGCGACGAGCCTCGCATGGGCCTTGGTGTTATTGACAAGCGCAAGCTGCTGTCGCGCGCCAATGACTTGCTCAAACGCTGGTTCCCGCAAGTTTCCATCGACCTCGACGAGCAGGTCGATATGCTGCCTATGGCAGATCAGAAGATCATCGAAATTGTCCGCGCACTGCGTGGCAATGTTCGTCTGCTCATCCTCGATGAACCCACGGCGACATTGCCTGCACGCGAAAAAGAGAGCCTTTGGGAGATCATCAAGACCCTGCCGCAGCAAGGCGTCGGGATCGTTTTGATCAGCCATTTCCTTTCTGAAATCAAGGCATTGAGCGATAGAATTACAGTTCTGCGCGATGGTCGTCACATTGCGACGCTTCAGGCTACGGAAGCGAGCGAAGCCGGGTTGATCGATATGATGCTGCAACGCTCGGGCGGCAAGACGGCGATGGCGCAGGAAGCCAGTGACAATCGCAATTTCGGTTCTGTGGTGCTGGAAGTCAGCGATTGGCATGCCGGTGGTCTGCACGTTGACAAATTTTCCATCCGTGCGGGTGAGATCGTCGGTCTGATTGGCCTGACTGGTGCTGGCCATTTTGGCTTTGCCCGCTCGCTTTATGCGGCAAGCGGCGTTACCAGCGGCACATGCCGTTTTCAGGGTGAAACGATTGCGCGGATTGATGCGCGCACCATGCAAAAAAAGGGTGTTGCGCTGGTTCCCGATCACCGCATGGAATATTCGCTGATCGGCGATTGGGATGTGCGTGAAAACCTTGCCATGGTGCATCCGTCCTTTGCGGCCTTGGGCGGTACAGGCGTGCTGTCGATGCGCCGTGAAGCGCAGGAAGCCGACCGCACCATGCAGCTTTTGAATGTGAAAGCGCATTCGCGCAATCAGTTCGTGAAGGATCTGAGCGGCGGCAACAAGCAGAAGGTGTCGATCGGCAAGTGGCTTTACGGTGCAGACGACCACTACCGGCTGATGATTTTCATCGAGCCGACAGAGGGTGTCGATATAGGTGCCAAGCGTGAAATTCACGCGCAGATGCGCAGGCTCGCCGACAAGGGCGTGGCCATTCTGGTCACCTCGTCCGACCTTCTGGAAATTGCCGACGTGGCAGACCGCGTCATCCCCTTTGTGAATGGCTCTCCGGGCGCGGAAATTCCGCGTGAGGCCTTTTCCGAAGCGAAGTTTATTGCCGCAATGGCAGGAGTCATCCAATGAATACACAGAACCCCGCCGTTGCCCCGCAATCGTCGCGTCATGCGCAGAGCTTCGGCAAGAAGCTCAAGGGGGAATGGCTGCTGAAATATTCAACGCTCTTCGTGTTGCTCCTGCTGTTTGCGGGCTTCTCGCTGACGGTGGACCGTTTTCTGACACCCAATAATCTGCTCAACATTCTTCAGCAGATTGCCATGCTCACCATCGTCGGCGCGGGCCTGACCTTCGGTTTTGCCGCGCGCGAAATGGACCTTTCGGTCGGCTATATGGTTGGCATGGCGGGCATTTTGGTGCCGCTGCTGCTGGTCGCGGGAACGCCACTGCCATTGGCCTTGCTTGCTGGATTGGGGGCAGGGTTTGTCGTGGGGGCCGTCAATGCGGCGCTTGTCACCCTTGTCGGCGTGCCTTCGCTGATTGCCACGCTTGCCATCGGCTCCATTCTTTATGGCATCAACTTTCTGATGACCGGCGGACGGGCGATCTATGGTGGCCTTCCGGCCAGCTATCTCTGGCTGGGACAGGGACAGCTTTTCGGTATTCCCGTGCTTGCCTATGCAATGGTCATCGTCGTGTTTGTCGCCTGGTTCATCATGGAGCGAACCGTCTTCGGTCGCTACATCTACGCGGTTGGCGGCAATCTCAAGGCTGCCGAACTTTCGGGCGTCAATGGTCGCTTCTATCGTGCGGCTGCGCTGATCGTCTGCTCTATCTTTGCAGCGGTCGCGGGGGCGCTTCTGGCGGCGCGCCTCGGTTCCGGCCAGCCCAATGCCGGTGAGCGCTATCTCCTCGACGGCCTAGCCACGGTTTTCATCGGCATGACCATGTTCCGCCCCGGCACGGCAACGGTTGCCGGAACCTTCTTCGGGGCGCTGTTTATCGGCGTCATCAATAACGGCCTCAATCTGATTGGCATGGACACTTACATCCAGAGCATCGTGAAAGGCCTCATCATTCTCGTCGCGGTCGCGGTTGTTTCGCGCACCACCAAACTAAAGCTCCTGTGAGGGCACTGAACCGGACACCATGAAAAATTTGCAACAGACAGGTCTGTCGGAGGCGCACGTGCAAAATCCGAGTAATTCCAATCTTCTCGAACTCTATAGAACGATGCGTCGCATCCGCACTTTCGAAGAACGCGTCGGCGAACTCTTCGTGCGCGGCCAGACGGCAGGTTCGATGCTTCACCTTTCCATTGGTGAAGAAGGTGCTGCCGCCGGTGTTTGTGCCGCCATGCAGCCGCAGGATACCTTCACAACCCATCATCGCGGCCACGGTATCTTTCTGGCGCGTGGCGCTGATCCGAGGCAGATGATGGCCGAAATCGGCGGCAAGGAAACCGGCTATTGTCACGGCAAGGGCGGTTCCATGCACATTGCCGACATGGCGCTCGGTCATCTGGGTGCCAACGCCATCGTCGGTGGCGGTATTCCCGCCGTCGTTGGTGCGGGACTGTCGAGCAAATATCTGAAGAAGAATTCCGTTTCGCTCGCATTCTTTGGTGACGGCGCGATGCAACAGGGCATTCTCTATGAGAGCATGAACATGGCGGCCCTCTGGGGTCTGCCGGTGGTGTTCGTCTGCATCAACAACCAGTACGGCATGGGAACGCGGGTCGATCAGGCCACCGCCAACACGGCTTTCGATCAGCGCGCGCATGCGTTTGGTCTTAATGGAGCTGTTGTCGATGGCATCGATGTCGAGGAAGTCAAGAATGCCGCTCAAGGGTTGATCGACGATGCGCGGCTCGGTAAGCCGGGCTTCCTGTCGGTCACCTGCTACCGGTTCTTTGGTCATGCGCGCATGGACAAGAGCCCGTATCGCGCAGAGGCAGAGGAACTGGAAGGACGCAAGAAGGATCCGGTGAAGTTCACCCGGGATTGGCTTGTTTCGTCCGGATTGGCGCAGGAAGCTGCACTCGACGCCATGGATGGCGACATCACGGCCGAGATGGACGCCACCATCGACTTCACCGTCGAGTCCAAGGCGCCGCCGCTCACCTCCATGTTCAAGGATGTTTACGCGGTCGGCGAACCTGAGCCCGAACCCGTTCGCACCCGTATCGACCGCGTACTTTCCAAGGATGAAGCATAATGGTTGCCATGACTTACCGCGACGCGCTGCGCAAAGCGCTGGATGACGCCATGGCGGAAGACAACACCATCGTCGTGATCGGCGAAGAGGTGGGACGCTATGGTGGCGCTTATGGTGTTACCAAGGATCTCATTGGCAAATACGGCCCCGAACGCCTGATCGACACGCCGATCTCCGAACCGGCCATTGTCGGTGCTGCGGTTGGCGCTGCTATGACCGGGCTGCGTCCGGTTGCCGAGCTGATGTATATCGATTTTCTCGGCATGACGATGGACCAGCTTGCCAATCAAGCAGCCAAGATACGCTATATGTTCGGTGGCCAGATTGGAGTACCGATGGTTCTGCGCACCCAGGGCGGCACCGGGCGTTCCGCTGGTGCCCAGCACTCGCAGAGCCTTGAAGCCTGGATCATGCATACGCCGGGTCTGCGTCTCGCCATGCCAGCCACGGTGCAGGATGCTTACCATCTGCTGCGCCAGAGCCTGACGAAGCCCGACCCTGTGGTCTTCATCGAGCACAAGGCGCTCTACACCCGCAAGGAAGAGGTCGATCTCGACGCCGAGCCGCTGGCATGGGGCAAGGCCGCTGTGCGCCGTACCGGCAAGGACCTCGTCATCGTCACCTATTCGCGCCAGCTGCATTACGCACTCGACGCCGCCGAGAAGCTGTCCGCCAAGGGCATTGAAGCGACGGTCATCGACCTGCGCACGCTCAATCCGCTGGATTTCGACACCGTGCGCGAACATGTCGAACGCGTCGGCAAGGCGATGGTTGTCTCGGAAGGTGTGATGACTGCCGGTGTTGCGGCAGAGCTTGCCGCTCGGATTACCGAGGAATGCTTCGACTACCTCGAACAGCCGGTGGTGCGTGTTGCCGGTGAGGACATTCCGATTTCAGTTTCGCAGGAGCTTGAAACCGGCAGCGTTCCGACGACCGATTTCATCCGCTCCGTTGCCGAGAGAATGTTGTCATGAGTGAACGGATTTTGAAAATGCCGCGCCTTGGCGAGACGATGGAGGAGGGCAAGATTGTCGGCTTCCTCGTCAAGCCGGGTGACAGTTTCAAGCGCGGGGATTCGATCATTGAAATCGAAACCGACAAGACGGTAGCCGAATTTCCGGCATTGGGTGACGGCACGCTCAATGAGTGGATCGGCGCTATTGGCGACCATGTGGTTGTAGGCGCGCCTCTGGCCCGCATCGACATCGGCACTGGACCCGATTGGACCAGCGACGGTGAAGATGAAGCGCCGGAAGCCCAAGCGGCGACCGCTCAAGATGTCGAACCAGTTCAGGAAGCTGTGGAAGCTTCCGTTGCCAAACCTGCGGCTTCGCCAAACAGCGGCGAGCGTGTTCGCGCGACGCCGCTTGCTCGCAAGGTTGCTCGCCAGAATGGCATCGACATCAATTCGCTTTCGGGCAGCGGACGTCGGGGGCGGATCGAGAAGGAAGACGTGCTTGCGGCTTCTGGCGGTTCGAAATCCAATAGCGCTGTGCATTTCGCCGATCTTGCAAATGGCCGTGTCGCCTATCTGGATCAGGGGCCGAAGAACGGTCGTACAATCCTCTTGCTGCACGGTTTCTCTGGCGACCGGACGACCTGGAGTGGCATTGCAGCGGGTCTGCGGCGTGCGAATTGCCGCGTTATCGTGCCTGATCTGCCTGCCCACGGACTGACGACAATCGATGCTGCGGACGCGGCTGAACTCAGCGCCTTCCTGCCTTCGTTCCTTGATGCTCTGGGAGTTGCCGAGGTTGACGTCGTCGCGCATTCTCTTGGTGCCGTCGCTGCGGCGCAATTTGCGGATGCCCATGCAGATCGCATTTCGAGCCTGACGCTTATCGCGCCTGCTGGACTTGGTTCTGAAGTCGATGCCGGCTTTATCTCCGGTATGGCCAATGCAACGACGGCTGGAGAAGTCAGCCATCTGTTGCGCCGTATCGCGGCCAAGCCAGTGGAGCTTTCGCCGGAACTGGCGGCGGAGTTTGCGAAAACCATGGCCAAGGGGCGTCTCAAGGCGCTTTCCGCAGCGATTGTCGGCCCTTCGGGGCAAACCTCCGACATCGTTCCGGCGCTGGAAAAGCTTTCTCGTGCAAAGCCGGTTCGTGTTCTGGTTGGACTGCTGGATCGCATCATCCCATGGCAACAGGCGACCGCATTGCCATCGTCCATTGCCATACATTTCCTCGGCCAGTCCGGCCATATGCCGCAATGGGACCAGTCCAAAGAAGTGCTTGATCTGATTATAAGTTCCACGGGAGGCTCCCATGACTGACGATGTCAGGCTTCGTCTGAAAGAAGCGCAAGCACGGCTTGGCGCTTTTGCTAAATCTGCACCCGAACTGATGAGCGGCTTTGCCAAGGTCAGCAAAACCGCAACGGCGGCTGGCGCGTTTTCTTCGGCGCAGCGCGAACTGATTGCGGTCGGCATTGCCGTGGTGAAGGGGTGTGAAGACTGCATCCTCTACCACGTGGACGCAGCAATCCGGCACGGCGCAACCGAAAAGGAACTGATCGAGGCGCTTGAAGTCGCCGTTGAAATGGGGGGCGGCCCGGCAGTCATGTATGCGGGCAAGGCGCTGGAAGCATTTCGCGGCCTGAGTTGAAAATTGCACGATGAGGCATGCGAAGACTGGAGGAGTTTTCGCAGCCGCCTCGGGAGGAATTGAATGGCTTATTTTCTCACCGCCGACGGAGGAACGGAAAGTATCCGGGCGCGGGTTTACGACTTGTCGGGCACTTGCCTTGCAAGCGCGGCAGTTCCCTATGAGACGAAGTTTTCCAGCGGCGCGCGCGCGGAGCAAAATCCGGAAGACTGGTGGTCATGCTTCGTCCAGGCCGCACGCAAGGCGATAGCGGAATCGGCTGTCGACCCATCGGCAATTGAAGCGATCACGCTGGCGACGACCAGTTGCACTGTCGTGGCTCTGGATGCCGACGGCAAGCCGCTGCGTCCCTCGATCATCTGGATGGATGTTCGCGCAAGTGCCGAGGCGGATGCCGTGCTTGCCACCGGCGATCAGGCCTTGCAGGCCAATGGCGGCGGACGAGGGCCCGTCTCCGCGGAATGGATGATCCCGAAGGCGCTGTGGATCGCGCGCAATGAGCCGGAGATATTCGAAAAGGCAGATACAATCTGCGAATATCAGGATTTCATGACCCTGCGCTTGACCGGTGAAAAGGCGGCGAGCCTCAACAATGTTTCGCTTCGCTGGCACTATTCTACGGATCGCGGCGGCTTTCCGGTTATGCTTCTGGAGAAACTCGGCCTCGGCGCTCTGCTGCAGAAATGGCCGTCCCGCGTGGTTGCACCCGGGGAGGTTATCGGCGGACTTTGCGCATCGGCTGCTTCCGCACTTGGCCTGTCGCAGAGCGTGAAGGTGGTGCAAGGCGGAGCCGATGCACTTATCGGCATGATCGGTCTCGGTGTTGCCAAGCCGGGTCAACTTGCGCTGATAACCGGTTCATCTCACTTGCAATTTGGTGTTGCAGACAAGCCTCTGCATGCGCCGGGCATTTGGGGCAGCTATCCCAACATGGTCTATCCGGACCGCTACATTATCGAGGGCGGACAGACTTCCACAGGGTCGATCATCGCATGGCTTGGGCGCATGATGAACGGCACCATGGATATGGAAGCGTTGAACGCCAAGGCTGCCGCGCTGGAGCCGGGTGCAGAGGGCCTTCTGGTACAGGATCATTTTCAGGGTAACCGCACGCCCTATACCGATGCCTTGTCTCGCGGCGCAATTGTCGGTCTGACGTTGGCGCATGAACCGCACCACATCTTCCGTGCCATTATGGAGGGTATCAGTTTCGGCACGCGCGCCATTCTCGATGCTATGGCCGAGGCCGGTTATCGCGGGCAGGAAATTACGGTTGGCGGCGGGGCCAGCGCATCGCCGCTCTGGCTGCAAATCCACGCCGATACGGCTGGACTGCCGGTCTGCGTGCCGCAATCGCGCGACGCGCCTTCTGTCGGGGCTGCGGTTCTTGCTGCGCATGGAGCTGGCCATTTTGCAAGCATTGATGACGGCATTGCCGCGATGGTGAGGCCGGGCAAACGCATCGAACCACGCCCGCGCGAGACGGCGCTCTACAATGAAATCTACCAGCAGTATCGAGCGCTCTATCCGGCGCTGAAGGCCGTACAGGCTGCCTGAGGCATTGTGGCGGGAGGACGAAATGCTCAAAGATTTTCAACTGGCCGGTAAGCGTGCTGTCATAACGGGCGGCGCAAAGGGTATCGGGCGGGCCATTGCCGAGCTTTTCGTTGAAGCCGGCGCGACGGTCATCATCACGGACCGCGATGAAGCGGCGGGCAAGCAGACGGTCGCGGAGCTCAATGCGCGCCGTCCTTCATCTGCAAGCCTTTACATTCTGGATGTAACGGATCGTGATGCAGCAGAGCGAACAGCCGAAGCGATTGCTGCCGAGATCGGCGTTCCCGACGTTCTGGTCAACAATGCGGGCATTGTTCGCAACGGCCCGGCGAGCGAAACATCTGAAGCAGACTGGCGCGCGGTGCTCGACGTCAATCTCAACGGCGTCTTCTTTTGTGCTCAGGTCTTTGGCAAACGTATGGCTGCTGTGGGGCGGGGTGCCATTGTCAACATCTCGTCCATGTGCGGCGAGATTGTCGTCTATCCGCAGCCGCAGGTTGCCTATAACGCAGCCAAGGCCGGGGTAAACCTCATCACCAAGTCTTTGGCTGTTGAATGGGCAAAGCAAGGCGTGCGGGTCAATGCGGTTGCACCGGGTTACACCGCAACGGAACTTACGCTTGCTGGCCGCAGCAACGAAGAATGGTTTTCAACCTGGATGCGCATGACGCCACAAGGGCGGCTGGGAGAACGACGCGAGATCGCAAATGCCGTTCTTTTTCTGGCGTCCGATGCCGCAAGTTTCGTGACGGGAACAGTACTTGCCGTAGATGGCGGTTACACCGCGCTTTGATTTTGGGAGAATGAGATGACTGAACAGGCGAAAATTGCTCTGGTCACCGGCGCAAGTCGCGGTATTGGCCGAGCCATTGCTATTGGTATGGCCAAGCGCGGCTTCGATGTCGCGATCAACGATATCGAGCGTCAAAAAGATGCATTGCAGGAAGTGGCGCAGGAAATCGAGGCCACCGGTCGCCGCGCATTAATCGTCTATGCCGATGTGAGCAGCAAGGTCGATGTTGAGGCGATGGTCAAGAAGACTGCTGATGCATTTGGTCGTATCGATGCAATCGTCAACAATGCCGGTATTCTTATTGCCAGCGATGTGGAGCACCTCAAGGAAGAGCACTGGGATAGCGTCCTCGATGTCAATGCGAAGGGAACATTCCTCGTCGTGCAGGCTGTTTTGCCTTACATGAAGCAGCAGAAATACGGCCGCATCGTCAATATCGCTTCCATTGGCGGCAAGCACGGCGCGCCTGAACAGGCCCACTATTCCGCATCGAAGGCCGCCGTCATGGGCTTTACCCGCGTTCTGGCACAGGAGGTGGGCATCTACGGGATTACGGCCAACTGTATCTGCCCGGGGATTATCCTGACCGATATGGGACGGGTCAATCTGGACGATGTTGCCGTGCGCCAGTCCTGGCAGGAAAAGACAGCGATGCGCCGCATTGGTGATCCGGAAGATGTCGTCGGACCGGTCGCATTCCTGGCTTCGGATGATGCGGGCTTCGTGACCGGCCAGAGCCTCAACGTCGATGGCGGTATCGTGCTGAGCTAATGTTGTGCTTAAGAGGCCAAACGGTCCGTGTTTACGGCGCGGCAGTTGCTGACCGCTGCGCCGGAATGTCATCGTGAAAGGCGAAGTTACAGATCGACGGGACGTCCCGAGGCTTCTTCTTCAAGCGTGATGGCCACATCTGCATTGGCTGAAAGCCTGACCTTGTCACTTTCGATATCGGCGACAAAACCCAGCTCGATGTAATGATGATGGTCGCTATGTTGCCCGGAATTATCGGTCTTCTTAAGCTTGATCCGGTTGCCCTCCAGCCGATCAACCGTGCCGATATGCACGCCGTCGGCGCCGATCACTTCCATGTTCTCGTGAATTCTATGCTGCATAGGGATTTCCTCCGCTTGAGCTTCAGATGAATTCAACATCTGCAAATGGGATTGCCGTCTCTAAACTAGTGCGCGTTTGCCTCTTGGCCACGGCAATGAGTGACGGAAATCCTGTTACTCAAAAAATCAGCCCGAAGCGGGCTGAGCAATGCGTGAGTTGTAGTTTCCGTTATTCGAATACGCGCGCCAGTTCGGAGGCGCGCTGTGCTGTTAGCTCCGGATCAAGGTCGCTGTCTTCGAAAGTGCGTATAACGACCCGTGCAAGTTGGTCTCTGTCATCATCAGTCGATGGAGACCGGCCCAAAAGTTCGCAACTGCGGTTATAAGCCTGTTGCAACAACGACAATTCTGCCTGGCTGAATATGCCACGGTAAGCTGCGCTACGAAATGGCATTGGTTTTCTCCTCTGCCTATATGGAGCGCCAATTAACACGCGGCAGCAAGGAACATTCGCGTGAACTGGGTTGCGGGCATCTTCGTTGCAGGGCAAGAACTGAAATCAGTTCAGGCTTTTCAGCGTCAACAGTTCCTGAGCAGTCATCTCATCCGTGATCAGCACTTGAGCCTTTGTGGTCAGGATACTGGCGCGGATGATCTGCGCTTTGCGAACGCCTCCTGCCGAAATGATCACTTTTGGCACTTTGCGCAGTTCCGTTGGGTTGATGGCCATGGCGCGTTTGTTAATCGGATGATCGACAATCTCACCTGCCTCATCAACGAATTGGCACAACACATCGCCCACTGCGCCTGCTGCCTGCAGGCTTTCTGCATCTTGTGCCGTCAGCAAACCGCGACGGAAAATCGATGCCTGTTTGCTGACGTCCGCTACACTCAAAACAGCGAGATCTATGTCGGAAACTTTGCTTTTCAGTGCTTTTAGTTCCTGGATTTCCCACAGCTCCTTCGCCAGAGCCACATGAGGCACGAAGACGGGGGCGGTGATCTGGAAGAGTTCCGTCTTGTAAAACTCAGCCAGCCGCCATGCGACGGCTGATGGATTGTCAGCCATGGAATGTGTCAAGCCGCCGAGCAGGGAGATAACCGACAGGTCATTGATTTCACGCCATTTCAGATGGCTCATACAAGCCTGCAACGTTGCACCCCAGCCAACGCCGACTGTCAGTCCGTCTTGCAGGCGATCTGAAAGATAACGTCCGGTAGCGTGGCCGATCACGGCGGAGATACTGGCTTCGGATTGATCGGAAGAGGGCACGACAATGGCTTCAAACAGCCCGAGGTGTTTTTCCAGCGCACGTTGCAAACGTATGAGCGGCTCGGCATGGGAATTCAGAGAAATCTGGACGATGCCCTCGTCGCGCGTGGCAGCCAGCAGCCGGAAAGCCTTGATCCGACTGATATCCAGATTCTGCGCAACCTGCTCCTGCGTTAGCCCTTCAATATAATAGAGCCACGCGGCACGTAGTTTCAGCTCGTCCTGATCTGCCTGAAACTTGGTTTTCGGCTTTGTGCTGCGGGCCATTATTCTACCTTTTGCGTCTTTCTTCCAAGAAGGCTCACTATCTCATTTGCGTGCGATAATGATGCGATAATTACCTTTACGTCAAGAATTGTTTGAAAACACAAATGAACAAAAATATTATGATTGCAAAGAATGTACAAATAAATCATATGTTGCCACATGAATTGCGGAGACTCTCCTGCTGGGAGAGGAGTTTTCAAGAGGTGGGAAATGCGAATTCTGATTTCAAACGACGACGGTATTGATGCTCCCGGCATTGCGGTGCTTGAGAAAGCCGCGCGTCTTTTGAGTGACGATGTGTGGATCATCGCACCGGATGGAAATCGCAGTGCAAACGGTCATTGTGTCTCTCTCACGGCTGGGTTTTCGGTCAACAAGCTTGCAGACAAGCGTTACGCCTGCACGGGTACGCCGGTGGATTGCGTAATCGCTGCGATTCATTGGGTATTCCGTGATCAGCAAATGCCAGATCTCGTTTTGTCGGGCATCAATGCCGGGCGCAATGTGGCCGAGGATGTGTCCTATTCCGGGACAATGGCGGTTGCCCGCGAAGGTGCGCTGAACGGCATTGCTTCGGTTGCTTTTTCCGCGCCGCGTGATTGTGAAGCGTTCGATGCAGATGCTCTGGCGTGGCTCGCCAGTCATATTCGCAATTTCTGGGAAACCAGAAATGATTGGGCACATGACGGTCACTGGCTGAACGTCAATCTGCCGCGCAAACTGCCCGCCGCATTGGAAATGGCTGAAATCGGCCGCGACAAGAATCTGAAATATGTGAATCTTTTCGAAGAAACGGAGAATTCAGTTCGCATCCAGCCATTAGCGGATCGTGATTACAAATCCAACGGCAACGATGAGAATGCGTTGATTGACGCAGGCAAGGCCAGCGTGACCAACCCCAACTGGTTTGGCCATTCGAAAGTGCCGGCATCGGTGACCGGACACAAGCCTGCTTGATATCTGTGGCGCGTAAAAACACACCCCCGTTAGCCTCTGCCAACGGGGGTGTGTTTGTTTAAAAAACGGCCTGTTTCTGGCCTTTTAAGAGCTTAGCCACCGATCAGTGGGTAAACCACCTTGATCATGTCTTCGAGGTGATCATTGGCGAAACCGTCGTGCTTCAGCACCTTGCTTTCAACGTGACCATCATCAGAAAAGTGATGTTCCATATAGCCGACCTCGCGAGTGCCACCCATTTCCGGAACAAGCTCTTCCGTTGTTGTAAACGCAATCGATGAGCACCATTCCAGATGCACATTGCCGCGCTTGGATGAGCGCTGCTGATGCAGGTGGCCGCTGGCGATTAGACGCAGCTTTGGGTGGTTGATCAGGCCCTCAAGGCGACCCCAACCCTTTGGATCGACAGTCCAATAGGTCAGCTCGGGGCTGTCCGTATTATCGATGTAAATCGGCTGGTGGGAGAATACGGCGAGGTAACGGTCACCAGATGACGCGATCTGTTGGTCTATCCAGTCATATTGTTCGGCTTCCTGCGGCAGGCTGGAACCGATCAGCATCGAGCTTATACCAATGATTCGCCAATTGCCTTGATCGATTATCCAGCGGTCGGCGCCAAAATAATCTGCAAATCTCGCATAGCGCGCGGCATTGATGGCGCTGCCATTTTCACTTTCCGGCTTGGAAAGGTTTGGATTGTCGCCAACGTCATGATTGCCCGCAAGAAAATGGATAGTTTTGCCGGATTCCTTAAAGAAATCCCGGCATAACGCATAATCCTCGTCATAACGAATCCCGTCCAGGGTCACATCGCCCGTATGGATGATGAAGTCATGATTTGATTCCGCCAGTGGTTCGGCGAGCAGGCGATTGTTCTCGCGGAAATGGTCGGTTCGCGGCGAAAGGTGAGTATCTGAAATTTGTAATATGCTGAATCTGGACATGTTCGCTCCCATGATGAATGAGTCCCAATACAAAGAAACTCATTTTGTACAAAAGTATTGACTGTGAATAAAAAGTTCAATAATTTTTTTGCGGATGGAGACTGGTTCCTTGGGTTTGTCCCAAAGAGTTGCCAGTCGGGAACTGTCTTTGCGCCGATGCGGTTTCAAAGTCAGATATAAGCATTGGGAGGGGACGTGAATGTCGGGAATTGAGATTGTCAATCTCAACAAGAAGTGGACGACATTCCACGCGGTCAATGATGTGAACTTTACCGTTGAGCCCGGCACGCTGACTGTGCTGCTTGGGCCTTCGGGTTGCGGTAAATCCACCTCTCTGCGTCTGATCGCCGGGCTGGATTCTGTGACCTCGGGCCAGATCATCATCGGTGGCAAAGACGTCACCAACGCGCCGCCCGCGAAGCGGGGCCTGGCGATGGTGTTCCAGTCCTATGCCCTGTTTCCTCATTTAACCGTTGCAGAGAACATTATTTTCGGCCTGCGTGTGCGCAAAGTGTCTGCCGGTGAGCGTGACCAGCGTTTGAAGCGCGCTGCCGATATTCTGGGTCTGTCGCATCTGCTGGATCGGCGCCCGTCGCAGCTTTCTGGCGGTCAGCAGCAGCGTGTTGCTCTGGGGCGCGCCATCGTCGCAGAAGCTTCCGTGTGCTTGATGGACGAACCGCTTTCAAATCTCGATGCGCAGCTGCGCCACGATATGCGCAAGGAAATCCGTAACTTGCAGCAGCAACTCGGTATGACCATGGTTTACGTGACTCATGATCAGATCGAGGCCATGAGCCTTGCCGATCAGGTTATTCTGATGAAGGGTGGGAAGATTGAGCAGAAGGCAAAGCCTTCCGAACTCTATCTGGAGCCCGCCACCACGTTCGTTGCCCGTTTTATCGGGACACCACCAATGAACATCATCCGTATGGCCGATTATGACGGCAAGGCCGCTATCAGCGGCGCCCCAAATGGACCGGCGATTTTGAGCGATCCTGCCCGGGGACTTGTACTGGGATTGCGTCCCGAGGAAATCCGTGTGGCGGAGGAGGGGCGCGTAAAAGCCTCTATCGAAGCCATCGAATATCACGGTGCGGACAGCATTCTCGAATGCCGCGTGGGCGATCAGTCTTTGCAAGTGCGCATTGAAGGCATTCGTCGCCTCAATCGCGGCGATACCGTCGGTCTGACATGGGCACCGTCCGCGGTGCATGTGTTCGATGAAGCGGAAGGACATCGCGTCGAGCGCACGGCATTAGCCGTTTAACCAGAAAATGATCGGGGAACGATCATCCCTTGGGAGGAGAGAACAATGAATTTGCAGGTAAAACGATCTGTAACGCTCTTGGCCACATCTGCTATGCTGGCCGTAGCGGGCGGTTGGGGAGCAGCCCAGGCAGATCCCGTCGAAATCAGCTTCTACTATCCGGTCGCAATCGGCGGTCCGGTTACCAAAATCGTGGATGATCTGATCACCCGTTTTGAAGGGCAACATCCGGATATCAAGGTAAAGCCGATCTACTCCGGCACCTATCCGGAAACCCTGAGCAAATCGTTGACGGCTTTCAAATCCGGTCAGGCACCTGAAGTCGCGGTCATGCTCTCGACCGACATGTTCACGTTGATCGATGAAGATGCCATCGTTCCCTATGAGGAGCTGGCCAAGACCGACGATGACAAGGCATGGCTTGCAGGTTTCACGCCGGTTTTCATGGTCAACAGCAAGAGCGAAGACAAAACATGGGGCGTGCCGTTCCAACGCGGCACCACCGTTTTCTTCTGGAACAAGGATGCCTTCAAGGAAGTTGGTCTTGATCCAGAAAAAGGCCCACAGGACTGGAAAGAAGTTGTCGACTTCGCAACAAAGTTGACCAAGCGCTCTGCTGATGGAAGCGTCGCGCGCTGGGGCATGCAGGTGCCGTCGTCGCTGACCTCCTACTGGTTGTTGCAGGGATATGTTGCGCAGAATGGCGGCAAGCTTGCCGAGCCGGATGGGAAAACCACTTATTTCAACGCGCCTGAAGTTGTCGAGGCGATGCAATATTGGGTCGATCTAGCCCATAAGCATAAGGTGATGAAGCCCGGCGTAATCGAATGGGCGACCAATCCGAAGGACTTCTTCGAAGGTCGCGCCGCTATGATCACCACCACCAGCGGCAATCTCACCAATGTGAAAACCAATGCGCCTTTCCCGTTCGGCGTGCAGATCCTGCCGAAAAACAAAGCCTATGGTGCACCGACCAGCGGCGGCAATGCGTATATTTTCAACGTTGAAGATAAGGCAAAGCAGGAGGCGGCATTCCAGTTCGTGAAATGGCTCTCCTCTGCGGATCAGGCTGCCGAATGGAGCATCAAGACCGGCTATATCGCCGCCCGTGATGATGCTTGGCAAACGGAAGCCATGAAGAAATATGTTGAGGAATTCCCCGGCGCAAAGGTGCCGCATGACCAGATTCCTTACATGGTGCCGGAACTTTCAACCTATGAAAATCAGCGTGTCGCACGCGTGATCGACGATGCGATCGAGGCGTCGCTGACGGGTAACAAGAGCGTTAAACAAGCTCTCGACGATGCGCAGGCCGAGGCCGAACGTATCCTCAAGCCCTACCAGTGATAGGTTGGCATCAGAGCTTCGTACGGCTCGTCCATACGAAGCTCTTTATCGCGCAAGAATGACAATGCGGCGTGTGCCCGGCAGAGCCGGTTCGCATCATCGCAAGAAGGCTGGAGAACTCGCGTGAACCAGGCGAAAAACCAGATAACACCATGGCTTCTGCTGTTGCCGGCCACTGTCTTGTTGGCAGTGTTTACGCATATTCCAGCCGTCATGACGTTCATCAACAGCTTCTACCAGACGCCGCGCGGCAAGCGTCCGCCTCGCTTTGTCGGCGTTGATCATTATACGACAATGATAAGCGACCCGGTTTTCTGGGCGGCCCTCAAGAATAACGCTATCTACGCGCTCGGCACTGTACCTGCATCCATAGCATTGGCCATGCTGATGGCGATCATCGTGAATTCGTCCATTCGCGGTCGCTCGTTGATGCGGATGTCGTTCTTCATGCCGACCGTGCTGCCGATGATTGCAGTTGCCAATATCTGGCTGTTTTTCTACACGCCGGGCTATGGTTTGATCGATCAGTTTCTGGGCCTGTTCGGTTTCCATGAAACCAACTGGCTGGGTAATCCCGATACCGTGCTTGGCAGTCTGATGGTGTTGGCTATCTGGAAGGAAGCCGGTTTCTTCATGATCTTCTATCTGGCGGCATTACAGCAGATCAGCCCGAGCCTGTCCGAAGCGGCAGCGCTTGAAGGCACGGGACGCTGGTACTTCTTCCGCCGTGTGACGTTTCCACTATTGATGCCAACCACTCTGTTTGTGCTGATCAATGCGGTGATCAATGCGTTCCGCCTGATCGACCATGTGATTGTCATGACCCGTGGCGGGCCGGACAATGCCAGCACTCTGCTGCTCTACTATGTTTACAATGTTGCATTCCGTTTCTGGGATACGGCCTACGCATCGGCTTTGACGGTTGTGCTGTTGCTGGCGCTTGCTCTTATCGCCTTCGTCCAGTTCGGGGTTCTTGACCGCAAGGTGCATTACAAATGAGTGCAATGACATTACCGCATCAGCCACGCGAATTCTCGTTTTGGCGGGGCCTTGAAACCGTTGGGTGTTATCTGCTGGGGTTGCTCTGGATACTGCCTTTGCTCTATGCCGTGTGGATGGCGTTTCATCCAGCGCAATATGAAGCTCGGTTTGATCTCTTCGCTCCGGTGACACTGGAGAACTTCAGCAATGCGTGGAATGCCGCGCCTTTCGGACGCTACTTCCTCAACACATTCCTGCTGATTACCACGATACTGATCAGCCAGTTCATCATCTGCACGCTGGCGGCCTATGCTTTTGCTCGCTATGAATTCCGCGGCAAAACGATTGTCTTTATGCTGGTGTTGGTACAGCTGATGATCATGCCGGAAGTGCTGCTGGTCGAAAACTACCGCACCATTGCGAAGTTGGGTCTGGTGGATACAGTTGTGGCTATGGGGCTGCCTTATATGGCGTCGGCCTTTGGTATTTTCCTTCTACGCCAGACCTTCCTCACTGTGCCGAAGGAACTGGACGACGCAGCGCGTGTCGAAGGGGCGGGGGCACTCACCACGCTTCTCAAGGTCTACGTGCCGTTGGCCAAGCCCATCTATGTGGCCTACGGTCTCGTATCGGTCAGCTATCACTGGAACAACCTGCTCTGGCCGCTGGTCATTACCAATTCCGTTTCCACCCGTCCTCTGACGGTTGGGCTGCAGGTGTTTTCATCACCGGATCAGGGTGTGCAGTGGAGTATTATCTCGGCTGCTGCATTGATGACGTCAGCGCCTTTGCTGATCGGTTTTTTGCTTTTTCAGCGCCAGTTCGTTCAGAGCTTTATGCGCGCGGGTATCAAGTAGTATAGTGCGTTCTAGGCCTCGAACGACGGCGGTATTCTGTATCGCCGTCGATTGCCGCGATACCAAGATAATTTAAAATAAATGCGTTCTTAAAGCGTGTAAAACGCCGGTCAAGAGCGTGCGATTTTACCATGTGATTTCGATACTAATTTTGCCTAGCGCCGCAGCGCTGCAATGCTCGCTTCATATATCCATTCTTATTGCTGGCCTGTTTATCTCTCGGAAAGTGTTCCGATCCGCTTGCGCGATTCGGCTCGGGTGGGGGTACTCAAGGCGCATTCACCGCGTATTGAGTGAATAAAAAAACGATTCATATTTCTATGGCAATCCGCCGATTTTTTCCTGGAGATTGCAGTGAAGCGCCAAGGCTTCTCGACTTAGATTTCAAATAAAATATTGATAAATAACGTTAAATTCCAATCCGATAATCGGAAGAAATTGAGAAATTTTTCAATGAAACGTTTTATTGACAGGTGTTTCCCTCGCAGCTATGGTCACGAGGTAGCTGGCAATCAGGAGGAGACTTCGCGTTGGTAACAAGCGAAGCGACGATGCGGCTACACAATGGGAGGAGAAAATATGTCATTGCGTCTTGGTCGCCTCTTGGGCGGCGTTCTACTTGCGTCTGCAGCGTATACGAGCGTGGCGTCTGCTGCCTGTGAACTCAAGATCGGTACCCCAGCTGTGTTGTCGGGTCCGGCAGCCCAATGGGGCATTGCTTTGCGCGACGCCGTCAACTTTGTCGCCAAGGAAACAACTGACGAAAAGCGTCTGGTTATTGATGGAACTCCATGTTCGGTTTCCACTGTCGTGATTGACTCCAAATATACCGCCGAAGGTGCGGCGTCGGCGATGAACCAGCTTGCCGCTCAGGGTATCAAGGTCATTGTCGGTAGTGTCGGCTCGCCGGAAGTGACCGGTATGAAGCCTGTTGCAGCACGCAATCGCATGGTTGCTATGGTTGATAGTTTCGCCAAGAACGCAATTGGTCCTCAATGGCCGAGCATATTCCATATCGGTCCCGGACCGTCTGGTTGGGCCGGTCCGATCATTGATGCTGGTCGCGAGCGTTTCAAGTTCGACAGCGTAGCGATTGTGGCTCCGAACGATCAGGGTGGTACCGATGTTGCTGGCGTGAATGCACAGATATTCAAGGAGAAGGGTGTTAATGTCTCCGAAGAATACTACCAGCGCGGAACCAGCAATTTTGCGCCGATCGTCACGCGTATAATGAGCGCAAATCCTGGGGCTCTGGATCTCGCTTCATCGCCAGCGGGCGATGCTGGCATCATCGTAAAACAATTGCGTCAGGCTGGCTTCGAGGGACCCATTTTCCGTCTGGGTGGTCCTGGTTTTGATGAAATTGCCCGTGTGGCCGGTGGCGTCGACGTGCTGAAGGATTTCCTCTGGTACGAGCCAATCTATATGGACGAAAACACGCAAGCTTTGGAAGACAAGTACAAGAAGCTGATGGGTTCACCACGCCCGGAAAATAGCGACTTCTTCCGATGGGTCTTTGCCGCTCGCATGATGATTAAAGCTGCGCAAGCTGCCGGCACTGTCGACGATTCCGAGAAGATCGCCGCCGAAATGCGCAAGCTTTCCGTGGAAGACGAGAACATTGGCAAGGGTCATTGGATCGGTCAGTCCTTCTTCGGCATCAATCAGGAAATGTCTTATCCGTTCGCTATCGGCATCGTTCAGGATGGCAAGAAGCAGCCTCTGCTGCGCGCGGAAGCAGTCAGCGAAAAGTAAGGCACCGTATCATGGAAAGCTTCATCACGACGGGGCTGATTGGTATCAGTCTCGGCTCACAATATACTTTGCTTGCGCTTGGGTTCACACTGATTTTCGGGATCCTCGGCGTGGTGAATTTCGCTCACGGCGGCTTCTATGTAATGGGCGGCTACGTCGCCTATTACTGCACTACAATGCTCGGATTGCCTTATCCTGTGGCGGTGTTGATAGCCCTTGTGGCGACGGCAGTGCTCGGTTGGCTGTTCGAGGCAATCATTCTTGAAAGAGTGATTGAAGATCATCAGGCGACATTGATGGTCACGATGGGCTTCTATCTCGTCCTGGCCACAGCGATCCTGGTAATTTTCGGGGCTGAATCGCCGCAATTCTCATTCCCTGTAACCGGGGTCTGGCGTTTTGGTGGCATCTATTTTCCCTATGCTAATATGATCGTGCTCGCCGCGTGTCTCGTGGCTATCGCATTGGTCTATTGGCTGATCTATCGCACCAATGTCGGGCGTGGCATGCGTGCAATGGCCGAAGACCGCGCGGTAGCAAGCGCGCTCGGCATGCGGACCAAGGCGCTCTTTCCTTTTGCATTTGCTCTCGCCACCGGGCTTGCCGGGGTGACGGGTGCGCTGGTCACGCCAATCCTGTCACTCGCCCCGCATGTTGGAGATGCGACGCTCGCTTATTCGTTCATTACCGTCATTCTGGGTGGCCTTGGGAGTGTCACCGGTGCCACCGTCGCAGCCTTCATTGTCGGTATGGTTGAAGCTTATGCTGCCGTCTATCTCGGCGGATCCAAAGGTGCGCTCACGCTTTTTGCAATCGTCATGGTGACGCTTGTGGTTCGCCCACAGGGACTTTTCGGCAAGGAGGTCCGCCGTTCATGAGCCGCACCACCATTTCCTCAGACATCACCATTCGACGTCAGCCATTCTTCAGTATCCCTGATTGGATCACACTCGGCCTGGTGCTTCTGTCCTTCATTGTGCCACTTGTCAGCACCAATCCGCAGGTCTTGTCTCAGACCAATTTGATCCTGATCGCGGCAACGGCGGCACTCGGCGTCTATATTATGCAACGGCTCGATCTGATGAGCTTCGCCGTTCCTGCTTTCATGGCTGTCGGTGGCTATACCGTTGCCATATTGAGCCTGAGGCTTGGCATTACCGACATTTTTGTCCTCTCGGCAGCGGCCTTTCTCGTGCCGGTGCTCTGTGCAATTCCGCTCGGCTCGTTGATATTGCGATTGAAGGGGGTGTATTTCGTGCTGGTCACTTTTGTGCTGACCGAAATCGTCCAACTCCTGCTGTTTGAAGCTGAGCCGTTGACGGGTGGAGCAAACGGACTTGTCGGCATGCCGCCAGTGACGTTGTTCGGTATGGACCTGTGGGACAATTCCCACGTTGTACTCACCACCTGCGCACTCGCCTTCGCCGGTTTCCTGATCACTGCCGCCTTCACACGTTGGTATCGCTACGAATTTGCGGCCATTGAGACCAACGATGTGCTGGCGGAAAGCCTCGGCCTCCCGGTCTGGAAATATAAGGCGATGGCGTTCTGCGTCGCAGCTGGCGTGTCGGGCTTCGCAGGCTTTGCGCTCGTCAACATGCTTTTGACCGCCCATCCCACGTCCTTCGCTCCGATGTCATCAATCACCTACATCACCTACGCGATCGTTGGTGGAAAGCGGACCATTCTGGGCTCGCTTGTGGGTGCAATTGTTCTGGTCTCGGCGACCAATTACTTCGCACTTTCCGGTGAATTGTCACCTGGTCTCTTCGGTGTGCTGATCATTGTTGTGACGCTTGTGGCGCGCGGCGGTCTGGTCGGTATCGCAATCACGCTCATCAAGCGTCTGCGCGGTACAGATAGTGGCTCAGTTGGGAAAGATCGGACCAAAGCGGCGGTGCATGAAGGCAATCTTGCTATTGGGGAGAATGGTCGATGAACCAGACTTCAACAAATGCCCTGAAAGCGGATCGCATCTCCAAGGCATTCGGCGGACTGAAGGTCTTCACCGATGTCAGTTTCACCTTGCCAGCCGGCGGACTTCTCGGTGTCATTGGACCAAACGGTGCCGGCAAGACCACGATGATCAACATCATCTCGGGTCGGCTAAAGCCAAGCTCGGGCCGTGTTCTTCTTGGCGACACGCAGATCGACGGCAAGCCTGTCTATGAGAATGCTGGTCGAGGTCTGGTGCGCAGCTTCCAGCAGACCGCAACCTTCAATGGCTACACCGTCGAGGACAATCTTCTTTCGGCGCTCCGCTTTTCAAAGAGAGGGCGGTCGGCACTCGAACAGCTGTCTCCGCTGCTTGATCAGTTTGGTCTCGTCGAAAACTGGACGCGCAGTGCGGAAATTCTTCCCTACGGACTTCAGAAGATGCTGGGTCTCACCATGGCACTTGCAACACAGCCAAAGGTGCTTCTGCTCGATGAACCGGCGGCAGGGTTGGAAAAATCCGAGCGCACCAACATCGATACATATGTGCGTTTCGCTCAAGAAGCCTTCGGCTGCGGTGTGCTTCTGGTTGAGCACGATATGGAGTTGATCAAGCGTCTGTGTCCGTCGGTCATCGTTCTCGATGGCGGCAAGCTCATCGCAGAAGGCCCGCCGGAAACGGTGCTGACAAATCCGGATGTAATCAATGCCTATCTTGGGGGCAGCGATGAGGAGGAAGACGATGCTCAGCATTCGTGATTTGCATGTGACCTATAGCGGCACGCACGCATTGTCTGGTGTCGATATCGCAGTCGAAGCCGGCCAGACAGTACTTCTCATCGGGGCCAATGGCGCAGGGAAGTCGAGTCTGATCAATGCTGTTATCGGGCTCGTCAGAGCGGCTCGTGGCCAGATCAGTTTCGATGGCCGTGATATTTCCGGTCTTTCGAGTGATGCGCGCGCCCGGCTAGGTATTGGCTACTCACCCGAAGGACGACGCGTTTTTCCAACCATGAGTGTCAAGGACAACGTGCTGGCAGGTGCCGGTTCGCTCGGCACACGTGATCAGTCGAAGGCCTGGGATCGTCTTGTGGCAAGTTTCCCTTTTCTGGCTGAACGTCAGGCCCAGCCAGCAGGTCAACTTTCGGGTGGCCAACAGCAATTGGTGGCGATTGCCAGAGCGATGTGCGGTGGCCCGAAACTATTGCTTTTGGATGAGCCGTTTCTGGGTCTCGCCCCGGTCTGGATCCAACAGATTTCGACCGCCGTACGTCAGATGCAAGAGGACGGTATCGCAGTGCTCATGACCGAGCAGATGGCGCGGCCAGCACTCAAACTTGCGCATAGCGGACACATCATGCGCGGCGGTCTCATCCGCCGTTCGGGAACGACCAATGAAATCAGAGGCGCCGCACTGGCGGAGGAATATCTCTGATCCGTTTGGTCTCCGAAATTCGACAGGAGAATTATTTTGGGTAAATCCGCACCACTTCACGGTCTTACCGTTCTCGAGCTGGGGCACAGCGTGGCCGCTCCCTATGCAGGCCTTATTCTGGCAGAGTTGGGAGCACGGGTAATCAAGATTGAAAACCCTTCCACTGGGGATTATGCGCGCGGTTGGGGGCCCCCCTTCTTCAAAGAAGACGCCACCGCATTTCACGCTCTAAACCGGGGAAAGGAAAGTCTCACACTCGATTTTTCAGACCCAGAACAATGTGCGCATCTCAAGAAGCTGATCCTTGGGGCTGATGCTGTTATCCAGAACCTGAGACCTGGTCTGCTCACCAAATTCGGTGTTGATGTCGACGAGATGCGGCGGCAGGCGCCTGGTATGATCTGGTGTGATATCGGCGCTTTTGGCAAAACTGGCCCGCTGTCGCGCAAGCTTGGTTATGATCCGCTGGCGCAGGCTTCCTCTGGCATCATGTCCATCACCGGCGAAGCGGATCGTCCTCCCGTCCGCGTCGGTGTGTCGCTGGTGGATATGGGGTCGGGGATGTGGACCGTCATCGGCCTGTTGGCAGCCCTTCTTGAGCGCAATAAAAATGGCGAAGGCGCGCATATCGCAACGTCTCTGTTTGAGACTGGGCTTGCCTGGATGACCATCCCGCTTGCCGCGCATGCGGTTGCAGGCGAAGTGCGCAAGCCTCATGGTTCCGGCCTGGCTGAAATTGTGCCTTATCAGGCCTTCGAGGCGGATGACGGCTGGGTGATGATCGCAGCGGGCAATGACCGGTTGTTTGCAAAACTCTGCCAGGCGTTACCGGGGCTGGAGCATCTGGCTAAAGATCAGAGGTTTGCGCAGAACCGCGACAGAGTGTTGCTGCGCGACGAGTTGATACCACAGATCGCGGCCGCGGTCGCTAAACTCACGGTCAGCGAACTCGGCGAAAAACTCGACGCTGTCAGTGTGCCGAATTGCCCGCTTTTGACCATCGACAAGGTCTGGACCCATCCGCAGACCGAGGCTGTTGGTATTGTGACGGAAGCTGACGGGCAGAAGTGGATCGGCCTCCCATTCACCATTGATGACGCTCGCCCAACGTCGGGCGGTTCAGCGCCCACACTTGGAGCGCACAACCAGACAATTCGACAGGAAAGCTGATGGAACGCACTTATGAAACGCTCGAACTGGAGCGCATCGATGACCATGTGCTGTTAGTCCGGCTCAATAGGCCGCAAGCAGCCAATGCGATGAACACCCGGATGGGCGAGGAACTGATGGACCTTTTCGAGAGGTTCCAGGTCGTTTCCGAAGGCGTGCGCGCGATTGTGCTGACGGGTTCCGGCGAAAAGGCCTTCTGCGCAGGCGGTGACCTGAAGGAACGCAATGGCATGACCGATGCGCAATGGTTGCGCCAGCATGCAATGTTTGAGCGCATGCTCCGCGCAATAATTGCCTGTCCGGTGCCGCTGATCGGTGCAATCAATGGTGCGGCCTATGGTGGGGGCTGCGAGATTACGGCAGCTCTTGATTTTGCCTATGCGTCTGAAAATGCACGTTTCGCATTGACCGAGGTAACGCTCGGCATCATGCCAGGTGCGGGTGGTACGCAGAACCTGCCGCGCGCCATGGGAGAACGACGCGCCAAGGAAGTTATCCTCACTGGCCTGCCTTTTGCGGCGCAAGAGGCATTTGAGTGGGGGCTTATCAATCGTGTGTTCCCGCAGGTCGAGCTTCTTGGTGCAGCACTTGCCACTGCGCGTCGTATAGCGGGCAACGCGCCTATTTCTGTGCGCCAGGCCAAGCAGTCTATTCATCGCGGTTTGCAAATGTCACTGGCTGACGGTCTGGCTTTCGAGATCGAATGCTACAACCGCATGGTGTCGACGGAGGACCGTCACGAAGGCGTGCGGGCTTTCAATGAAAAGCGCCCACCTGTCTTCAGGGGAGTTTAGGTCATGGCAGAGCATGTGACCTTGCGCGAAGTGGGACTTCGCGACGGAATTCAGATGGCAAAACGCTTTCTCGAGACCGATCGCAAACGCGAATGGGCAAGGCGGCTTATTGCGGCTGGTGTCCGCGAAATCGAACTGACTTCTTTTGTACCGCCGAAGATCGTGCCGCAATTTGCTGATGCCGACGTTTTGGCTACCAGCTTGCCTGACTTTTCTGGCGTGGTCTGTTCAGCACTGGTGCCCAATCTCAAAGGCGCCGAGCGGGCGCTTGCCGCTGGCTTTCGCCATATCAACTACGTGCTTTCAGTTTCTGAAGCCCATAGTCAGGCCAATGTCCGTCGCTCTGCGGAAGAGGCGGTCGTGGAATTCGGGCGCATCGTGGCGCTAAAACAGTCGGAGGCTGGTCGCGATATGGTGCTCGCCTGTGGGCTGGCAACCAGTTTTGGGTGCACACTGCAAGGTTATGTCGCGCCGGAACGCGTGTTCGAGATTGCCCGCCGTGTGACGGATATGGGGGCAGACGAGCTGATCGTGGCGGATACGGTCGGTTACGGCAATCCGGCGCAGGTCCACGAAATCCTGCCGCCGATTGTCGAGATCGCAGATGGACGCCGCATCATCTGTCATTTCCACGATACGCGCGGCCTCGGCCTCGCCAATGTGGCAGCCGCGTTGGAAACCGGCGTCCGTGCGTTCGACAGTTCGCTGGCCGGGCTTGGCGGATGTCCATTTGCACCGGGTGCAACAGGTAACATCAACACGGAAGATACAGCCTATATGCTTGAAAGCATGGGTTTTTCTACTGGTGTCGACATTGATGCACTGCTGGATATCCGCCGCGCTGTCGAAGCGTGGCTTGGCCAAGAAGAACGCTACAGCGGCGCGATAGCACGCGCCGGTCTTCCCAAAACATTTTCAGTCGCAAAGTGAGACTACGCTATGACCAATACCGTCGCTACCATGGAACTGGGCGAAGACTTTCCGGAACTGCGTGAATCGATCCGTCGAATTTGTGAAAACTATCCGCTCGATTACTGGGCAAAGCTGGATGAAAAATCTGGATACCCGTCTGAATTTGTACAGGAATTGACAGATGGAGGCTTTCTGGCGGCGCTCATCCCGGAAGAATTTGGCGGAGCTGGATTGCCACTGCGCGCTGCGGCTGTGATTTTGGAAGAAATCAATGCCTGTGGCTGTCAGGCGAGCCCTGCACATGCGCAAATGTATATCATGGGCACATTGCTGCGCCACGGTTCTGAGGAGCAGAAGCGCACTTACCTGCCTGAGATTGCCGCGGGACGGCTGCGCCTCCAGGCCTTTGGCGTGACAGAGCCGACGACTGGTTCGGACACGACGCAGCTCAAAACCCGTGCCGTGCGTGACGGTGATCACTATGTGATTAACGGCCAGAAAGTCTGGACATCGCGCGCGCTTTATTCTGATCTCCTTCTGCTTCTAGCCCGCACCACGCCGCTTGATCAGGTTGCCAAGAAAACGGACGGCATTTCGGTTTTCCTGATCGATCTGCGTGAAGCGCGTGGAAACGGTGTTGACATTCGTCCGATCAACGCATTGATCAACCACAACACGACGGAAGTTTTCATCGAAAATCTACGCGTACCGGCGTCAGCACTAATCGGTGAGGAAGGCAAAGGTTTCCGCTACATTCTGGATGGCATGAATGCAGAACGCATTCTCGTTGCGTCGGAATGTGTTGGCGATGGCCGCTATATGGTCCGCCGCGCGGTGGAATATGCCAAGGAACGTCGCGTTTTCAATCGCGAAATTGGCGCCAATCAGGGTGTGCAATTCCCTATTGCTCGCGCCCATGCGGAACTTGAAGCCGCCGATCTCATGGCCCGTAAGGCTGCTGCCTTGTTCGACGCGCACCAACCCTGTGGTGGCGAAGCCAATATTGCCAAACTGCTTGCCTCGGAGGCGACCTGGAAAGCAGCTGATACTGCGCTGCAGACGTTTGGCGGCTTCGGTTATGCAGTGGAATACGGCATCGAACGGAAGTGGCGTGAGTGCCGCATTTATCAGACTGCGCCGATCTCGACCAACATGATCCTGGCCTATGTCGGTCAGCACATGTTGGGTCTCCCACGGTCCTATTGAGGTCCATCATGGATAGCATCACGATCAAGGCCGCGGAGTTCATCAAGGATTTCGACCTCGCTCATGTTCCGGCAGAGGCGGTTCACGCCGCACGCATCGGTATCGTGGACTGTGTCGGCACTATGCTTGCTGGCGCGCGTGAACCGGCGGTCGAACTCGTCGCGACGATTGCAACGCCTGCCAGTGGAAGCAATGACGCACCCGGTGCCGTCAACGGCCAGCGATATGGTGCGGCGGATGCCGCACTCGTCAATGGCGTGGCGGCCCATGTTCTGGACTTTGATGATGTGGCGCTTGCCGGTCATCCCAGTGCGGTGCTGGTACCCATGATCTTGGCGGAAGGACATGCGCTGCAATCCTCTGGCCAGGAGGTGCTGGAAGCCTATCTCGTCGGTTACGAATTATGGGCTCATCTGGCGGCACTCGAGGCGGGACGCTTACATGACCGTGGGTTCCATCCCACCGCGGTCATGGGTACGCTGGCCTGTGCTGCTGGTGCTGCTAGGCTCAACAAGCTCTCTTCTGAAGAAACCGCACATGCGTTGGCCATTGCTGCTTCGCTCGCGGCTGGTTTGGTTGCAAACTTTGGTTCGATGACCAAGTCGTTGCATGCCGGACGAACGGCGCAATCAGGCATTCAGGCTGCGCGGCTTGCCAAGACAGGCTACACCGGTAGCACTGATGCGCTTGAGCACCGGGTAGGTTTCCTGCAATCGTTTTCACCGTCAGGGGCTCCGACTTTGAGCGCCGATGCGTTCAAAATTGGTGAGGAATCGATGGCTGCGCGTTATGGCGTCAATATTAAACGCTATCCTACATGCTATGCGACCCATCGTTCTATTGATGCCATGCTCGATCTTGTTGATGAAAACGATATTGCTCCATCCGAAATCGCGAAAATCAATGTTCATACAGGTGTGACCCAGCAACTCATGTTGCGCAATGCCCGTCCGCAGACCGGTCTGGCAGCCAAATTCTCGATGGAGTTCGCAATGGCGAGTGCTGTCGTGGCCCGACGAGTGGGACTGAAGGAGTTGACAGATGAATTCGTCAGTCGCAGCGACGTGCAGTCTATGCTGGAGCGTGTCGAGGTGACGGTCAGTGAAGAAGAAGCGGGCGAAGATCTACCGTTTGCACCGTTCGATCTCGTCTGGATCACCCTGAAAGATGGCACAGTGCTGCGTCATGAACCGGTGGAACATGCACGTGGAAGCTGGCAGATGCAGCTTGACCGTGAAGCTTTGAAGGAAAAATTCGAGGATTGCGCTGGCATTCTCCTGCCCGAAGAAAAGCTGGGTCCGTTGTTTGAAAAGCTATACCGCATTGAGGCAATGAAAGATCTGCGCGAGCTTGATCTGATGTGATGAAACAACGGCCCGATATGAAATGCATGCATATTTGATCTGGAACGATTTGTGATGAACAGCTTGCCCACCCGACAGATACCCGGCGTCTATCATCGCCGCTTCGGTTCTTTTCTCGTGACAGCCCTTTCCGACGGCTATGTTGAGATGGGTTATAATATTTTCCGTGAATTCGAACCGCATGAAGTCGATGAGATGATGGCGCGGGATCATCGGGTTTCACCGCCGAGAATCTCGGTCAATTGTTTCCTCCTGCGCGGTCCTGCCGGCACCGTGTTGATTGATTGTGGTTCCGGCGAAAAATTCGGTCCGACGGCGGGCAAATTGTTCGAAAATCTGGAGGTAGCTGGCGTGCGGCCGGAGGAGGTGGACCATATTCTCCTCACGCATTGTCATCCGGATCATTCCTGTGGACTGACCGACCCTGTGACGGGTGAACGATTGTTTGCGAATGCGACGGTCATCGCCAACCGCAAGGAAATCGAGCACTGGTACTCAGATGCCGAAATGCAAGCAGCAGACGAACGTAAGCGACTTCGTTACTTCGGTTGGGCGCGTGAGCAGGTGGACCCGTATCGTGATGGGCGATTAAGACTTGCTGGCGATGGTGAAGAGGTGCTGCCAGGCATTACGCTTGTGGAATGCGCGGGCCATACGCCGGGCCACAGTACCTGGCTCTTGAATTCGGAAGGCAAGCAGATGATTGTCTGGGGCGATCTTGCACATGTTCCCGAAATTCAGGTTGCCCGTCCCGAAGTTTCAATGAGCTTCGATCATGATCCGGATATGGCGGCTCGTAACCGCACAAACCTGCTGGCACGGATTTTCGAACAGGACACGCTCGTTGCCGGAATGCATATTCATTTCCCCGGATTCGGCTGGCTTGTGCGGGAGGGAACCGGATATAGGGTCGCTACCGAACAATGGAACTTTGAAATCTGAAAGGCTTCGCTACGGATCGAACATGGCCAAAACCCCAACCATACGCGATGTCGCTTTGCTCGCTAACGTATCGATCGGTACGGTTTCGCGCGTGGTCAACGATGCTGCCGATGTGCGTCCGCAGATCCGCAAGGCGGTTGAAAGTGCGATTGCGGAATTAGGCTATGTGCCCAATGCCGCAGCAAAGTCGATGCGCATGGGGCGGACAAAGACGGTGGGCTGCATCCTGCGCGAAATCAATATTGCGCAACTGGGCGGTTTTGTATCCACGGCACATAACATGCTCAATGAGTCCGGTTATGCACTGCTGATCGCGAATTCCGAAGGCCGCCGCAACCGCGAGGTTGAATTGCTGCGCAGCTTTTCGAGCGGGCAGGTCGATGGCGTATTGATGGGGCCTTATACGCCGATAGAAGGCGAGTTTGAAGAGCTGCTGCGCACGTTACCTGTGCCGTTCGTAATGATCGACCGCGATCAACCGTCATGGTGCAACGCCGTCTATGCCGATCACGAGGCCGGTATTGCTCAGGCGACAGGCCATTTGCTTGATCTTGGTCATCGTCGCATCGCACTTTTGACGGGCCCGACCAGGTTGCACCCGGGTGGCGCACGCGTTCGCGGCTTCATGCGCGCTTACAAGGAGCGCGGTTTGGAACCAGCCCCGGAACTGATCATTGCAGAGAGCTTTTTACGCGATCAGGCTTATCGAGTGACGTCTTCTCTGCTCGGAATGTCACAACCTCCGACAGCCATTATTGCAGGCGGCATTGATATGCTTGCGGGCGTGTTGAAGGCGGTTCGCACGCGGGGACTGCGCATTCCGCAGGATATTTCGGTCGTTGGGTCCGGGCAAAGCGAACTGGCCGATCTGCATCAGCCGCCGATTGCTGTCGTCAGCTGGGATCAAAACGAAGTGGGCGCAACGGCTGCGGCCTTGCTGCTTGATCTGATTGCGCACGGGAAAAGGGAAGAGCCACGTCGCGTCATCATTCCAACCACGTTCAATGCGCAGGCGTCCTGCACGCCGCCTCTCGTGGGGGATTTGACGCCGAAGTAACCGGCAATCGCCAACAGGGAATGATGCAATCCGCGCTCGCATGGTCGCGGAACGGGAGAGCTATGCCTGTCAAAAGGCATAGTCCGGGAAATTTGTGGAGGAGCAAAAATGCCGACGAATGTCCGATTATTTTCCGAATTCAAACTGCGTGGTGTGACGCTGAAAAACCGCATCGTGATTTCGCCGATGGGAACCTATTCGGCGGAGAACGGGCAATTGCAGCCCTTTCACCATACGCATTACGCGAATTTTGCCATGGGCGGCGCTGGCTTGGTCATGGTGGAGCAGACCTCTATCACCCGACGTGGCCGCGTGACGAATGGTGATCCGGGCCTTTGGGATGACAGCCAGATTGCTGGAATGCGGTCGATTGTCAGTCATATGAAATCTTATGGTGCGAAGACCGGCATTCAGCTGAATCACGGTGGGCGCAAGGGCAGTATGCAGCGCGCCATTCGCGGTAACGGACCCTTGACCGAACGTGATCTGGCGATGGGGGAAGAACAATGGGTACCACTGGCGCCATCGGCGCTGCCACTAGGCGAGGGCTGGCTGACGCCGGAACCGATTTCTCTGGATCACCTTGACGGCCTTCGGTCGGCTTTTGTCGCCGCAGCAAAACGCGCGATGCTTGCAGGTTTCGACCTCATCGAGATCCATATGGCGCACGGCTATCTTTTGCAGAACTTTCTGTCGCCGCTCGCCAATCAGCGCACTGACGACTATGGCGGCAGTCTCGAAAATCGTATGCGCTTTCCGCTGGAAGTCGTGCGCGCCGTACGGCAGGTCATCCCTGATTCCATGGCGCTTCTCGCGCGCATTTCAGCCACAGACTGGATCGATGGTGGTTGGACGATGGAGGACAGTGTCGTTCTGGCGCGCGCATTGTCCGACGCGGGTGTCGATCTTGTCGACTGTTCCTCCGGCGGCAATCTACGCATCGGTGCTACCAATTCCAGCCTTGGTCGTGGTCCGGGTTATCAGGTGCCTTTCGCTGAGCAGATACGCAAGGAAACGGGCATTCCAACTGCCGCTGTCGGCATGATCCGGACGCCGGAATTCGCGGAAGCCATATTGCAGGAAGACCGTGCTGATCTGATTTGCCTGGGCCGTCAGGCGCTGTTTGATCCGTTCTGGGCACATCATGCGGCCGAGGCGCTTGGCGTTAATCGCGATTTCTCCGGTTGGCCGCCGCAATATGGCTGGTGGCTCGAAAAATGGGGCCGGGCACTTTCGTCCAACGGCGAAAAGCCGATGGGACCAGAGGTGTTTCCCACCGCCGCAGCTGTGAAGAGCCAAGCTTCCGCCTGAACGGGAGAACTTAGGGAGGAAAAAGCATGGCAATGAAATTCTGGCACCAATCGGTCAATGAGTTGAGCCGAATTGACGCCTACAAGCGCGGTATAGAAGCCCATGCCCGCAATTTGCTGGATGGCGAGGCTGAAGTGCATGTTCAGGGCTTACCGGAGGGTACTTACGGCGACCAGAGCCCAAGCGATGCTCTTGGCAACGCCTATCTCTATCATCGTGTGCTTGCACCTATCGTAGAGCAGGCTGTCGAGGCAGAGAAGCAGGGCTATGACGCCTTCATCATGGGGTCATTTAGCGAGCCATATCTGCGAGAGATGCGTACGGCTGTCGATATTCCAGTTGTTTCGCTGACGGAAGCTGCTCTGCTGACCGGTTGTTCGCTTGGTGGACAAATTGGTCTGATTTCGAACGCTCCGAATGTTGCCTACATGACCAAGCTCTCGGTGGCCAAGCATCATTTGGAAACACGGGTCCTGGAGGTCACGGCGCTATCGCCCGGCATGGACGAATATGAGCTTATTGCAGCGCGCGACGAGCCCGCTCAATTAATTGAAACGTTTACGGCAACTGCGCGGGAGCTAATTGCGCGGGGGGCGGAAGTTATTGTTCCGGCCGAGGGCGTGATGGCGGAAATTCTGGCACGCGAAGGCCTCAAACAGATCGACAAAGCGACAGTGCTGGATGTTTTCGCTGCGGCCTGGAGCCATGCCTTGAGCCTCGTGCGCCTGCGCAAGGCCGGTATAGGAACCAGCCGTGCCTGGCTTTACAGCCGCGGATAGGCGGTAGGGCCCATCACAATAAAAAATTCGTCTTTTGGGAGAAGGACACTATGAAAATCGCAAGCCAGATTCTTGGCGACTACCTTGCCAGTTATTCCACATTGATACTGGAACGTTCCGTTCGGGAAAAGGCTTTGATCTGCCTGCTCGATGCATTGGGTTTGGCACTTTCGGCGCGCACAGAACCCACTGCGCGGGCAGCGGTTGCTTTGTCATATCCGCTGGGTGAGGGTGCCCCCAATTCCGCGACCGCATGGATATCCGGCGCACGTTTTTCGGCAAGCGAAGCTGCCTTCGCCAATGGCCTCGCGGTACATGCGCATTTTCAGGATGACACGGACCATGAATCCTGGACACATCCCGGCTCGCTTGTGCCCCCTGCTATTGTCGCGCTTGGTGAGCGCAACGGTGCGACGCTTGAAGATGTGCTTCGCGCGCTTGTCGCTGGCTATAGTGTGATCAACTGGCTCGGGCGTAATGAAGTCGTCGCGCGGAAACTGATTGCACGCGGATTTCGCACCAGCCCAACCTTCGGCACTATCGCTGCTGCTGCCGGTAGTGCTGCTCTTCTCGGACTAAATGCGACACAAGCAGGCTCCGCTGTTTCGATCGCTGCATCCACCACCGCAGGCACGTTAGAACCGGTTCGTGCTGGTGCCGATGAATGGCGTGTACAGAATGGCCGCGCAGCACAGGGCGGGCTGATTGCAGCCTGTCTTGCCGAGGCAGGCGTCACGGGCGCGCCGCAGGCTCTTGATGGTCCGAAAGGTTTTCTGGCCACAGTGGCCGGTATGGATGCCACCCCGGAAGTGTGGTCTCTGCCCCCCGATCCGGCGATCATGAACTCCATACAAGCGAAGCCCTACGCAACACTCGGGGACAACATGGCAGCAGCCATGGCTGCGCAGAAGCTCTACTTGGACAAAATCGATCCGCGCGAGATTGCTGACATCAAGGTGACACTCTGGGAGCCATTCACGGCCTATCCAGGCACCAACTTTAAGGGCCCTTACGAACGTTTGGTTCAGACGCAGGCAAGCACCGCTTTTGCAGTGGCGACTATGCTGTCGCAAGGTGACATCACCTATGACATGGGCAATGAGCTGCGCAACGATCCGCTGGTCCTCGATCTGATCGCCAAGACGGCTGTTATCCCCGACGCGGTTAACGGTGCGTGGGATTCGCTGCTGACGGTGACCATGAAGGATGGCAGTGAACGCGAAGCGCATTCTCAGGAAATGCCACGCAATCTGATCTATCAAACACAGGAACGTTCTCTGGATGTGTTCGAGCGCAGGTTGACCAAGCTTGGAGCCCCGGTTGGTGTTGCGCGTGATCACGCCGCGAAACTCTTCGCGGCGCTTGATGACGGGGCGAATATTCCGATTGCCGACGTTTTGCGTGACACGCTCGCATTGACCGGTAACCGATAGGATCGGAATACCAGATGACAAAAGGACCACTTCTATTCCATCCCTACCATGTGCGCGGCGTGACTTTGAAAAATCGCATCGTCGTTTCGCCCATGGGTACTTATTCGGCGGAAGACGGGTGCCTGACGCCCTTTCAGTTCGCGCATTATGAACGCATGGCCATGGGAAGCGCGGGTCTTGTCATCATGGAGCAGACTTTCGTGACCCGCGCCGGTCGTGTGAGCAACGGCGATCCCGGTCTTTGGTCCGACAGCCATATCGAGCCAATGGCGCGATTGGTCTCCGAGATGAAACGCTATGGCGCGAAGACTGCCATCCAGATCAGTCATGGCGGGCGCAAGGGCGGGCAACAGCGCGCGCACGAAGGTAACGGTCCGATTTCTGAGCGCAATCTGGCTGCGGGCGATATTCAGCTTTATCCGATGGGAGCTTCACCCATTCCGTTATCGGAAAGCTGGCTAACGCCGGTCGAAATGAGTGAACAGCAGATTGATGGTATCGTTGATGCCTACGCAGCGGGTGCTCGTCGGGCTATTCTCGCAGGGTTTGATTTGTTCGAACTACATTTGGCGCATGGCTATCTGCTCCAGAGCTTTCTTTCGCCATTGGCCAATCAGCGCACCGACCGTTTTGGCGGTAATCTTGAAAACCGAATGCGCCTGCCCCTGATGGTGGTTGACCGGCTTCGCTCAATTATGCCGGATTCGATGCCGCTTTTTGCGAGGCTTTCGGTGACGGACTGGATCGACGGCGGCTGGACCGAAGACGAAAGCGTCGTGCTGTCCCGAGCGCTGAAGGCTGCGGGTGTCGATCTCATCGACTGTTCCTCTGGCGGCAATATGCGTGCTGGCGCGACCAACTCGAACCTGTCGCGGGGACCGGGCTATCAGGTGGCACTGTCTGAAAGACTGCGTCGCGAAGCAGGAATGCCAACCGCCGCTGTTGGTATGATCCGCACGGGCCAATATGCTGAAACCATTCTCCGCGAGGGCAAGGCCGATTTGATCTGTATCGGCCGCCAGATGCTGTTCAACCCTTTTTGGGTGCGCCATGTGGCCTGGGAGATGGGAGTAGAACGCGATTTTTCCAGTTGGCCTGAACCCTATGGTTGGTGGTTGGAAAAATGGTCTCGGGCCTTGGCGGCGAACAATGAGGACCCGCTTGGGCCTGAACATTTTCCCGAGGAAGTACTGTGAATACGGGAGGATCAAATGCATTGGGGAAATGAACTTGCGACCATGCGCGGACGCTATGGTCAGCGTGTCGGCATCATTGATGCTGAGGGTAGCCATACAATCGCTGAAATTGTTGACCGTGCGGCGGGCATTGCCGATCGTCTGAGTGCGCTTAGCTTTGGTCCCGGTGATTTTATCGCAACGGTTTTTCAAAATTCGATGCTGGCCGCGGCGGCAAGCTATGCCGTTGCGCTGACTGGAGCGACAGAGGTTCCGATTAATCCCGTACTCAGCCAGAAAGAGTTCGATCACGCGGTCTCCTGCACGGGTACTCGGATTGTGCTTCTCGACCGAGCGACAACGATGACATTGACGCCGTGCGTTGCGGTGGAGGATGTGCGCAAATGCGCACCGCGCCCGCTGACGGCGGAAGGGTGGCCGGATGTGGAGCCGGAAACGCCGAGCCGTATCGTTTTCACAAGTGGCACCACGGGGCCCGCTAAGGGTGCTATCCACACGCATCTCGGACGCTGGACGGCGGGGCTTCTCTTGCGTTCGGTTCTTCCCACTCGTCCGGGCGCGCAAAACCGCATTCTCTTGATGACGCCCTTTTCGCATGGGAGTTCACTGCTGACCTTCGCTTATCTTGCCGAAGGCGCGAGCGTGCATCTGATGCATGGTGTGAATACAGCCGCCGTTCTGCCGCTTCTGGCGTCAGGTTCGATCACTGAAATGTTTGCGCCGCCGACAGTGCTCTCCAAGTTGACCGAGGCGTTGGAACAAACCGACAGCGCCAAGCCGCAATTGCATACGATACTGACAGGAACGGCTCCTCTGTCCCCGATGCTGTATCACAAGGCTGTTGCGCAATTTGGTGAGATCATCCGCGTCACCTACGGGAAAAGCGAGATGTTCAATCCCATCACCGTGCTCTCACCTCCCGAGACCGCCGAAGCCTATGCCGGAAACGCCAGCAGCGATGAGGGGCTGTGCGTCGGCTGGGCGGCAACGGGCGTGCGGATTGAAATTCGCGACGATGAAGGTCGCGTACTTCGAGACGGCGAGCCGGGGCATATTTTCCTGCATAGCCCGCATATGTTTCGGGGCTACATCACGGTCAGCGGCCTGAAGATGCTTGCGCCCGGCGAGTTTCACGATACCGGTGATCTAGGAAGGATTGACCGGACGGGCTGTCTTTTTCTCGTGGGACGCCAGTCCGACATGATGAAAACCGGCGGCTACAAAGTAGCCCCAGATGAGGTCGAACGAGCGCTGGCCGCCGCACTTCCCGAAACCGAAATAATCGCGCTCGGCTTTCCGTCGGAATATTGGGGTGAAATAGTCACTTTGGTTGCCGAGTGTCCACCATCGGATTGGCAGGAGCGTCTGGCCCCTGCACTGGCCAGCATGACCTCGTACAAGCGGCCAAGGCTTTTTGTCGCCATTGATGAGTTGCCGCGCAATGCAATCGGCAAACTGTCACGCGCCGAACTACGCCGCCGGCTTGCGGAGCTTTACGACCTCATTGAAACGCCGCAACCGGCACTTGTCGGGAAAGGCAGGCACATATGAGCGGCTTCGAACAGATACCAGCTATTTATCATCGCCCGCTGGGCGATATGTTGGTCACAACGCTTTGCGACGGCTACGTCGCCTACGACACTTTCGATATTTTCCGTGATGGCGATGCTGGGCGGCTGGAACAGTTTCTGACCGCTGAGACACGGATTGCGCCTCCAGTTGTGTCGATCAACGCGTTTCTTGTCCGGTATGAAAGCCGGGTTATCCTTATCGACTGCGGTTCGGGCGACATCATGGGGCCAACTTGCGGGCGATTGCCCGAACTTCTCGCACGGCTAGATATCGCGCCAGAAGCGGTCACTGACGTGCTTTTGACCCATATCCATCCAGATCATTCCAATGGTCTCACCAATCCGGAAACCGGCGTTAAGCTTTTTCCGCAAGCGGTTGTTCATGTTCATGAGGCGGAAATTCAGCATTGGTTCGATGACGAGGCAAAAGCTCGCGCTACGGAGCGCCAGAAGCGCGTTTACTTTGATGCTGGACGCATTCAGATAACGCCTTATCTCGCTGATAACGTACGCATTTTCAATGCTGAGTGCGAAGTTCTGCCCGGGATCGTTGCTGTTCCATCCGTTGGACATACGCCGGGACACAGCTGCTACATTCTGCGCTCCCGCAGTGAAGCAATGATCATTTGGGGGGACACTGTTCATGTGCCCGAGGTGCAGCTTGCCGATCCTGATGTTGGGATGATTTTCGACACCGATACGCCTGCTGCTGCTTTGTCGCGTCGCAGGATTCTGCAGCGCTGTGTCGATGAAGACCTTCTTGTTGGCGGAATGCATATCCACTTTCCCGGCTTTGCTCGTGTCAGGCGCGGATATGAAGGGGAGTATCGCTTCATTCAGGAACAATGGTTCCATGCTGAAATGCGCAAGCCTGCCGAGCAAACTGGAGGAAACTGATCCGTGTCTATGATGAAAATCTGTCATGCTCCGGAACCGGGTGGGCCGGAAGCGCTGCGTTTTATGCAAGTGGAGCGCCCGACACCGACTGCGAATGAGGTGCTGATCCGTGTTGGCGCTGTGGGGGTCAATCGGCTTGATGCTATGCAGCGAGCAGGTATCTATCCATTGCCTGCGGGCGCAAATCCCGTGCTGGGCGTTGAATGCGGCGGTGAGGTTGTCGAAACGGGCGGCGACGTACCAAATTATCTACGCGGCAAGCGGGTTGCAGCTCTTCTTTCCGGCGGTGGTTATGCAGAATACGCTGTCGCCGACTGGCGGCATGTGGTTGTGGTTCCTTCAGACTGGGATGATGTGCAGGCAGCTGCAGTCATTGAAACATTCTGTACGGCCCATGAGACCTTATTCGAATTGTCGCGCCTTAAGGCGGGTGAGCGGGTACTAATTCACGCGGGCGGTAGCGCCGTCGGCAGTACTGCGATCCGCATGGCGCAACATGTAAGGGCGGAAATCATTACAACGGTGGGGCGCGAGGACAAGGCCCGTCGCCTGCGCGATTGGGGCGTAACAAATGTTCTGAATTATCGCGAGGTAGATTTTGCAGAGGCAACCCGCGAGATCTACCCTGATGGCATAGATGTGATCGAAGACTTTGTCGGCCCCGCATATCTGGCGCGTCATATCGCACTTTTACGCTGGCGAGGCCGCATAACATTCGTGGGGCTGCTCAGCGACGGAAAGGCCGAGGCTGATGTGCCCGCCATTCTGACCAAGATGCTGCAGCTACGTGGTTTTACCCTGCGGCCGCATACGGCAGACGAGAAAGCCGAAGTTGTCGAGCGTTTCCGCCAATGCTGGTTGCCGGTTCTCGCATCGGGCGCAATCGCGCCGACCATCCACGGGGTTTTGCCCTTCAGTGACGCAATGGAAGCACATCGCATGCTGGAAGCTGCCGACAATTTCGGCAAGCTGATCCTGAGCATGTAACGCTCCAGCAAAGGTAGTTTGGAAATGTTGTTATCTCAAATTCAGGACGAGAACGGAACGATCCGCGTTCTTGCACGGGAGGACGGCGAACCAGCGCGCGAAGTGCTTGGCGCGGCCAGCGTGCGCGAGCTGGCGCTTGCTGCGGCCAGAAGCGGTAGGAGCCTCGTCGATCAGGTCAAGGGACAAGGCTTCGGAGCGCAGTTTGAACCGGAAAGGCTTGCCGCCGATGGCCTCTACCTGCCGCCGATTACTCATTTCGATCCTGCACATTTACATTTGACCGGCACGGGGCTCACCCATCTGGGGTCGGCTGCGACCCGTGACAGCATGCATGCGAAAGTCATGACAGAAGAAGCCGAACTAACGGATTCCATGAAGATGTTCCGTATGGGCCTTGAAGGCGGCAAACCGTTGGCAGGTGAACCAGGCGTGCAGCCGGAATGGTTTTACAAAGGCAACGGCCACACGCTAGCCGCACCTGATGCGGCATTGGTTTCGCCGGCATTCGCACAGGATTTCGGGGAAGAGCCGGAGATAGCGGGAATTTACGTTATCGCAGATGACGGTCGCCCGATGCGCTTGGGGTTTGCCGTGGCCAATGAGTTCTCCGATCATGTGACGGAGCGGGGCAACTATCTCTGGCTTGCCCATTCCAAGCTGCGTCCAGCTTCCTTGGGACCGGAAATCCGGATTGGTGCTGCGCCTCTGGATATTCGGGGGACTAGTCGCATTCTGCGTGATGACAGAGTTCTATGGGAAAAGCCGTTTTTGTCTGGTGAGGCGAACATGTCCCACACGATTGCCAATCTCGAATATCACCATTTCAAATACGGGATTTTCCGCCAGCCGGGCGATGTTCATGTCCATATGTTCGGCACAGCCACGCTTTCATTTGCCGATAAAATTCACACCCAACTCGGCGATGTTTTCGAGATCATGGCTGAAGGGTTTGGTCATCCTCTGCGCAATACGGTTGCCGTTGAGCCAAGCTATAGTTTGCAGGAATTGGCTGCGGTTGAACTTTAAGCAAGGCCTTTAATAACCGGCTTGAAGATCAGAAAGGACCCACTATGTCCAAGAAGAAATGCGCGATCATTGGTTCCGGCAATATTGGCACGGATTTGATGATCAAGGTGATGCGCACGTCGAAGAATATCGAAATGGGCGCAATGGTCGGCATTGATCCGAATTCGGATGGTCTGGCACGCGCCGCACGGCTCGGCGTGCCGGTCACCCATGAAGGCATCGACGGGCTGCTGCGTATGCCGGAATATCGCGATATCGATATCGTGTTCGATGCAACCTCGGCCAAGGCGCATCTGCATAATGACGCGCTGTTGCAGAAGGACGGCAAGAAGGTCATCGACCTGACACCTGCCGCCATCGGCCCTTTCACCATTCCGGCCATCAATGGCGATGCCAATATCGACGAGCCGAACGTTAACATGGTCACATGCGGCGGTCAGGCGACGATCCCGATGGTCTATGCCGTCAAGCGCACCACCGACCGCGTGGTCTATGGCGAAATCGTCGCTTCGATCTCGTCGCGTTCGGCTGGTCCCGGCACCCGCGCCAATATCGATGAATTCACCGAAACCACGTCGAAGGCGATCCGTGATCTGGGCGGTGCCGAACGCGGCAAGGCGCTGATCATTCTCAACCCTGCCGAACCTCCGCTGATCATGCGCGATACGGTGTTTGTTCTGTCGCAGGGCGGCAGCCGCGAAGCCATCGAGGCTTCGATTGCCGAAATGGTCAAGACGGTTCAGGCCTATGTGCCGGGCTATCGCCTGAAGCAGAAAGTGCAGTTCGAAGTCATCGGCGATAATGCGCCGGTTCGCGTGCCGGGCATCGGGCTCGTATCGGGTCTCAAGACGACGATCCTGCTCGAGGTGGAAGGCGCTGCACATTATCTGCCTGCCTATGCCGGCAATCTCGACATCATGACATCCGCTGCATTGGTCACCGCCGATCATTGGGCAGCAAAAGCGCTTGCCAAGGAGGCTGCATAATGGCCCGCTCCAATCCCGATAAGCTCTATGTTCAGGATGTCACGCTGCGCGACGGCATGCATTCGATCCGCCACCAATACACGCTGAAGGATGTCGTCGCCATTGCGAAGGCGCTGGATGCAGCCAAGGTGGACGCGATTGAAATCACCCATGGTGACGGCCTTGCCGGTTCGACCTTCAATTATGGTTTTGGCCTGCATGACGATGTCGAATGGATCGGCGCGGTTGCCGACGCCTGCGAGCATGCCCGTGTCACCGTGCTGCTCATTCCGGGCATTGGCACGGTGCATGATCTGAAAGAAGCCTATGATGCCGGTGCACGTTCGGTTCGCGTTGCAACCCATTGCACCGAGGCCGATGTATCACGCCAGCATATCGAGGCTGCACGTGAACTGGGCATGGACACGATCGGCTTCCTGATGATGTCGCATATGGCTGAGCCGGAAAAGCTGGTCGAACAGGCGAAGCTGATGGAAAGCTATGGCGCGGAATGCGTCTATGTCACCGACTCGGCAGGCGCGCTGTTGCCGGAGCAATATACGCTGCGCGTCAAGGCGCTGCGCGATGCGCTGCGTCCGGAAACAGAAATCGGCGTTCACACCCACCACAATCTGACGCTTGGCGTTGCCAATGCCGTTGCCGGTATCGAAGCGGGCGCTGTTCGCGTCGATGCATCGCTGGCAGGCATGGGGGCAGGGGCCGGTAATGCGCCGCTTGAAGGCCTGATCGCCGTTCTCAACCGCAAGGGCATTGATACGGGCTGCGACCTCTATGGCCTGATGGATGCAGCTGACGATCTGGTGCGTCCGTTGCAGGACCGCCCGGTGCGGGTGGACCGTGAAAGCCTCTCGCTCGGCTATGCGGGCGTTTATTCGAGCTTCCTGCGTCATGCGGAAAACGCCTCGAAACTCTATGGCGTCGATACGCGCGAAATCCTCATCGAACTTGGCAAGCGCCGCATGGTCGGCGGTCAGGAAGACATGATCATCGACGTCGCCCTCGACATTCT